>NZ_JBVHWM010000027.1:0-103964 GCF_055564375.1 Streptomyces sp. NPDC029138
TACTACGGCGACGAGATCGGCATGGGCGACAACATCTGGCTCGGCGACCGCGACGCCGTACGCACCCCCATGCAGTGGACCCCCGACCGCAACGCCGGCTTCTCGACCTGTGACCCGGGACGCCTGTTCCTGCCCGCGATCATGGACCCGGTCTACGGCTACCAGGTCACCAACGTGGAAGCCTCGATGTCGTCCCCGTCCAGCCTGCTGCACTGGACTCGCCGCATGATCGAGATCCGCAAGCAGAACCCCGCCTTCGGACTCGGCTCGTTCACGGAACTCCAGTCCTCCAACCCGGCGGTCCTGGCCTTCCTGCGCGAGTACGGCGACGACCTGGTGCTGTGCGTGAACAACTTCTCCCGCTTCGCCCAGCCCACCGAGCTCGACCTGCGGGCCTACGACGGACGGCACCCGGTCGAGCTGATCGGCGGCGTGCGCTTCCCCGCCATCGGTGAACTGCCCTACCTGCTCACCCTGCAAGGCCACGGCTTCTACTGGTTCCGGCTCACCCGAGTCGCATCCCGCATCGGCCGCCGCCGCTGAACGGCGCCGAGGAAAGGACGCGTCACCATGCCGAAGACCATCACCCCCCGACCGCGCACCGCGGCCGGGCCCGACGGGCCGCTGGCCTCGTTGGGCGGGCTGCTGCGCGACTGGCTGCCGAGGCAACGCTGGTTCGCGGGCAAGGACCGGCCGGTCACCGATCTGTCGGTGCTGTCCGTGACGGAGCTGTTCCCGGGGTGTCTGCACCTGCTGGTGCACGCCTCGCACGTGCCGGTGCCCACCCCCGGCGGCACTCCCCCGCCCGGGGACTGCTACCAGCTGCTGCTGGGCCTGCGCCCGCACCTCGCCCCCCGGCTGGAGCGGGCGTTCATCGGGCGCGCCGTGGACGGCCCGCTCGCCGGGCTCGCGGTGTACGACGCGCTGCACGACCCGCGCTCGGCCCATCTGCTGCTGGAGCGGCTGCGCCGGCCCGGCGTGGCGGGCCCGCTGCGGTTCGAGGCCGACCCGGCCGCCCATCTGCCCGGCGGTCTGCCGCCGCGGCTGCTGGACGCCGAGCAGTCCAACTCCTCGATCGTGTACGGCGACGCGTACATCCTGAAGGTCTTCCGCCGGATCCAGCCGGGCGTCAACCCGGACCTTGAGGTGCCGGCGGCGCTGACCGCGCAGGGCTGCACCCGGGTGCCCGCGCCGGTGGCCTGGTTCACCACGACCGCCCCGCGCCCGGCCACCCTCGGGGTGCTGCAACCGTTCCTGCCGGACGCCACCGACGGCTGGACGCTGGCGCTGCGCGCGCTCGCCGCGGGCGACCACTTCACCACCGAGGCCCGCGCGCTGGGGCGGGCCATGGCCGAGGTGCACCTGGCGCTGGCCGAGGCCTTCCCGCCGGCCGGGCCGGGCGAGAACGGCCGTACGGCCGAGGCGATGTGCGCGCGGCTGGACGCCGCCGCGCACGCCGTGCCCGGGCTGCTGCCCTTCGTACCGGGCCTGAGGGCCGCGTTCGCGGCGCTCGCCACCTGCGACACCGGGCCGCCCGCCCAGCGCATCCACGGCGACCTGCACCTCGGGCAGGTGCTGCGGGCCGGCCGGGACTGGTTCGTCATCGACTTCGAGGGCGAGCCGTCCCGTCCGCTCGCCGAGCGGCGGGCCCCGCAGTCCCCGGTGCGGGACGTCGCCGGGATGCTGCGCTCCTTCGACTACGCGGCCCGGCAGCGCCGCCCCTGGCGACCCGAGTGGGCGCGCCGCTGCCGGGAGGCGTTCTGCGCGGGCTACGCGGCCCGCGCCGGCTGGGATCCACGCAAGAAGCACGCGCTGCTGCGCGCGCACGAGACGGACAGGGCGGTCTACGAGGTGCTGTACGAGGCGAGACACCGACCGGACTGGCTGCCGGTACCGATGGCGGCGATCAAACGGCTCGCCGTGTGGGGAGGCTGACTCATGGCACTGAAGGACACCACGCGTCCCGAGGCCGCCGGGCCCAAGCCGCCCACGGCCGTGGCCCTGGACCCCGCCGACCGCGGCCGGCTGCTGGCCGGCGCGCATCACGATCCGCACGCCCTGCTGGGCGCCCATCCGGTGCCGGGCGGCACGCTGTTCCGGGCGCTGCGCCCGAACGCCCGGGCGGTGAGCGTCGTGATCGACGGCACCCCGACCGAGCTGCGGTCGGAGGGCGACGGCCTGTTCGCCGCCGTCCTGCCCTGCGCGGAGGTCCCGTCGTACACCCTGCTGGTGGCGTACGACGACGGCGAGCAGGAGGTGCACGACCCGTACCGCTTCCTGCCCGCCCTCGGCGAACTGGACCTGCATCTGATCCGGGAGGGCCGGCACGAGCAGCTGTGGCGGGCGCTCGGGGCCGAGCCGATGGTCCACCAGGGCGTGGCCGGTACCCGCTTCACCGTGTGGGCGCCGAACGCCCAGGGAGTGCGGGTGGCCGGGGACTTCACGTACTGGGACGGGACGCAGTACCCGATGCGGTCGCTCGGCGCGTCCGGTGTGTGGGAGCTGTTCCTGCCCGGGATCGGCGACGGCACCCGGTACAAGTTCGAGATCACCTCCCGGTACGGCCACCGGTTCCTGAAGGCCGACCCGATGGCCCGGGGCACGGAGGTGCCGCCGGACACGGCCTCGGTCGTGACGTCCTCGCACTACGAGTGGGGCGACGAGGACTGGATGGCGCACCGCGGTGACACCCCCGTGCACCAGGCGCCGTTCTCGGTGTACGAGGTGCATCTGCCGTCCTGGCGGCCGGGGCTGACCTACCGGCAGCTGGCGGAGGAACTCCCGCCGTACGTCAAGGAGATGGGCTTCACGCATGTGGAGCTGATGCCGGTGGCCGGGTACCCGTTCAGCGGCTCCTGGGGCTACCAGGTCACCTCCTACTACGCGCCCACGCCCCGGCTCGGCTCGCCGGACGACTTCCGGTACTTCGTGGACGCCTGTCACCGCGCCGGCCTCGGTGTGATCATGGACTGGGTGCCGGCCCACTTCCCCAAGGACGACTGGGCGCTGGCCCGGTTCGACGGGGACCCGCTGTACGAGCCCGGGAACGCGCTGCGGGCGGAGCACCCGGACTGGGGGACGTACGAGTTCGACTACGGCCGCACCGAAGTGCGCAACTTCCTCGTCGCCAACGCGGTCTACTGGTGCGAGGAGTTCCACATCGACGGCCTGCGCGTGGACGCCGTCGCCTCCATGCTCTACCTGGACTACTCGCGGGACTCCGGGCAGTGGGAGCCCAATGTGTTCGGCGGCCGGGAGGACCTGGACGCGGTGGCCTTCCTCCAGGAGATGAACGCCACCGTGTACCGGCGCTGCCCGGGTGTGGTGACCATCGCCGAGGAGTCCACCGCGTGGGACGGGGTGACCCGGCCGACGGACAGCGGCGGCCTGGGGTTCGGGCTGAAGTGGAACATGGGCTGGATGCACGACTCGCTGGAGTACATCCAGAAGGAGCCGGTGCACCGCAGGTACCACCACAACGAGATGACCTTCTCGATGGTGTACGCCTACAGCGAGAACTACGTCCTGCCGATCTCGCACGACGAGGTGGTGCACGGCAAGCAGGCGCTGGTGTCGAAGATGCCCGGCGACTGGTGGCAGCGGCGCGCCAACCACCGGGCCTACCTCGGCTTCATGTGGGCCCACCCCGGTAAACAGCTGTTGTTCATGGGGCAGGAGTTCGCGCAGGGAGCCGAGTGGTCGCACACCCACGGCCCCGAGTGGTGGCTGCTCGCCGACGACTACCACTCCGCCGGCGACCACCGGGGCGTGCAGGCCCTGGTGCGGGACCTGAACACGGTGTACCGGGCGACGCCGGCGCTGTGGCAGCGGGACACCGACCCGGGCGGCTTCCGGTGGGTGCTGTGCGACGCGGCCGACGACAACGTGCTGGCGTTCCTGCGGTTCGCCGCCGACGGCCGCCCGCTGCTGGCGGTGTCGAACTTCTCCCCCGTCGTCCGGCACGACTACCGCCTGTGGGTCTCCGACGGGTTCCCCGCCTGGTGCGAGGAGCTGAACACCGACGACACCCGGTACGGCGGCAGTGGTGTCCGCACCGAGGGACCGGTCAAGCCCGAGGAGGGATTCCTGAAGCTGACGCTGCCACCGCTCGCCACCGTCTGGCTGACGCCGGAGGGCTGAAAGCCGCAGGTGTCGGCGGCCGTCCGAGGGGCAGTCGGGGTCGTGAAGACAGCGACTGCCCCTCGTGGCACGGACAGAAGGGCGGCACCACGTGCGCACCGTCGGAGTGGAGGAGGAACTCCTTCTGGTCGATCCGGACAGCGGAGACCCGAAGGCGCTGGCGGCGGCCGTCCTCGCCCATGCCGCCCAGGACGATCCCGGGCAGGACGTCTTCGAGAAGGAGCTGTTCGGGCAGATGCTGGAGTTCGCCACGCATCCGCAGTCGGACATGGGGGACCTCGGTGACGAGATCGTCCGCTGCCGCAAGGAGGCGGCCCGGCACGCCGGGCAGATCGGCTGCGCGGTCGCCGCGCTGGCCACCTCTCCGCTGCCGGTCAGTCCCTCCCTCAGTGTGAACGACCGGTACCAGTGGCTGGCCGAGCGGTTCGGCATACCCACCTGGGAGCAACTGGTCTGCGGCTGCCATGTCCATGTGTCGGTGGAGTCCGACGAGGAGGGCGTCGCGGTCCTCGACCGGCTCCGCCCGTGGCTGCCGGTGCTGCGCGCGATCAGCGGGAACTCCCCGTTCTGGCGGGGCCGGAACACCGGCTACGCCAGCTATCGCAGCCGGGTGTGGAACCGGTGGCCGTCGGCCGGGCCGACGGAGCCGTTCGGGACGGCCGAGCGGTACCACCGCAGAGTGGCCGACATGGTGGCAACCGGCGTCATCCTCGACGAGGCCATGGCCTACTTCGACGCACGGCTGTCGGCCCGCTATCCGACGGTGGAGATCCGGGTGGCGGACGTGTGCCTGAGCGCGGAGAGCGCCGTACTGATCGCGGCCCTCTGCCGTGCCCTCGTGGAGACGACCGCCCGGGAGTGGCGGACGGGCCGGTCGGCGCCCGACCCCGGCGTGAGCCTGCTCCGGCTGGCCGACTGGCAGGCCGCCCGGTTCGGGCTGGAGGAGGATCTGCTCGACCCGACGACCATGCGGCCCCGGCGCGCGCCCCGGGTGCTGCGCTCCTTGCTGGAGTACACGGGGGACGCGCTCACCGAGAGCGGCGACGCGGCCCGTGCCGAGCGGGCCGTCGAGGAGCTGCTGCGCACCGGCAACGGCGCACGGGAGCAGCGCCGGCTGCTGGAGCACACCGGCAGCCTGCGCGACGTCGTCACCGAGTGCGTGCGGCGCACGCAGGCCTGAGGGAGCCGGTCAGAGGATCAGTACCAGGGCGTACACCAGGAAGAAGGCCGCGATCAGGACGACCAGCAGCAGGATCAGGGTCAGCGGTGCCTTGGCCCAGCCTCTGCGCTGGACGTGCGGCTCGCGGGGCCCGGCCTCGGGCAGGCTGCTCTCGGCCGGAGGGGTCTCGCCGGGCGGAACTCCCCCACCTGGTTCCAGACCGGTCGTGCGCTCGGGTTCCGGATCGGGGTTCACATGACTCATGTCTCCCGAGTCCCCAGGAGACGCCCACATCATCAGCCGATCACGACTTCCCCGTTCCCGTCACCGAACGCGCTTGCCTGGGCTACATTCGAGCACCGCCGACACCGAGCCGATCGGCGGAGTGACCCTCCGTACACCAGGAGCAGCGCATGCGGAACCTCGCCCTCGCTCCCGCCGTCGCCCCGCCCCTCACCGGCGGCCTCGCCGACAGCGTGTTCGCCCAGGCGGACCGGAATCCGACGCTGCCCGTCCTCGCGCGCCGGTCCGGCCCCGCCACGGCCGGATGGCACGAGGTGACGGCGGTCGAGCTGCGGGACGAGGTGGTGGACCTGGCCAAGGGCCTGATCGCCGCCGGGATCTCGCCGGGCCACCGGGTGGCCCTGATGGCCCGGACCCGCTACGAGTGGACGGTGCTCGCCCACGCGTTGTGGGCCGTGGGCGCCGAGATCGTGCCGGTCCATCCCGCCTCCTCGCGGGACCAGGTCGAGTGGATCCTGCGGGACGCGGGCTGTGTGGCCGTGGTCGTGGAGGACGAGCAGGGCATCATGACCGTCGGCACCGTGTGCACCCGGCTGCCACGGCTGCGGCACGTCTGGCAGCTGGACGCGGGCGCCCTGCCCGACCTCGTCGAACGGGGCACGGCCGTCCCGTACACCACGGTGGAGTCGCTGCGCCGGATCGTGCTGCCGGACTCCACGGCGGCCATCGTGTACACCTCCGGCACCTCGGGGCGGCCGATGGGCTGCGCGCTCAGCCACCGCGGTCTGGCCTACCCCTGCGACACCCTGCTGGCCGGCTGGGCGCACACCGCCGCGCCCCCGGGCGAACAGCCGTCCGTGCTGGCGTTCCTGCCGTTCTCCCACGTCTACGGCATCATGATCATGCTGATGTGTGTGCGCGGCGGGGTCCTGATGGCGCACGAGCCGGAGCTGACCGGGCCGGCACTGGCGTCGGCGCTGAGCACGTTCCGGCCGACGTACCTGTACGGCGTGCCGTCGGTGTTCGAGAAGCTCTACAAGACCTTTCTGCGCACCGCCCAACAGGCGGGCCGGGGCGCCCTGTTCGAGCGGGCCGCGCAGACCGCGCGGGACTTCGCCGCGGCCGAGGAGCGCCGGCGGCTGGGCACCGGGCCGGGTCCCGGGCTGGAACTGAGGCTGCAACACGCCCTGTACGAACGGACGGTGTACCGCAGGCTGCGGGCCGCGCTCGGCGGCCGGGTGGTGCGCGGCACCTCCGGCGGCAGCGCGCTGAACCGCGAACTGTGCCTGTTCTACGAGGGCATCGGCGTGTACCTCCACGACGGGTACGGGCTCACCGAGGCCTCCGGCGGGATCACCATGCAGCCGCTGGGCCGGGAGAAGTCCGGGACCGTGGGCATGCCGCTGCCCGGCACCGAGGTCCAGGTGGCCGACGACGGGGAGATCCTGGTGCGCGGCCCGTCGGTGTTCCAGGGCTACATCAGCGACGAGCGGGCGACCCGGGCCGCGCTGCGCGGCGGTTGGCTGGCGACCGGGGACATCGGACGGCTGGACTCCGAGGGGTATCTGACGATCACCGGGCGCAAGAAGGACATCATCGTCACCAGCGGCGGCAAGAGCGTGGCCCCGGCGCTGCTGGAGCAGCGGCTGCGCATGCATCCGCTGGTCCACCAGGCGGTGGTGATCGGCGACGACCGGCCCTGCGTCGGCGCCCTCATCACCCTGGACCCGGAGTTCCTCGCGCACTGGCGGGCCGCCCTGGCGCTCCAGGGCGACGCTCAGGGCCGGGAGACCCGGGAGGAGAACGCGCTGCGGGAGGAGATCGCGCGGGCCGTCGCCTCCGCCAACAGTGCCGTGTCCCGCGCGGAGTCCATCAGGGTCTACCGTGTCCTCCAGGAACCGTTCGCACCGGACAACGGGCTGCTGACGCCGTCCATGAAGCTGCGCCGGGACGCCGTCGTGCGGCACTACGCGGCCGAGATCGAGGCGATGTACCAGGCGCGCTCCCGGTCGCGGCCGGGTCCGCCGGAGCCGGCCGAGTGGGACGAACCGGACGACGTCTTCCGCTGAGCGGGCCGCGGAGCCACGGCGTTCGGGCGGCGGGGCGAGGGGAGACGGATAGCCTGCGCGGCTGGGGGAACCCGCAGCGCAGCGAGAGATCAGCAACGACGACCGTTCTGGTCGGAAGGGGCCGAGCCGGCCCCTTCCGGGCCGGGGCCGGGGAATGCGAGATGGTGACGGAGCCGCGCTGGGACGACACACCACCCTCGGAGGAGAGGTACGAGCGTACGTTCTCCTTCCCCGGTGAGCTGCGCAACGTCACGGGGGCGCGGCTCGCGGCGGAGGAGTTCCTGTGCGCGCTCGCCCGGAACGCACCGCCGGGCGCGCACGAGTACTGGGACGACATCCTGCTGGTCGTGACCGAACTGGCCGCGAACGCGATCCAGTACGCGCCCGGTCCGTTCGACCTGCGGATGCGCCGCACGTTCGACGGGGTCCACGTGACGATGCGGGACACCAGCACGACCAAACCGGAACCGCGGCCGTTCCACCCGCGCACGGGCGGTGGCGGCATCGGCTGGCACCTGGTGCACACGCTGTGCACCCAGGTCAGCGTCGTGGTGCACGACCGCGGCAAGGACATCCACGCGTTTCTGCCCTGGTGACGGGTGTGCGGCGTGTAGGTGCGCGCCAGTCGGTTACTCCACCTCCCGGTGGGGGCATGCTGGTCCCCACGCGTTCGTCTGCCTGCCCCACCCAGCTGGCGGAACGGCTGGAGGCACGGTGGGATCGGAGTTGGCGCAGAGCGATCCAGGGCATGCGAACGGCGTCGAGTCGGACCGCCTGGAGCCGCAGAAAGGGATGAACACCGTGACACGACCCAGGATCCTGGTGGTTGGCGCAGGCTTCGCCGGAGTGGACTGCGTCCGCCGCCTGGAGCGGAAACTCGCCCCGGACGAGGCCGACGTCACACTGGTGACGCCGTTCGCCTATCAGCTCTATCTGCCACTGCTGCCCCAGGTCGCCTCCGGCGTGCTCACGCCGCAGTCGATCGCCCTGTCCCTGCGCCGCAGCAAGAAGTACCGCACCCGGATCATCCCGGGCGGCGCGATAGGGGTGGACCTGAAGGCCAAGGTGTGCGTCGTCCGCACCATCACCGACAAGATCGTCAACGAACCCTACGACTACATCGTGCTGGCACCGGGCAGCGTGACCCGCACCTTCGACATCCCGGGCCTGACCGAGCACGCCTTCGGGATGAAGACCCTCGCCGAGGCCGCCTACATCCGCGACCACGTCATCTCCCAGCTCGACCTGGCGGACGCCAGCGACAACCCGGCCGAGCGGGCCGCGCGGCTCCAGTTCGTGGTGGTCGGCGGCGGCTACGCGGGCACCGAGACCGCGGCCTGCCTCCAGCGGCTGACGCACGCGGCCGTGCAGCGGTACCCGCGGCTGGACCCGGGCCTGATCAAGTGGCATCTGATCGACATCGCGCCCAAGCTCATGCCCGAGTTGGGCGACAAGCTCGGCCGCAGCGCGCAGGAGATCCTGAAGCGGCGCGGCATCGAGGTCTCGCTGGGCGTGTCGATCGACAAGGCCGGCCCGGAGGAGGTCACCTTCACCGACGGCCGGGTGGTGCCGACGCACACCCTGATCTGGACGGCCGGCGTGGTCGCCAGCCCGCTCATCGCCACGCTCGGCGCGGAGACGGTCAAGGGCCGGCTGGCGGTCACCGCCGAGATGTGCCTGCCGGGCCACGACGGGGTCTTCGCGCTCGGCGACTCGGCGGCCGTACCCGACCTGGCCAAGGGACAGGAGGGCGCGGTCTGCCCGCCCACCGCGCAGCACGCCATGCGGCAGGGCAGGAAGGTCGCCGACAACATCATCTCGACGCTGCGGGGTCAGCCGATGCAGCCGTACGTCCACAAGGACCTGGGACTCGTCGTCGACCTCGGCGGCAAGGACGCGGTGTCCAAGCCGCTGGGGATCGAGCTGCGCGGGGTGCCCGCGCAGGCGGTGGCCCGCGGCTACCACTGGTCGGCGCTGCGCACCAACGTGGCCAAGACCCGGGTGATGACCAACTGGCTGCTGAACGCCGTCGCGGGCGACGACTTCGTCCGCACGGGCTTCCAGGCCCGCAAGCCCGCCCGGCTGAAGGACTTCGAGTTCACGGACTCCTATCTGACACCGGAACAGGTCCGGACCCAGGTGGAGGGCGCGGGCATCGACCATCCGTGAGGTGACGTGGATCACCGAGGGCCGCCGATCATTTTCCTGCGGACCGGCGGTCTTCTCATGAGCTGATCCGCTCCTCGCCGCTGACGAAGCACATGGAGCTGGTCGACCGGCTGAAGTCCGAGCACGGTATGGGCCACGGGCATGCCAACGCGCTGGTGGCCGCCACCCTGGCCGAAGGCAGGTGAGCCGGGCCCGCGTGCGATGCTGGAGCAGAGATCGATTTCCGGCACGGGAGAGAGCACGGCGGCGTGAGGGCAGCGGGACGGTCGGGACGGGTACGGATGTGGGACCGGCTCGCGGCGTCGGATCCCGGACTGCTCCGGCTGACCGCGGGACTGCGTACGGTCGCCGCCATCGCGCTCAGCCTCGCCGTGCTGGCCGCGCTGCGCGTCCCGGTGCCCCAGCTGGTCGCCGGGGCGATGGCGGCGATGGTCGCCACGTTCGCCATCCGGGAGAAGCAGCGCGCCCGGCAGGCCGTGACGCTCGCGATCGGCCTGCCGGTGGCGCTGGCCTCGGTGTCGCTGGGCGCGCTGCTCAACCAACAGGTCGTCGCCGGTGACCTGTTCTTCGTCGTCCTCATCTTCTGCGCCGTCTACGGCCGCCGGTTCGGTGACCGGGGCACGGCGCTGGGGCTGATCGGATTCCAGGTCTACTTCCTGTCGCTGTTCGTGGGCGCGACGGCGTCGGTGCTGCCCGCGCTGTACGGCGTCATCTGCGTGGCGTTCGCGTGCAGCGCCGCCGCCCGGTTCGTGCTGCTGCCGCAGACCCCGGCGGGCACCCTGGACCGGCTCCGGCGGGCCTTCCGCGCCCGGCTCGCCCAGCTGCTCGCCACCCAGGCCGCGTTGCTGGACGCCGGCCCCGAGGAGGCCGAGAAGGTGCTGGCGGACCTGCGCACCGGCACCGCGCGGCTGCACGAGACGGCGCTGCTGATCCAGGGCCGGCTGGAGGACGGCACCTCGGACCCGGCGGTGGCCCGGCTGCTCCAGCGCCGCATCGCGGACGCGGAGATCGCCGCCGAGCGGCTCGGCCTGCTGCTGCTCACCGCGCGCAGCGCGCAGCGGACCGACACCCTGACCCTGCATCTGCCGGGCGCCCCGCTGCCCTCGGGCGGCGAGCTGCCGGTGCGGGACGAGGCGACGGCCGCGCTGCGCCGGGATCTCCAGGCCCTGCGGCTGCTGATGCTGCGGTCGGCCGGGGAGGCGTCGGGGACGGCGCTCGCCCAGGTGCGCAACCGGCTGCTCGGCTACCGCGAGGAGGAGAACCTGCCCCCGGCCTCCCCGGCCGTGCAGGACGTCTTCCGCGGCCTCGGCGAGGCGGCCCGGGCCGCCCTGGGCCTGCGGGTCGCCCTGGAGGGAGCGCAGGACGAGTCCGACGACACCCCGGCGACCGCCCGCTCACGCGAGGAGCTGGACGCGGAGGACGCCGCGATCGAGATCAGCGAGGAGAGCGAAGCCGAGGAGCCGGAGCCGACCGGTCTGAAACGGCCCACCACCCGGGCCGCCGTGCAGGTCGCCGTCGGCTCCTCGCTGGCCATCGCGGGCGGTGAGCTGCTGTCCACCCAGCGCTGGTACTGGGCGGTGCTGACCTGCTGGATCGTGTTCCTGAACACGGCCTCCACCGGCGAGATCCTGGTGAAGGGCTACCGGCGGCTGCTGGGCACGGTGCTCGGCGTGGTGGCCGGCATCGGGCTCGCCGCGCTGGTCGGGCACCACACGTGGACGGCGTTCGCGCTGGTGCTGCTGTTCATCTTCGCGATGTTCTACACGGCGCCCCTGTCGTACACGCTGATGTCGTTCTTCGTGACGGCCATGCTGGGGCTGCTCTACACCCTGCTGAACACCTACAGCATGTCGGTGCTGATGCTGCGGATCGAGGAGACGGCGCTCGGCGCGGCCTGCGGGGTGATCGCGGCGGCCGTGGTGCTGCCGGTCCACACCGACCGCCGTACCAACGAGCTGCTGGTGGCGGTGCTGGACCGGCTCGCCGACGTCACGCGGGGCGCCGTCGACCAGCTCAGCGGCGGGGCGGGCGGCGACCTGGTGGAGCAGGCGCGCGGGCTGGACCAGGCGCTGGCCGACCTGCGCGCGGCCACCCAGCCGCTGACGCATCCGATCACCCCGTTGCGCTCGCGCCGGAACACGGCCCGCTATGTGGTGGCGCTGCTGGAGACCTGCGCGTACCACGGGCGGTCCCTCGCGGCCACGGCCGAGCTGCTGCCGACGCATCCGGCGATCGCGGCGGACCCCCGGCTGCGCGGGGTGTGCGGGCGGATCGTGCACAACATCGAGGCGATCGCCGCGCACGTCACGGACCCGAGGTCCACGGCCGAGATCGAGACCGGCCCCAGCATCGCGTCGATGCTGGAGCCGGGCACCCTGCGCACCCCGCGCTACGGCCGCGTGACCGACCGGGTGCTGCGCCACCTGCAACGCCTGGACGAGGCGGTCTCCGGCCTCGCCCGGCCGCTGGGCCTGGCCGGCGGGCCGGCGCAGCCCCGGAGGTGAGCGCTCACCGCGGGTCGGTACCGGGGCGGCGGCTGCCCAGCACCTCGTCGCGGACGCGGGCGCAGCTGCGGCTGATCAGCCGGGAGACGTGCATCTGGGAGATGCCGAGCCGGTCGGCGATGCGGCTCTGGGTCATGTCCTCGAAGAAGCGCATGTAGAGAATGGCCCGCTCGCGCTCGGGCAGTCGGCGCAGCCCCTCCTTGGCGGCCTCGCGGTCGACCACGACGTCGAAGGAGCTGTCCGTGGCGCCGAGGGTGTCGGCGAGGCTGTAGCCGTCGTCGCCACTGGAGAGTTCGGCGTCCAGCGACAGGGTGCTGAAGCTCTCCAGCGCCTCCATGCCGGCGGTCACCTCCTCCTCGCTGAGCCCGGTGTGGGCGGCGATGTCGGAGACGGTGGGCTCGGGGCTGCCCGGGTTCTGGGTGAGTTCCCGCCGGGCCACCCGCACCCGGTTGCGCAGTTCCTGCACCCGGCGCGGCACCCTGAGGGCCCACATCCGGTCGCGGAAGTGCCGCTTGACCTCTCCGGTGATGGTCGGCACGGCATAGCTCTCGAAGGCCCCGCGCGAGGGGTCGAAGCGGTCGATGGCCTTCACCAGGCCCAGCGCGGCCACCTGGCGCAGGTCCTCGACCGACTCGCCGCGGTCGCGGAACCGGCCGGCGATCCGGTGGGCCATGGGCAGCCAGGCGGTGACGAGTTCGTCGCGCACGGCGTCCCGCTCGGGTCCGTCCTCCAGGTCCGCCAGCCGGGCGAACAGTTCCGCGGTGTCCGGCGCGTCGTCGTGGTTGCGCCGGGTGGGCGCCGCGGCGGCGCCGGCGGTGTCGCTGGTGGCGGCGGTGTCGCTGGTGGCGGTCGTGCCGGGACGGCTTGTCGACATGTCGGTCAGCATGCGGAATCGCTCCTGAACGTGGTTTCAGGGCACATGGCCGGAACCGCGGTTCCGGGTCCTGGCCCGAACGGTGGTGTCAGGGTTCGCCGCGGGTGAGCCACCGGGCCCGCCGGAAGGGGGCCCAGGCAGCGGGATTGTCCCCGCGGGGCACGCGCCTCCGGTCCGAAGCACGAGATTCCGTCTGCCCCTCGCCCCCGCGCGCAAACGCGCTGAGCGGAACACTTCGGAGAACCGCTTCAGCGCAGCGGTACGACGGCCGTGATGCACTTGCCGCCGCGGGGCAGCTCCG
This sequence comes from Streptomyces sp. NPDC029138, assembly GCF_055564375.1. Lineage (NCBI taxonomy): Bacteria > Bacillati > Actinomycetota > Actinomycetes > Kitasatosporales > Streptomycetaceae > Streptomyces > Streptomyces sp. NPDC029138. Next base: position 13,460 of record NZ_JBVHWM010000027.1, read on the forward strand.
CCACCCGGACGTCCCGGGCCAGCCGGCACACGATGGGCCAGCCCCGGCCGCCGGGCTGGGCGGAACCGCGCTCGTCACCGGCCGGATCGGTGACCGGCAGGTCGTCGCTGTTGTCGCTCACCGAGACCCGGACGTCGCATCCGTCGACGTCGACGTCGAAGTCGGTGATGCCGCCGCCGTGCAGCAGGGCGTTGGTGGTGAGTTCCGAGGTGACCAGCAGCGCGTCCTCGACGGCCTCGGGCGGACACGGCAGGGCGCGGGCCCGGCACCGCTCGGTCATGACGCGCTCCACCGTTCTGCGGGCCTCGGCCGGCCGGCACGGCACCCGGCCGTGCGCTTGCGGCAGGGTGGCGGCGGAACGGGTCCAGTGGTTGTCGAGCATTCCCTTCCTCCTTGAGCGGTGCCCGGATTGCAGGGTTCTCTCCCCCTTTCGGCTGACCCCTGAGGGCGTTGTCAAACACCCTCGGTGCCGGTGTCATCACGGCGGACCGAGCGGGTACCCGGCGGACATGACCGATGTGGTGGACGCGGACGAGTTGTTGCGGCGGATCCGGCGGGGCCGGGAGCGCGCGGCCGAGGAGGAGCGGGCCTGGCGGGAACGGGCGCGGAGTCTGACGGCGACGGACCCGGAGGGAGCGCGGGAGGCGGCTGACCGGGCCCGGGCGTTCGAGGCGGTGCTGCGGGTGCTGGAGGAGATCGTCCGCCCGGGCGGGGGCCCGGTGCGGACGGAAGGAGTGAAACAGGTCACCTGACCCGCTTCTGGTTACCCAAAGGTACGGCAGATGGTTTATGGTTCATCCATAAGTGATGCGAGAGCGGCGCGGAACCGTCCTTCCCCGCTCCTCGTGTCACCGCATACGGCCCTGGCTGGTTTCCCCCGTCCAGCCAGGGCTTTTTGCTGCCCTGAGCGCGACACGGGCAAGGATCCGCTTCCTCGACGTGCTCCGGGCGGTCACAGCGGCTGAAATGGGCTTGAGAGCACAGCACCCCCATCGCAACCGCCGCCGGCGAGGAGCCATGCGTCATGACCAAAGCGATCAAACTGCTCACCGCCCTCCCCCAGGCGCAGCGCGAGCGCCTGATGGAGCTGGCGAGGGAGGTGTCCTTCCCGGAGGACACGCACATCTTCGAGGCGGGCGGCACCGCCGACCGGTTCTGGGTGATCCGCTCGGGCGCGGTCCACCTGGACCAGCAGGTCACCTCGCGGCAGCGGGTGACCGTGGCCACGCTGGGCGCGGGCGACATGCTCGGCTGGTCCTGGCTGTTCCCGCCGTACGAGTGGGACTTCGGCGCGGTGGCCTTCAGCAACGTACGGGCCTACGAGTTCGACGGGCCGTCGGTGCTCGGGCTGTGCGTGGAGGATCCGCTGCTCGGGCTCTCGCTGGTGCGGACGGTGGCCGAGATCCTCGCCCATCGACTGGAGACGACCCGCGGAAAGCTGATGGAGCAGTACACGATGCGACGGCGCAGCAGCCCGATCTAGGCGATCGGGTACACGAGGCCACCGGGTCCGCAGGCCACCGGGTCCGCCAGGCCCCGCTTCCCCGCGCCCCGGATGCGCCAGGCTCTCAGATCCGGTAGCGGCGCAGGGCCGGGACGGCGGCGGCCAGGGCCAGCATCACCACGACGACCAGAGCGCCGCCGCCCGCGACGGCGGCGCGCGGGCCGAACGCCGAACCGGCGGTGCCGTGCAGCACGTCGGCCAGGCGCGGCCCGCCCGCGACGACCACCGTGAACACCCCCTGCATCCGGCCGCGCATCTCGTCGGTCGCGGCGGACAGCAGGATGGCGCCGCGGAACACCATCGAGACCATGTCGGCGACACCGGCCACGGCGAGGAAGGCCACGGCGACCCAGAGGTTCGCGCTCAGCCCGAACCCGGCGACGGCCACGCCCCAGCCGACGACCGCTCCGATGACCATCCAGCCGTGCCGGCGGGCCCGCGAGAAGACGCCGGAGAACAGGCCGCCGAGCACCGCGCCGACCGGGATGCCCGCGAACAGCACACCGAGGGCCAGGCCCTCGCCGTACGAGCCGTACGTGTGCGCGGCCAGCTCCGGGAACAGGGCGCGGGGCATGCCGAACACCATGGCGACGATGTCGGCGAGGAAGGACAGCAGCAGCACCTTGTGCCGGGAGATGTAACGGAAGCCCGCCGCTATCTCCCGTAGCCCCGCCCGGCGGGCGGCACCGCCGAGCGGCGGCAGCGCGGGCAGCCGGAAGACGGCCCACACCGTCACGCACAGCGCCAGCGCGTCGATCAGATACAGCTCGGGCAGCCCGATCACCGGGATGAGCGCACCGGCGAGCAGCGGGCCGGCCACCAGGCCGGTCTGCATCACCGTCGAACCGAGGGCGTTGGCGGCCGGCAGCTGCTCCGCGGGGACCAGGCGGGCGATGGAGGCGGTGCGGGCGGGCGAGTTGAGCCCGAAGAACGCCTGTTGCAGCGCGAGCAGCACCATGAGGACGACGACCGAGTCCAGACCGGTGACCGCCTGCGCCCAGAACAGCAGCGAGGTCACCGCGATACCGGTGTTGGTGACCAGCAGCAGCCTGCGCCGGTCCACGGTGTCGGCGACCGCCCCGCCCCACAGCGCGAAGGCCACCATGGGCACGAGGCCCGCGAGGCTCGCGTAGCCGACCCAGGCCGAGGAGTGGGTGATGTCGTAGATCTGCTTGGGCACGGCGACGGCGGTGAGCTGGCTGCCGACGGCGGTGACGATCGTCGACGACCACAGGCGCCGGTAGGCGGGGATGCGCAGCGGGCGGGTGTCCATCGCCCAGCGGCGCCAGCCGCGCCGGGGCGGGTCCTCGGCCGCCGGCTCGTCGGTCTCGGACCGGCTGTCGGGTCGGCCCTCGGGCCGGTCGGTCTCGGTGCTGCTGCTCTCGCTCGTGTCCACGGATGTCCTGGTTGCTCGTTACATCTTTTCGCTTCGAGAGCCTAACTGTCCCAGGAACTCCTGTGCGCGACGACTGGTTCGTCTCAGGTTCCGGCGACCAGGGTCGCGCCGAGGGCCAGCATGGTGAGGGCGACCAGGCCGTCCAGGACCCGCCACGCCCCCGGCCGGGCCAGGAACCGGCCGAGCAGCCGGGCGCCGAACCCGAGCGCGGCGAACCAGCACAGGCTGGCGAGCGCGGCGCCGAGGCCGAAGGTCCAGCGCAGCGGGCCCCGGTCGGCGGCCAGCGAGCCCAGCAGGAACACGGTGTCCAGGTAGACGTGCGGGTTCAGCCAGGTCATCGCCAGGCAGGTGAGCACCGCCCGGCGGCGCGAGCCGGCCGCCTCGCCCTCCGCACGCAGTCCGGTGCCGGGCCTGAGCACCCGGCGGGCGGCCAGGGCGCCGTAGCAGAGCAGGAACACACCGCCGACGATCCCGATCGCCCGCAGCGCGCCGGGCCAGGCGACCACGACCGCGCCGACCCCGCCGACGCCGAGCGCGATGAGCACCGCGTCGGACAGGGCGCAGATGCCGACGACGGCGAGGACGGCGTCCCGGCGCACCCCCTGCCGCAGGACGAAGGCGTTCTGGGCGCCGATGGCGACGATCAGGGAGAGGCCGGTGCCGAATCCGGCGACCGCGGCGGTCAGGGCGTGGTTCATGCCGTCGACGCTAGAAACGCAACGTCCGCAAGTACAGCTAAAGATTTTCACGTACCATTAGGGCTTGTGATGTCAGAGCTGCCTCTGGAGCAGGTGCGGACGCTGCTCGCCGTGGTCGACGAGGGCACCTTCGACGCGGCCGCCGCCGCGCTGCACGTGACGCCGTCGGCGGTCAGCCAGCGGGTCAAGGCCCTTGAGCAGCGCACCGGCCGGGTGCTGCTCCAGCGCACCAAACCGGTGCGGCCGACGGAGTCCGGCGCGGTGCTCGTGCGGTTCGCCCGGCAGCTCGCCCGGCTGGAGCGGGACGCCTGGGGCGAGCTGGGGCTGAACGGCACCGGGGAGCCCACGCGGGTGTCGGTCGCGGTGAACGCGGACTCGCTGGCGACCTGGTTCCTGCCGGCCCTGACCCGCGTCGCGGACCTCTGCTACGAACTGCACCGGGAGGACGAGGACCACACGGCGGCGCTGCTGCGCGAGGGCCTGGTGATGGCGGCGGTGACCTCCTCGCCCGACCCGGTGCCCGGCTGCACGGTCCGTCCGCTGGGCAGGATGCGCTATCTGCCCGTGGCCGCCCCCGAGTTCACCACGGTCCACGTCGAGGGGCGGTCCCTGCCGGAGGCGCTGTCCCGGGCGCCCGTCGTGGTCTTCGACCGCAAGGACGACTTCCAGGACGGGTTCGCCCGCCGGCTCGGCCGCGCGTCCGCCGGCCCGTTCCGGCACCACGTGCCGACCTCGGAGGGGTTCCTGGACGCGGTCGCCGCCGGGCTCGGCTGGGGCATGGTCCCGGAGGCGCAGGCCGGCCCGCTGCTGGACCGGGGGCGCCTGGTCGTGCTCGCCCCCGGTGAGTGGATGGACGTCACGCTGTACTGGCAGCAGTGGAAGCTCGACTCCTCCGCCCTGGCGGCCCTGGCGGAGGCGGTGACGACGACGGCGGCGCGGACGCTGCGCGGCTGGGCCACCGAACCCGGGCAGAGCCGAGCCGCCGTACCGCCCCGGCGCTGAGGCCCCGGGGGCGAGGCACGGTGCCGCCGTGCCGCTCTCGGCGCCCCCGTGTGTCCCCTCCCCCGGCGGCCTGGAACCTCGCGGACGGCGGAGGGTCGCCGGCCGAGTTCCGGAGTACGGTGGTCCCGCGACGGCGTGGCAGTCGCCGGGCCGGGCCGTCGGTCGGCCCGAACTCCCCGCCGCCGGTGCCCGGTCGGTCGGTCCGGTGTCCTCCGTGCCCCGCTGCCCGGCCTGTTGACCGCGTACGGCCCCTCGCCGGGCCGGCGCCACCCGGGGCGACCGCCGCGCGTTCGTCACCCGATCTCCCACCCGTTGCGCCGTTTCACGCCCTCCCGACCGGTCACCCGAGACCGGAGAACGCGTGCGGAACGCCTTGGCGACCCATGGGCGACGCATGTGACAGGGCACGGACGACTTCGATCCGAACCAGGAGACTTCCGATGGACAACTGGCGCGACCATGCCGCGTGCCGTCTCGAGGACCCCGATCTGTTCTTTCCGATCGGCACCACCGGACCCGCGCAGGTGCAGGCCCAGCGGGCCAAGGCGGTGTGCGGGCGCTGCCCGGTCCGGGAGCAGTGCCTGGACTGGGCGCTGGACACGGGCCAGAGCATCGGAATCTGGGGCGGTACGACGGAGCTGGAACGCCGGGCACTGCGGCGCCGCGCCCGCTCCCGGCAACGCTCCGGCTGACCGGCGGCCCGGGAGGGGCGGGAGTGGGGCTCAGCGGCCACCGCGGCGCAGGGTCCCCCACTCCCGCTCCTGCCGGGTCACCTCGTCACGGGCCGCGTCGATCACCTCGTCGGCGATCCAGCACAGCGGCTCGACGTCGGCCACGAGGGGCTCGTTGTCGGGGCCCCGGCCCGTCTCCCGGCCCCGCAGGACCCAGGGGCGCACACCGGGGCCCTTGTCGTGCGGCAGGTGCGCGTAGTCGTACAGGCGGCGCGCCACCCACAGCTCCACCGACCGGCCCTCCCACCAGTTCTCGACGTCGAGCGGGTTGGCGGACAGCCCGGGCATGGGGACGCCAGTCAGCTCGTCGGTGCTGGACACGTCGTCGAGGTCGGTGCCCGGTCCCTTCGACCAGCGCACGTACAGGCCCTGGTGCCGTTCCACCAGGCGGGCCACCTCGGCCAGCGTGGACACGACCGGCAGGTCCTCCGGTCCGCTCATGGCACGACCTCCCTGTGCTGCCTCCCTGTGCTGCGCCTTGCGCGACCGGAGTACCCCCGGCGCGCCCCGGAAATCGGACCCCATTACTCCGCTCCGGGCTCGTCCGTCCCACTCTCCGGCCTCCTCCGCCCCACTCGTCGGGCTCCTCCGCCCCACTCTCCGGCCTCCTCCGCCCCGCTCTCAGGGCTCGTCACCGGGTGGCGGCACGGCCGGGAGCCGCAGGGTGAACACCGCGCCCGCCCCCGGCTCGCTCGCGGCCCCGGCCGTGCCGCCGTGGGCGGCGACCATGTGGCGGACGATCGACAGGCCGAGCCCGCTGCCGCCCGTGCGGCGGCTGCGGGACTTCTCCGCGCGCCAGAACCGTTCGAAGACGTGCGGCAGGTCCTCGGGCGCGATGCCCGGGCCGGTGTCGGTGACGGTGAGCACGGCCTGGTCGCCGTCCCGGCGGGCGGCGAGCGTGACGGTGCCGCCGGCGGGGGTGTGCCGCAGCGCGTTGGAGACCAGGTTCCCGAGGGCCTGCCGCATCCGCACCGGGTCGGCGTCCAGCCAGGCGGCGGCGTCGGCCTCGGTGCGCAGGGCGACCCCGGCGGCGTCGGCGGCGACGCGGTGGGCGGCGGCGACCTGGTCGAGCAGGTCGCCGGCCCGCAGCGGCTCGCGGTGCAGGCGCAGGGTGCCGGCGTCGGCCGCGGCGAGGTCCTGGAGGTCGTCGATGATCCGCTGGAGGACGAGCGCCTCCTCGTGCAGCGAGTCCAGCAGCGCCGGGTCGGGGTCGACGACGCCGTCCCGGACGACCTCCAGCCAGCCCCGGATGTTGGTGAGCGGGCTGCGCAGCTCGTGCGCGATGTCGCTGACCATGGCCTTGCGCTGTGTCTCCAGACGCGCGCGGCGCTCGGTGAGGTCGTTGAAGGCCTCGGCGAGGATGCCGGTCTCGTCGCGGGTGGTCACCGGCACGCGCACGTGCAGCTCGGGCGGCTGCTGCGCGGCCAGCGTGAGCGCGCGCAGCGGCCGGACCAGTCGGACGGCCACGACGGCGGTCACGGCGACGGTGACGGCCAGGACCAGACCGGCCACGCCGACCACCTTGGCCTTGTTGGCCGGTGACATGTCGAAGCGGGCCGGATTCTGGTCGCCGATGCCGAGGAACAGCTCGGCCACCGGGGCGACATAGGGCTGGAGCTGGGTGCGGCGAGCGGTCTGGACACAGCGCTGGGCCGTCCGCGCGGCCTCGCCGGTGCCGAGCTTGGCGTACTTGCCGATCTGATAGCCGCCGAAGGGATCCTTGCCACTGGGGTCGAACATGAGGAACAGCCGTCCGCCGAGGTCGATTCCGTCCTTGTGCAGGCAGGGTCGGATCAGGTCGGACAGGGCGTCCAGGGCCTTCTGCTCGGTCGGGGTGGCGGTGTTGAGCCGGCCGTCCTCGCACACGTCGGCACCGTAGGCGGCGGGGTCGGCGCCGTCCGCCGTGGTGACCACCGGCCGCCCGCTCGCGGTCCGTGCGACGGTGGCCTGGAGGCCGTAGCGCTCGTAGCACCGCTTGCGCTGGGCGGCCAGCGCCTCCAGCTTGGCGCGTTCCGCGGCCGTGAGCAGGTAGGGGCCCACCACGCGCGGGTCGATGCCGCTGAGCTGGGCGCCGGTCTCGGTGTAGGTGTCGGTGCGCAGCGGGTCCACGGTGGCGGCGGGCCGGGGCGGCAGCGGGGTGCCGCGGGGCGCGGAGTCGGCGACCAGGGTGCGGTCGGCGGTGGTGAGGGCGATCCGGCGTCCGGTGCGGGCGGCCAGCTCGCGCAGGGTGTGCCGGACCCCCGACCAGTCGGAGTGGGTGGCGGCGTAGCCGCTGAGCTGGGCGAGGATGTGGTTGTCGGCGGCGAGGTCCTGCCCCTGCTCCTCCTTCAGGGCGCTGGTGGTGGTGGTCACCGCGAGCCAGGCGGTGGCCGCCACGGAACAGACGGCGATCAGCGCGGAGACGAACAGCAGCCGGACGACCAGCCGTTTGCGCACCGGTATCCGGCGCCTCACCGCCGGGTGCCGCTCAGCTTGTAGCCGACGCCGAACACGGTCAGCAGCCGCACCGGCCGCCGCGGGTCGGCCTCGATCTTGCGGCGCAGGTTCATGATGTGCACGTCGACGGCCCGCTCGGTGGAGGCCCGGTCGAAGCCGCGGGTGCAGTGCAGCAGTTGCCGCCGGGTGAACACGCGCTCCGGCTCGCCCGCCATGGCCAGCAGGATCTGGAACTCGGCCGGCGTGCACTCGACCGGCGCGCCGTCGCAGCGCACCTCGTGCCGTACCGGATCGACGCTGATCCCGGCGGCCCGGACGACCGGGTCGTCGTCCCGGGCGCCGACGCCCCGCCCGCTGCGTCTGAGGACCGTGCGGATACGGGCCATCAGCTCGCGTGGGCTGTACGGCTTGGTCAGGTAGTCGTCGGCGCCGACGTCGAGGCCGAGCAGCAGGTCGTCCTCGGCGGAGCGGGCGGTGAGCATGACCACCGGGATGTCCGGCCGCTCCGGGCCGGCGCGCAACGCCCGGCACACGCCGAAGCCGTCGAGGACCGGGAGCATGAGGTCCAGGACGACGAGGTCGGGCCGCAGCCGGCGGGCGGCGTCGAGCGCCGCCGCGCCGTCGTGGACGACCGTGGCGGTGTGGCCCTCGGCCAGCAGCGAGCGGCGGATCAGTTCGGCCTGTTTCTCGTCGTCCTCGGCGACCAGCACATGTGCGCACACGAGTTCGGATCCTAAGCGGCTCAGTGCGCGAGCCAGTCGGCGTACCCCATGACGACGACCGGATGCCGGCCGGGGTCGAGGGTGCGCAGGAGGTCCTTCATGTGCGCCTTGGCGACGCTGACGCAGCCGTGGGTGGGCCCGCCGTGGTCGACGTGCAGCCACACTCCCCCGCCGCGCTCCGGGCCGAGGGGCCTGGTCCAGTCCAGGGGCGAGGTGCCGGGCTCGCGGTTGTAGTCGATGGCGATGACGTAGTCGAAGGAGCCGTCCAGGGATTCGCCCTCGAAGCCGGTGCCGGGCGAGTGGAATCCGCCGGAGCGGTGGTACGGGAGCTTGCTGCCGGGGTCCGGGAGCAGGCCGCCGGCGTCGGAGAGGGTGTAGACGCCGAGGGGGGAGCGCAGGTCGCCGAGCATGTGGTGGGCGCTCCAGCCGCGCAGCGCGTTGTGGGCGGGCCAGGCGGGCCCGGCCTGCCAGCCGGTGGCGGTGCGCTGGTGCAGGACGACCGTGCAGAGCGGGGAGTTCTCGCCGCGCCCGGTGACGACGACGGCCTGCGTGCAGCGCTCGGGTATCGCCGCGGTCCGCTCGGGCCCCAGGCCGGGTATGCCCCGCGGGGCCGGCGGCGTGGCGGTGCCGGGGGTGGGTGCCGGTGCCGGGCGACGGGTGGGGGTCCGGCTTTCGGTCGCCTCGGCTCCGCCGCCGCAGCCGGTGAGCAGCAGCGGGGAGGCGAGGAGAGCGACGGCGGTTCTGCGTTGGATCATGAGTCGATCTTGGCCGACAGTTGTTTGGAAGCGGTCAGCGTGGACGGTGCGGGACGGTGAACCGGTCGCGGTTCAGGGGCGGTCCGGTTTGCCCGGTGTGTACAGCCAGGTGTGGAACAGCCCGTCCAACTGCTTCCCCGAAGTCTTCTCGGCAAGCCTGACGAACTGTGCCGTGGTCCCGTGTCCGCCGCGGTGCCCGGTCGCCCAGGCGCGCAGGATCCGGAAGAAGTCCCGGTCGCCGACGGCCCGGCGCAGCTCGTGCAGGGCCATGGCGCCGCGGGCGTAGACGGGCGTGCCGAAGATGTTCTCGCCACTGCCCGGGTCGCCGGGCGGGTAGTCCCACAACGCGTCGCTCGCGGGCCGGGCGTAGAGGGCGTCGAAGGCCTTCTGGGCGCTGCGGCCGCCGTGCTGCTCGTCGTAGAGCCACTCGGCGTAGGTGGCGAAGCCCTCGTTGAGCCAGATGTCCTTCCAGGCGGTGAGGGTGACGGAGTCGCCGAACCACTGGTGGGCGCTCTCGTGGACGAGGGTGTCGAGGCCGGGTGCGGAGTCGTAGACCGGCCGGGTCTGGGTCTCCAGGGCGTAGCCGACGTCCGGGGCGTGGTCGACGATCGAGCCGGCGGCCCGGAACGGGTACGGCCCGAACAGCTTGCTCTCCCACTCCAGCACGGAGGGCAGCTTCTTCAGGACGGGTGCGGCGGCGCGGGCCTCGCGGGCGTCCACGGCGTTGTACACCTGGATGCCGTCGCGGGTGGTGTACCGCTCGACCTGGAACTTCCCGATGGTCGCGGTGGCGAGGTAGGCGGCCATGGGCTGGGTCTCGCGCCAGCGGAAGGTGGTCGTGCCGTGGGCGGTGCGCTGCCCGAGCAGGACGCCGTTGGCGACGGCGGTGCGCCCCTCGGGCACGGTGATGGTGAAGTCGTACGACGCCTTGTCCTTGGGGTGGCCGTTGGCCGGGAACCAGGTCATCGCGCCCTGTGGCTCTCCCGCGACGAACGCGCCGTCGTCGGTGGGGATCCAGCCGTCCGAAGAGCCGTCGGGGTCGGTGACCGGCTTCGGGGTGCCGTGGTAGGCGACCGTGACGCGGAACTCCTGCCCTGCGCGCAGGGCGTGGCGCGGGGTGACGACGAGTTCCTGGCCGTCGCGCCGGAAGGCCGCCGCCGTGCGGTCGACGGTGACGGCGGTGACCTTCAGGCCCTTCAGGTCGAGGTCGAAGCGGGTCAGCCGCTGGGTGGCGCGGGCGGTGAGCACCGAGGTGGCGTCCAGGCGGCGGGAGGAGGTGTCGTAACGCAGCGTCAGGTCGTAGTGGCGGACGTCGTAGCCGCCGTTGCCGCTGAGCGGGAAGTAGGGGTCGCCCGCGCCGGGCGCTCCGGTGGTGCCCGGGGCCGTGGGCCCGGCGGCGCCGAGGAGGGCGGCCACGGCGACGGGGACGGTGGCGAGGACGGCGGTACGGCGTCGGGCGGGCTGTCTGCGGGGTGGCGTCACATGCGCTCCTCGGGGCTGGCCGGTGATCGACTGGCCGTCAGACTAGGCGCGGCGGGGCCGGGTTTCTCCCTTGTACGGGTCAAGTCCCGCCGGGGCCGGCCGTCACGTCGTGCCGCGTCTGTCCGGGTCACGTCGTGCCGCGTCGCCGCCGGGCGGGCGGGGCGCGGCGCAGTACGCTCGCACAACCGTCCACGACCCGAGAGGGGCCCCGACCGTGAGCGTGCGTGTGCGCCGGATCTACGAACCGCCCGAGCCCGACGACGGCCTGCGCGTGCTGGTCGACCGGCTGTGGCCGCGTGGTCTCGCCAAGGACGCGGCACAGATCGACGAATGGCCGAAGGAACTGACCCCGTCGAGCGAACTGCGCACGTGGTATCACGGCGGGGGCTCCTACGAGGAGTTCCGGAGCCGGTACGAGCAGGAGCTGGAGGCCCCCCGGGCGGCCGAACTGCTGGACCGCCTCAGGGAGTCGGCACGCAAGGGCAGGGTGACCCTCCTCACGGCCTCCAAGAAGACCGAGGAGAGCCACGCGCACGTCCTCGCGGAGCTGGTGAAGGGCTGAGGTCAGCCGGTGTGCCGGGCCGCGTGCCGGCCCGCCGCGCGGCCCGAGAACAGACAGCCGCCGAGGAAGGTGCCCTCCAGGGCGTTGTAGCCGTGGACACCGCCACCGCCGAACCCGGCGACCTCGCCGGCCGCGTACAGCCCCTCGATCGGGGTGCCGTCGGTGCCGAGCGCACGGGAGTCCAGGTCGGTCTGGATGCCGCCGAGGGTCTTGCGGGTCAGCACGTGCATCCGGACCCCGATGAGGGGGCCCGCGGCCGGGTCGAGGAGGCGGTGCGGGGTGGCGACCCGGCCGAGCCGGTCGCCGATGTAGCGGCGGGCGTTGCGGATGCCCTGGACCTGGGCGTCCTTGCTGTAGGGGTTGGCGATCTGGAGGTCGCGGGCCTCGATCTGGCGGCGCACCTCGGCCGCGTCCAGCAGCGGCTTCCCGGTCAGGCCGTTCATCTTCTCGACCAGCCGCTCCAGGTTCCCGGCGGTGACGAAGTCGGCGCCGTGGTCGAGGAAGGCCCGCACCGGTGCGGGGGCGCCCTTGCCGAGCAGCCGGTCGCGCAGCACGGCCTTGCGGTCCTTGGCGGTGATGTCCGGGTTCTGCTCGGAGCCGGAGAGCGCGAACTCCTTCTCGATGATCTTCCGGGTGAGGATGAACCAGGAGTGGTCGTACCCGGCGATGTCCTCGGTGGTGCGCAGGTACCTGAGGGTGCTGAGGGTGTCGTAGCCGGGCAGGCAGGGGTCGGGCAGCCGGCGGCCGAGGGCGTCGAGCCAGACCGAGGACGGGCCGGGCAGGATGCGGATGCCGTGGCCGGGCCATATCGGGTCCCAGTTCCGCAGGCCCTCGGTGTAGTGCCACATGCGGTCGCGGTTGACGAGCCGTACGCCTGCCTCGGCGCTGATGTCGAGCATGCGGCCGTCGACGTAGGCGGGGACGCCGGTGACCATCTCGGCGGGGGGTGTGCCGAGCCGCTCGGGCCAGTGGCGGCGGACGATGTCGTGGTCGGCGCCGATGCCGCCGGTGGTGACGACCACGGCCTGCGCGGTGAGTTCGAAATCGCCGGCGCGGTCGCGGCTGGAGGCGACGCCGCGCGGGGAGTCGTCGGGGGCGAGGACGGTGCCGCGCACGCCGCGTGCCGTGCCGCCCTCGATGACCAGCTCGTCCACCCGGTGGCGGTGGTGGAAGGTCAGCAGTCCGTCCCGGGCGGCCTGCCGGGCGTAGCGCACGAACGGCTCGACCACGCCGGTGCCGGTGCCCCAGGCGATGTGGAAGCGGGGCACCGAGTTGCCGTGCCCGTCCGCCCGCAGGTCGCCGCGCTCGGCCCAGCCGACCGTGGGCAGCAGCTCGATGCCGTGTCCCTGGAGCCAGGACCGCTTCTCGCCGGCCGCGAACTCGACGTAGGCGCGGGCCCAGCGCAGCGCCCAGGAGTCCTCGTCGGCGAGCCGGTCGAACTGCGCGCTGCCCTGCCAGTCGCTCCAGGCGAGGGCGAAGGAGTCCTTGATGCCGAGGCGGCGCTGCTCGGGCGAGTCGACGAGGAAGAGCCCGCCGAAGGACCAGAACGCCTGGCCGCCGAGGTTGGCGGCGTTCTCCTGGTCGACCAGGGCCACCCGGCGGCCCTGACTGGTGAGTTCATGTGCCGCGACCAGGCCGGCGAGACCCGCTCCGACGACGATGACGTCCGCGTCCATGACGACTGTGTCCTTCCTGACGGTGCTCGGTGCCGGTCCGTGCCGGCGCGCGTGCGGCAGCGCTCGTACGACGGTGCCGTTCCGGCCGTGCTCATGTGGCGGGGGTGCGGCTGCCGTCCGTGAGCAGCGCGGTGAGCAGCTGCCCCAGCCAGGCACGGGCGGCCTCGACGTCCCGGTCCAGCAGCAGTTGGGTGGTGACCCCGTCGTACGCGGCGACCACGGCGTGCGCGGCGCCGTCGACGTCGCCGAGCACGGCGGGCAGTGCGGTGTGGCCCCGGGCCCGGGAGAGCCGGTCGGCGATGGCCCGCCGGAGCCGGGCGCGGTGGTCGAGGAGGGCCCGGGCGACGGCCGGGTCCCGGGCGGCGTGCACCAGGAAGTCGGTCTTCACCAGCAGCCAGTCGACGTCGAGCAGCAGTACCTCGGTGACCCGGTCCACGGAGGCGGGCACGTCCAGGTCGGGCCCGTCCTGGGCGAGCGCGTCGGCCACCTGGGCGGCGATGACGTCGGCGCGTTCCTGGTAGAGGGCGAAGAACAGCTCGTCCAGGGTGGCGAAGTTCGAGTAGAAGGCGCCCCGGCTGAATCCGGCCGCCTCGCAGACCTCCTCGATGGAGACGCGCCCGAAGCCCTTGGCCGCGAACACCGCGAACGCGGCGTCGAGCAGCCGGGCGCGGGTGCGGACCCGGCGCCGGGTGACGCGTTTGGCCGTCTCCATGGCTGCCTCCTCCGGTCGGATACGCGAATGTATCGGATACACCGATGTATCGAAACCCTCTGGACCCATTGATCGAATGGAACGCATTTTCGATTAAGGAGTACGCTGGTCCCATGTCCACGCACCTCCAGGGCTCCCTGTTCGACCAGACCGACGAGCTGCGGCTCGGCCCGCTCGACGGGCTGCGCCGGACCGAGCTGGGCGCGGGCGCCTGGATCGACGTACTGCCGGGCTGGCTGAGCGGCGCCGACGACCTGTTCGAACACCTGGCGGCCGAGGTCCCGTGGCGCGCCGAGCACCGCAAGATGTACGACAACGTGGTGGCCGTGCCCCGCCTGCTCGCCTTCTACCAGGCCGAGGACCCGCTGCCCCATCCGGTCCTCGACGAGGCCCGCACCGCCCTGTCCCGGCACTACGCGGACGAACTGGGCGAGCCGTTCACCACCGCCGGGCTGTGCTACTACCGAGACGGCCGTGACAGTGTCGCCTGGCACGGCGACCGGATCGGCCGGGGCTCCCGCGAGGACACGATGGTCGCGATCCTCTCCGTCGGTGAGCCCCGCGACCTGCTGCTGCGGCCGGCCGGCGGGGGCGGTACGGCGGTCCGGCGCCCGCTCGGCCACGGTGACCTCATCGTGATGGGCGGCTCCTGCCAGCGCACCTGGGAGCACTGCGTCCCCAAGACCAGCCGGGCCACCGGACCGCGCATCAGCATCCAGTTCCGTCCGCGGGGCGTGCACTGACGGCCGGGCCGCCTGCGTGGGGTGATCCCCCATCTGGTTGGCTGTCCTCGACGATCCGCCGCTGAGGGCTCGGAGAGATCATGCGGGCAGAGGTAAGACAAGTCGCCGACGGCACCTTTCTGGTGCACGGCCACAACACCAACTGGGTGATCCTCAAGGACGGCGACGCCGTCACACTGGTGGACACCGGGTATCCCGGGGACCGGCCGGGAGTGCTGGAGTCCCTCGCGGCGGTGGGCAGTTCACCGGACGCGGTCGCCGCCGTCCTGATCACCCACGCGCACAACGACCATCTGGGCTCAGCCGAGTACCTGCGTGCCGCCCACGGCACCCCGGTCTATCTCCACCCGGCAGAAGTCCCGCACGCCCGGCGGGAGTTCCTCCAGCAGGCGAGCATCGCCGACGTGGTCCGCAACGCCTGGCGGCCCGGTGTGCTGCCCTGGGCCGTGCACGTGATCCGCGTCGGCGGCACCGAGCAGCACCCCGTCACGGCACCCGAGCCGTTCCCCGCCGAGGGAGCGCTCGACCTGCCGGGGCGCCCGGTCCCCGTGCACACCCCCGGTCACACGGACGGCCACTGCGTCTACCACCTGCCCGACGCAGGCATCGTGATCTCCGGAGACGCCCTGGTCAGCGGGCACGCCACCTCCCGGGTCAAGGGCCCGCAGCTGCTGCCCGACTTCTTCCACCACGACCGCGCCCGGACGCTGGCCTCCCTGGACGTGGTCGGCGCGCTCGACGGCGACACGCTGCTGCCCGGCCACGGACCGGTCCACCACGGCTCGGTGCGGGCCGCGGCCGAGCAGGCCCGGGAACGGGCCTCGTAGGAGGGCCGGGGCGCCTGGCGGACCGAGCTTGCGAGCCTCCTGGCGGACCGGCCTCCTCGAACAGGCGCGCGAGGCCTTAGGGTTCGTGCCATGGCCTTGCAGATCAGCGCCACGAACCCGGAGCACCCCGCGCTCCTGCTCGCCCTGCCGTGGGACACCCCGCTGGAGGAGTGGCCCGAGGAGTACCTCGTGCCGCTCCCACGCGGCATCTCCCGGCACGTGGTGCGCTACGCGCACGCCGGCGACGAGGTGATCGCCGTCAAGGAGCTGGCCGAGCGGCCCGCGCTGCGCGAGTACGAGCTGCTGCGCGACCTGGACCGGCTCGGCATCCCCGCCGTCGACCCCCTCGCCGTGGTCACCGGCCGCACCGACCCCTCCGGCGCCCCGCTGGAGCCGGTGCTCGTCACCCGGCATCTGCGCGGCTCGATGCCGTACCGGTCGATGTTCGAGACGACCATGCGCCCGGCGACCATGCACCGGCTCATGGACGCCCTCGCCGTGCTGCTGGTCCGCCTCCACCTGGCCGGGTTCGCCTGGGGCGACTGCTCGCTGTCCAACACCCTCTTCCGGCGGGACGCGGGCGCCTACGCGGCCTATCTGGTCGACGCCGAGACCGGCGACCTGCACCCCCGGCTCAGCCCCGGGCAGCGGGAGTACGACCTGGACCTGGCCCGCGTGAACATCAGCGGCGAGCTGCTGGACCTGGAGGCGTCCGGGGCGCTGCACCCGTCCGTCGACCCGGTCGAGTTCGGCCACGAGATCTGCACCCGCTATCAGGGGCTGTGGCAGGAGCTGACCCGCACCTCGGTGTATCCGGCCGGCAAGTACCACTACATCGAGCGCCGCATCCGCCGCCTGAACGACCTCGGTTTCGACGTCGCCGAGATGCAGATCGAGCACTCGTCCAACGGCGACACCGTCACCTTCGTGCCGAAGGTGGTCGACGCCGGCCACCACCAGCGGCAGCTGCTCCGGCTGACCGGCCTGGACGCCGAGGAGAACCAGGCGCGGCGGCTGCTGAACGACCTGGAGAGCTGGATGGCCACCCAGGACGACTACGCGCCCGGCGATCCCCTGGCCGCCCGCCCGGAGGTACTCGCCCACCGCTGGGTGCGGGACGTGTTCCGGCCGACCGTGCGGGCGGTGCCGCCGGAGCTGCGCGGCTCCATGGACCCGGCCGAGATCTACCACGAACTCCTCGAACACCGCTGGTACCTGTCCGAGCGCGCGCAGCACGACATAGGCCTCGACACCGCCGTGAAGGACTACATCGACAACGTCCTGCCCAAGGCCCGGGCCGGCCTGGAGGCGGCCGGCCCGGAGTAGGTCACTCGTGCGGGACCACGGCCACCGGGCAGTCGGCATGGTGCAGCACCCCGTGCGCGACCGAGCCGATCCGGGCGCCGACGGCCGTACGGTGTGCCCGGCGCCCGACGACCATCAGCTGGGCCCGGCCGGCCATCGACAGCAGCACCTGGCCGGCGCTGCCCATCTCCACGTGCTCGGCCACGGGCACCTCGGGGAACCGCTCCCGCCACGGCTGGACGGCCTCGGCCAGCGCCTGCTTCTCGTACGGTTCGAGACCGCCCGCTTCGTCCAGCAGCTTGAGCGAACCGGGGCTGTAGGCGAAGACCGGCGGCAGGGTCCAGGCCCGGACCGCGCGGACGGCCGCGCCACGGGCGGCCGCCGTCTCGAACGCGAACCGCAGCGCCGCCTCACTGTCCTCGGGGCCGCCCTGCTGGCCGACCACGATGTCCCGGCCGGCCGCCTCCGCCGCGGGCTGGTCCTCGGCGCGCACCAGGACCACGGGCCGGGTGGCCTCCGCGATCACCTGCTGACCGACGGAGCCGAGCAGGAACCCGACGACGGGGCCGTGGCCGCGCGAACCGAGCACCAGCATCTCGGCCTCGGCCGCCGCGCCGGCCAGCGCGTGCGCGGCCGCGCCCTCCACCACGTCGGTGGTCACCGTCAGCTCCGGATGCCGCTCGGAGACGGTACGCACGGCCTCCGTGACGCCCTCCGACACCCACCCGCGCTGGGTGTCCCGGTCGGCGGTGGCGAGCGCCTCGGCGTACCGCCAGGCATGGACGACCCGCAGCGGCAGCCCCCGGCGTACGGCCTCCCGGGCCGCCCAGTCGAGCGCGGCCAGACTTTCCGCCGTACCGTCCACCCCTGCCGTGATCGGGCGTGTCATCCGTGGGCCTCCTCGTCGTCGCGTGCTCATGGTCCCGGTACCCGCTGTCGGGCACCGGCGCGCACCGTCATGATGATCTCTCCCACGAGCCGTCGCACCGGTTCCCCGGGCAGCGGGCGCGCTCGACGGGCGCTGTGAGGCAAGTGCTGGTCTCCGTCGGACAAGCGGAACCCGGTGAACCGAACATACGATGGCCTGGAACCGGTGCGGTGGTCCGCACGACACCGACCGGGGGGATCCGGCACTCGGGTGGGAGACGTATGGCACAGGCCGCCGACACCGCGCGGACCGTCATCCTGACCGTGGACGACGACCCGGGGGTCTCCCGTGCCGTCGCCCGCGATCTCAGACGGCGCTACGGCGAGTCGTACCGGATCGTGCGCGCGGAGTCCGGCGAGTCCGCGCTGGACGCCCTGCGCGAGCTGAAGCTGCGCGGCGACCTGGTCGCGGTGATCCTGGCCGACTACCGCATGCCGCAGATGAACGGCATCGAGTTCCTGGAACAGGCCCTCGACGTGTATCCGGGGGCGCGCCGGGTGCTGCTGACCGCGTACGCGGACACCAACGCGGCGATCGACGCGATCAACGTGGTCGACCTGGACCACTATCTGCTCAAGCCCTGGGATCCGCCGGAGGAGAAGCTCTACCCGGTCCTGGACGATCTGCTGGACGCGTGGCGCAACAGCGCCTACAAGCCGGTGCCGAGCACCAAGGTCGTCGGGCACCGCTGGTCGGCGCGCTCCTCGGACGTGCGGGAGTTCCTGGCCCGCAACCAGGTGCCGTACCGCTGGTACTCGGTGGAGGAGCCGGAGGGGCAGCGGCTGCTGGCGGCGGCCGGGCAGGACGGGCAGCGGCTGCCGCTGGTGATCACCCCGGACTGCACGGTCCTGGTCGAGCCCGAGGCGCCCGAGCTGGCCGCGCAGGTTGGCCTGGCGACGACGCCGACGGCCGACTTCTACGACCTCGTCGTGATCGGCGGCGGCCCGGCCGGGCTCGGCGCGGCCGTGTACGGGGCCTCCGAAGGCCTGCGGACCGTGCTGGTGGAGCGCTCGGCGACCGGCGGTCAGGCCGGGCAGAGTTCCCGGATCGAGAACTACCTCGGCTTCCCCGACGGGGTCTCCGGCGCCCAGCTCACCGACCGGGCCCGGCGGCAGGCGGCCAAGTTCGGCGCCGAGATCCTGACCACCCGCGAGGTGACGGGCCTCGAGGTCAACGGCGCCGCACGGGTCGTACGGTTCGCGGACGGCTCCGCGATCGCCGCGCACAGCGTGATCCTCGCGACCGGGGTGCAGTACCGGCAGCTGGAGGCCGCGGGCTGTACCGACCTGACCGGCTGCGGGGTGTTCTACGGCTCGGCCCTGACCGAGGCCGCCTCCTGCCAGGGCCAGGACGTGTACATCGTCGGCGGCGCCAACTCGGCGGGCCAGGCGGCGATGTACCTGTCGCGGGGCGCGAAGTCGGTGACGCTGCTGGTGCGCGGCCCGGACCTGTCGGCGTCCATGTCGCACTATCTGATCCAGCAGATCAACGAGGCCCCGAACATATCGGTGCGCTGCCGCACGGTCGTCGAGGAGGCGCACGGCTCCGAGCACCTGGAGCAGCTGACGCTGCGGCACACGGTGACCGGGGAGAGGGAACGGGTCGACGCGCAGTGGATGTTCGTGTTCATCGGCGCCGCCCCGCTGACCGACTGGCTGGGTGACACCGTGCTGCGCGACGAGCGCGGGTTCATCCTGGCCGGGCCCGACCTGACCGCCGACGGACGGCCGCCGGGCGGCTGGGAGCTGGACCGGTCGCCGTACCACCTGGAGACCAGCATCCCCGGGGTGTTCGTGGCGGGTGACGCGCGCGCCGAGTCCGCCAAGCGTGTCGCGTCCGCCGTCGGAGAGGGAGCCATGGCCGTGATGCTCGTCCACCGGTACCTGGAGCAGTCGTGAGCGGGCAGATCGTGGCGTGCAGCCCGCAGGAGATCGGCTCGCTGTTCCTCTTCGAGAAACTGACCTCCGAGCAGTTGGGCCGGCTCTGCGCCCAGGGCCGGGTCGAGCTGTTCCAGCCCGGCCCGGTCTACACCGAGGGCGACCCGGCCACCTGCTTCTTCGTGATGATCGAGGGCACGGCCGTGCTGTCCCGGCGGGTCGGCCGTGACGACGTGGAGGTCACCCGGACCTCGCAGCCCGGGGTGTACGGGGGCGCGATGCAGGCGTACCTCGGCGACCGGGTGCGGCAGGTCTACAACAACTCCATGCGGGTCACCGAGCCGACGCGGTTCTTCGTGCTGCCGGCGGACCTCTTCGCGGACGTCGTGCGCGAGTGGTTCCCGATGGCCGTGCACCTGCTGGAGGGCCTGTTCTTCGGGACGAAGAACACCCAGGCGATGGTCGGGCAGCGGGAGCGCCTGCTGGCGCTGGGCTCGTTGTCGGCGGGGCTGACGCACGAGCTGAACAACCCCGCCGCGGCGGCGGTCCGGGCCACCGCGACCCTGCGGGAGCGCGTCGCGAAGATGCGGCACAAGCTCGCCCTGATCGCCGAGGGCCCCTTCTCCCGCGATGTGCTGGCGAGCCTGATCGAGATCCAGGAGCGCACCGCGGAGCGGGTGGCGAAGGCTCCGGTGCTCAGCCCGCTGGAGGCCAGCGACCGGGAGGACACGCTCACCGACTGGCTGGAGGACCACGGCGTCGACCAGGGCTGGCAGCTGGCGCCCACCTTCGTGCAGGCCGGGCTCGACGTGGACTGGCTGGAACAGGTCGCGGCGGCGGTGGACGAGGAGATCCTGCCCAACGCGGTCGGCTGGCTCAACTACACCATCGAGACCGAGCTGTTGATGAACGAGATCGAGGACTCCACCGCCCGCATCTCGCACCTGGTCGACGCGGCCAAGCAGTACTCGCAGCTGGACCGGGCGCCGTACCGGGTGGTGGACGTCCACGAACTCCTCGACAGCACCCTGCTGATGCTGTCCGGGAAGATCGGTCCGGGCATCGAGATCGTCAAGGAGTACGACCGCACGCTCCCGCCGGTGCCCGCCTACCCGGCCGAGCTGAACCAGGTGTGGACCAACCTGGTGGACAACGCCGTCTCGGCCATGAACAGCGCGGGCGGCGAGGGCACGCTGACCGTGCGGACGGCGCTCCACAACGAGCGGCTGCTGGTCGAGTTCCGGGACACCGGCCCCGGTGTGCCGCCGGAGATCAAGGACCGGATCTTCGACCCGTTCTTCACCACCAAACCGGTGGGCGAGGGCACCGGGCTCGGCCTGGACATCTCCTGGCGGATCGTCGTCAACAAGCACCACGGCGCCCTGCGGGTCGAGTCGGTACCCGGCGACACCCGCTTCCAGGTGCTGCTCCCCCTGACCGCCGAGACGCCCGACGAGGAGCCGGTATGAACGACATCGACGGAATCGACCCCAGCGTCCCGCCCAGCGGCACGGGCTGTGTGGACTGCGAGGAGGCGGGCGGCTGGTGGTTCCACCTCCGCCGGTGCGCGCAGTGCGGCCACATCGGCTGCTGTGACGACTCCCCCTCGAAGCACGCCACCGCCCACTACCGCGAGACGGGGCATCCGCTCATCCAGAGCTTCGAGCCGGGCGAGGACTGGTTCTGGAACTTCGAAACCGACCAGCTGTACGGCTCCGGGCCCGAACTCGCTCCCCCGGACTGCCATCCCGCCGACCAGCCGGTGCCGGGCCCGGCGGGCCGGGTGCCGGCGGACTGGGCGCGGACGCTGCGCTGAGGAACGAGCGGCCGGGCCGGGGTCGCCCCGGCCCGGCCGTCGCGTTCCCCGGGCTCGGCCCTCAGCGGGCGCAGTCGAGGCTGTCCAGGTCGACGGCGTCGGCCATGGCCTGCATGCCCTTGTCGTTGGGGTGGAGGTGGTCGCCGCCGTCGAGGAACGGCAGCATGCGCTCGGGGTCGTACGGGCTGCGCAGCACGCGGTCGAAGTCGGTGACGGCGTCGACGTCGTCGCTGCCGCGCAGGAACCGGTTCACCTCCTGTCGTACGGCTTCCGCGGCCGGGTCCCATTCGGACCAGCCCTTGAACGGTCCGACGGTGGCGGCGACGACGCACGTGCCGGCCGCGTGCGCCCGCCGGGCGATCTCCCGGTAGCCGGCGATCAGATCGGCCGCGGTGACGCCGGTGTGGGCCTTGATGTCGTTCACGCCCTCGAACAGGAAGACCGTGCGCACCCCGGGCTGGGACAGGACGTCCCGGTCCAGCCGGTGCAGGGCGGCCTGTCCGGCGCCGTCCGCGAGGACCCTGTTGCCCGAGACGCCCTCGTTGGCGACGCCCTGGACGGGCGCGCCGGACGCGTTCAGGCGGCGGGCGAGGTAGTCGGGCCAGCGGCGGTTCAGGTCGGTGGTGGACTGCCAGCCGTCGGTGATGGAGTCGCCGAGCGCGACCACGGCACCGCCGGCCGCCCGGGAGGGCTGTACGGCGACGGAGTCGATGTACCACCAGGACCCGGTGGTCCGCGTCCAGTTCGCGGCGCTCTCCTCGGCCGTGTGCTCGCCCTGGCCGATGTACGACGTCTGCATCGCCATCCCGTGACCGGTGGCCGGGCCAGCCGCGTCCGGGGTGCGCAGGCTGACGACCAGATCGGTGCCGGCCGCGATCCTGCCGGGCAGCGGGTCGCTCCAGGCGACGGCTCCGGCCGGGACGGTGACCTCTCGGGCGCCGCCGAAGGTGAGCGGCCGGTTGCTGCCCGGCCGCAGGGCGGCGCCCTCGGCGCGCACGCCGGCGTGGACGCCGTCCAGGGTCAGCGGCCGGTCACCGAAGGCGTTGGTGAAGCGGACGCGGAGGCCGCTGCCGCCGACGCTGGTGTGGACGACGAGCCGGTAGCCCTGGCCGGCCGTGCCCTCGCCCATGCGGTCGGCGCTCGCCGCCCAGGTGACCACGCCGGTGGCCCGGGTGGCGGACTCGGGGAGCGTGGCGGCCCGGGCGGCGGGCACCGACTGGCAGGCCGCGGCGGTGAGCAGGACGGCGAGGACGCGCCGGCAGCGTCCGAACCGGGCGCTCACCGGGCGAAGTCCCGGAGCGTGACGGTCTCGCCGGGCCGGACGCGGACCGTGCGGAACGTTCCCGCGTGTCCCACGGAGGTCGTGGTGCCGCCGATGCTGCGAATCCGTACCTCGGTGGGTTTCCCGTCCCGCCACTCCAGGTCGACGAGGAAGCCGCCGCGGGCGCCCGCTCCGGTCAGCGCACCGGCGGCGGCCCAGGCGTCCGGCAGGGCCGGCAGCAGTTCCAGGTGGCCGGGGCGGGAGTGGAGCAGCATCTCGGCGACGGCGGCCGGGGTGCCGAAGTTGGCGTCGATCTGGAAGATGCCCCGGCCCCGCTCGACCTCGTAGATGTCGAAGAGGTTGGGCGCGGTGCCGTTGCCCCCGCCCGTGGAGGGGCGCAGGTTGGTGACGACGAGCTGGTAGGCCTTGTCGGCGTTCTTCAGCCGGGCCCAGCACAGGGCGCGCCAGGCGTTGGCCCAGCCGAAGCTGTTCATGCCGCGCGCGGTGAGCAGGGCGGTGGCGCCGGTGACGATGTCGGCGGGGGTGGAGCCGTCGGGGCGGATGCGGTCGCCGGGGAAGAGGCCGACGAGCGGGGAGAGATGCCGGTGGGTGGTCTCGCCGAGGTCGTCCGGGGACATCCACTCCTCCAGCCGGCCGGTCCTGGGGCTCACGACGGGCAGGTACAGCTTGTCGCGCAGGGCGCCGACGGTCCGCGCGTACCCGGTGTCCCGGCCCAGCTCACGTGCCGCGGTGCGGTAGTTGCCGAAGAGGGCCCAGACCAGTTCCTGGGCGTAGGTGATGCCCTTGGCGTCGAGCGGGCCCTGCTCGGGCGACCAGTCGCTGTCGGCGATCAGGACCTCGCGGCCGCTGTCGGGCAGCGTGGTGGTGAGCAGCCGGGCCTCCCAGAACTCACAGGCGCCCTTGAGCAGCGGGTAGATCTTCTCCAGGTGGGCGCGCGAGTTGGTGTACTCGTAGTGCTCGAACAGGGAGTTGCACAGCCAGGCGTTGCCGGCCGGATGCCACCACCAGCCTCCGCCGCCGAAGGGGTTGGTGGAGATGGCCAGGGTCCAGCCGGCGTTCTTGCCGCTGGAGTTGCGGTAGCGGTTGCGGGGGTCGTTGAAGAGCCTTCGGGTGAGGTCGGTCCAGGAGGGGAGCTGGGCCACGCAGTAGTCGGTGAACGCGTCGAAGCAGGATGACAGGCCCACCCGGTCCGCCATCCAGTAGTTCATCTGGAGATTGATGTCGGTGTGGTAGTCGCCCATCCAGTCCGGGTCGTTGCCGTCGAGCCAGGGCCCCTGGAGGCCGAGCGGCAGGCTGTCCCGGGAACCGCCGATCATCAGGTACCGGCCGAACTGGACGTATGCGGCCTCCAGTTCCGGGTCGGGTTCGCCGTCGCGGGCGCGGGCCTGGATGCGCTCCCAGGTGTCCAGGGAGCGCTGCTGGGCGGAGGAGGTGCCGAGGGAGAGGCCGAACCGGTCGAACAGGGCGCGGTGGTCGGCGACGTGTGTGCGCAGCAGGGTGTCGGCGGAGTGCCGGGCGGCGGTACGGACCTTGGTGCGGGCCAGCGCCCGGGGGTCCAGGTCGGGGTCGCGGTAGTGGGTGGCGGCGTCGGGGGCGTAGTCGGTGCCGCCGCTGAGCACGACGGTCAGTTCGCGGCAGCCGCTGAACTCCAGGTGCCCGCCGGTCGTGCGGACGGTGCCGCCGCTGCCGTGCGCGGCGATCGCGGCGCCGTAGCGCAGGCCGCCGGGGAAGGCACCGGCGAAGGAGTCCGCCGTGCCGGTCTCGCCGTGGGTGCCGTCGAGCGTGATCGTGCCGGTGTACCGGCCGCCGCCGCTCTGGCTGAAGTGCAGCACGATGACGTCGTCGGGGTGGCTGGCGAAGAGCTGCCGCCGGTAGGTGACGCCGGAGCGGACGTAGGAGGTGGTCACCACGCCCTGGGCGAGGTCGAGGGTGCGGCGGTAGCCGGAGACGGCGGACAGGTCGTGGTCGGGGATGTCGACGGTGAGCCGGGCGAGCAGGGTGAGGGAGCCGAAGTCGTCGCGGCCGTAGGGGAACTGGCCGTCGGCGTCCAGGGTGTCGTTGAGGCCGCCGGTCCACATCGTGACGTCGGTGACGAGGAGCAGTTCCCGGCCGGGGTCGTTGGTGGCGAGGGCGCCGAGGCGGCCGTTGCCGACGGGCAGGCCCTGCTCGATCAGTGAGTGCTCGTCGGCGGGGGCCCGCCACCACAGCTGGTGGCGGGCGTCGGCGGAGGGCACCGCGGTGGGCCGTCGCGGGGCGGCGGTGGCGGTGAAGGAGGGCAGTGAGGCGAGGGCTCCGGTGGCCGCGGCGAGCGCGAGGAAGCCGCGTCTGCTGGGCGGGGTGGGTATCACGGCGGGCTCCGAACTTCGGTGAAGGGGGCGATGCGGCGGCGCCCTGAAGGGGCGCGGGGCTGTATCGGTATGCGGATCCGCCGCGTGAGCGCGAGCGGCCACGACGGACCCGCGGTTCCCTTGCGGCGTTCCCGGCAGAGCGTCAGCGCGGGGACGCGGGGACCTCGATGCGGTCGATGTCCGGGGCGTAGTCCGAACCGCTGTCGAAGGTGACGGTGTTGCTGCCGGCCTTGAGGGTGACGGGGACGCTGACCGTCTCGACGGTCCCCCAGTCACCGGTGGAGGGGAAGCTGTGGCGGGTGGCGGCGCCGGAGCCGGCGGAGACGTTCACCGGGCGGGGGTCGCCGCTGACGTAGGCCACCTTGATCAGATAGGTGCCGGGCCGGTCCACGACCACGTTGTTGAAGCGGAGGCTGCCGCCGACGTAGAGGTCGCCGACCTTCTTGCCGCCGGAGCAGGCGGAGCAGTCGGAGACGGAGGCCCGGCCGCCGAGGGAATTGGCGCCTGCCTCGGCCTCGTAGCCGGTGGTGGTGAGGGCGCTGCCGTGCGGAGTGACGGTGAACAGCCGGGAGCCATGGGCCGGCAGGGCCTCGGTGATCTTGTTCTTGTACAGGCCGAGGTTCTCGTGGTTCCACAGGTCGCGGACCGACGCCTTGCCGGTGAAGCCGAGGGAGGAGAAGTCGGCGGTGACGGCGGCGGGGGCGTCGGCGAGGTTGAACAGGGCGACGGTGTAGGTGCCGTCGGGGTTCTTCGCGTCCCACACCTGCTGTGGGTCGGAGGGGGTGACCGGCCGGGCGGGCGGCGAGTCGCCCTGGTCGACGGCGATGACCTCGCGGTTGGTGAGGAGCTTCACGCCGTAGTCGTCGAGCTTCGTGAGGTCGTCGCCGGTGTAGAGCGGGGACTTGGCGATGGCCCACAGGGTGGCGTAGGTCTGCCGTTCGGCCTTGGTCAGGCCGTCCATGGCGCCGTTGCCGACGTCGAGGGAGTCCAGGTCGTTCCAGCCGCCGGGGCCCGCGTGCTTCGTCCAGCCGGGGGTGTCGGTGAACCGGTCGTCCACCGAGTTCTCCCAGCTGACGAGGGTGTTGCAGTAGCACTCGACGTCGGTGTCGACGCGCCAGCCGTTGGAGTACTTCTTCCAGTCGGCGGCGTGTCCGATGTCCAGGGACCAGGACAGTTCCAGGTGGATGGGGCGGCCGGTGGCGGCGATCGCCTTCTGCCAGGCGGCGACGTCGGCGACGTTGTCGTAGTTCTCGCCGCTCTTGAAGGAGCCGGGGCCGACACCGTCGAGCTTGAGGAAGTCGTAGCCCCAGGAAGCGAGCAACCGGGCCTGGGAGTCTATGTACTTCTGGGTGCACGGCTTGTCGAAGTCGAGCTTGTAGGCGCTGTCCCAGCCGTTGGTGGTGCGCAGGTCGCCGTAGACGATGTCGGCGGTGGTGCAGCCGTCGGCGTGCCAGACCGGCACCTTGCCGTCGCCGTACGCCTCCTTCTCCAGGCCGACGGGCAGGTAGATGCCGGCCTTGAGGCCGAGCCCGTGGATGTGGTCGGCGACCGCCTTCATGCCGTGCGGGAAGCGGACCGGGTCGGCCTGCTGGCGTGCGTAGGCGTCGAACTCGGGTTTCCAGCTCTTGTCCCGCCACCAGCCGGAGTCGATGTTGACGTAGCTGTAGCCGTACGGCTTGAGCTTGGCGGCGAGGGCGTCGGCCTGCTCGAGGACGTTCGCCTCGGTCAGGTAGCTGTAGTCGCCGTCCGGGTTGAGGCCCGGGTACTTGGACGACTGCATGCTCCAACTGGACCAGCCCATGTAGGGCTTGGCGGCCAGGACGGGCGCGGTGTCGGCGTGCGCGGTGGCCGGGACGGCCGTCGCGAGGCCCGCGGTGAGGGCGAGGACGACGGCTGCTCTGAGCCCGCGTGCGGGCAGGACGGAAGACGAGGGTGACCGCATGGGTCTGCCTCCTGGGTGGGTTCGGGTCGGGGCGTCTCAGCCCTTTCCGCCGGCGGGGTTCTGTGTGATGAAGGTCTGGATCGCGGCGGCGGCCGCGCCCCGCGCCCACTCCTCGAAGGGCAGCGGGCGGGTCTGTACGTCCGACCGGGCGGCGGAGCCGAAGGCGGCCGTGGTGAACGCCTCCCGGATCTGTTCGGCGAAGAGGTCGTAGGCGGCCAGCCCCTCACCGGAGATGATCACGCGTTCGGGGCCGAGCAGGTTGGCGACGGTGGCGATGCCCCGGCCGATGGCCTCGCCCGCGCGGGCGTACACCTCGCGCGCGCCGGGCAGGCCCTGGTGGGCGAGGGCCACCGCGGCGGCGCTGTCGGGGACCTGGCGCCCCGTCACCTCGCGCATCCGGGCGACGATCGCGGCGTCCCCGGCGATCGCCTCCACGCAGCCGCGGTTGCCGCAGTGGCACCGGGGGCCGGCGGGGTCGACGACGACGTGCCCGATCTCCCCCGCCACTCCGTGTGCGCCGGCCACCACCCGGCCGTGCACCACGAGTCCGCAGCCGATGCCGGCGCCGACGGTCACCACGGCGAAGTCGCTGAGCCCCGCTCCGGCGCCGAACCACTGCTCGGCGACGGTCAGCGCCCGGACATCGTTGTCGACGGTGACCGGCAGTCCGCAGGCGGTGGCGGCGAGTTCGGCCAGCGGCACGTCCCGCCAGTCCAGGAACGGCGAGTAGCGTACGACCCCTTCGGCGCGGTCGACGTCGCCGGACACGGCGATGCCGAGGCCGGCCACCGGCGCGCCCGACTCGGCGGCGTGCGCGAGGAGTTCGTGGACCAGGCCGGCGACCGAGGCCAGCGCGGGCCCGGCGGTCCGGTCCGGCAGGGGGGCGCGGCGGGCCAGGCGGACCCGGCAGCACAGGTCGGTCAGAACGGCGATCAGCTCGTCGCCGGTCGCCTTCACGCCGACGAAGAGGGCGCGTTCGCCGTTGACCCGGACCAGGCCGGCGGGCCGGCCGAGCACGGGGCGGGCCTCCTCCTCGGCCCCCTCCCCCGGTCCGCCGCCTTCCCCCGGCTCGCCGCCCTCCACCAGGTATCCGGCCGCCAGCAAGGGGCGTACGGCCTTGGTCACGGCGGCCGGGGACAGCCTGGCCCGGCGGCCCGCCTCCAGGCGGGTCAGGGGGCCGTGGGACAGGACCGTCGTGAAGACCTGTGCGGCGGCCGGCGTGTGGGCCGGGAACGTCTCGGCGTGCGGGGTCGAGCGCATGGCCGGGAACCTAAGCCTGTTATTTTCCGCTGTCAATAAAAGAAACAGCGGCTGTTACGGAGGCCGTTGGGGCTCTCGCGGGCGTCCGGACACGCGGATGCCCCGCACGAGGCGGGGCATCCGGTGGTGCCGCTGTGGTGCGGTTGTCCGTCAGTGACGGGCGCTCGGCGTGTTGGCGGCGGTGACGTTGACCGCGGCCCACGACTTGTCCACGGTCTTGTACTCGGTGCTGTTCGCGCCGTACAGGTCCTTGGCCGCCTTCAGCGTCGCGACGCGCGCCTGGTGGAAGTCGGTCGTGGAGACCATGTAGCGGGTGAGCGCACGGTAGTAGATGGCGGTGGCCTTGGTGCGGCCGATGCCCTTGACCGTGATGTTGTGGTAGGTCGGCGAGTTGTAGGTGACGCTGCCGATCTTCTTCTTGCCGCTGCCCTCGGCGAGGAGGTAGTAGGCGTGCGAGGAGACACCGGAACCGGCGTGCACCTCGGTGTAGTAGGTGCCCGGCGACCAGTAGTCGATCGTGCCCTCGAGCTTGTCGAGGGACGGGTGGTCCAGACGGCGCAGGAACTTCTGCGCGAGGCCCAGCTTCTCACCGACCAGGTAGTCCGGCGTGTCCTTCGCGTTCTTGGCGTAGAACTCGACGTTCGAGCCGAAGATGTCCGCGAGCGACTCGTTCAGCGAGCCGGGCTCGCCGTACTGGTTGCCGTCGGAGTCGACGAAGGTCGGCTGGAGGTTGGCGGTCGCCTCGACCACGCCGTGGGTCAGCTCGTGACCCGTGACGTCGAGCACGACGAGCGGCTTCTTGAACATCTGGCCGTCGCCGTCGCCGTACAGCATGCAGTTGCAGGTCGGGTCCCAGAAGGCGTTGGCGACCTTCTTGCCCCAGTGGACCATCGCCTGGGCGGCCTTGCTGTTGTTGGCGATGCCCTTGCGCTTGAACGTGGACTTGTAGAAGTCCAGCGTCTTGGTGATGCCGTACTGGGCGTCGGCGGCGGCGCTGACCCGGCTGCTGGTCGTGCCGTTGCCCCACACGTTGGTCGTGTTGGTGAGCTTCGAACCGGCGCTGAACTTCTCCGTGTACGAGCCCTTGGCGTCCCGCGTCTCGGTGCCGTACCGGTTCGGGTCCTTGAGCTGGTAGTGGCCGCGCGAGGTCTGCGTGGTGGTCAGACCGACGGTGCCCACGAAGAGGGTCTTGCCGGTGCCCTTGGCCGCCGACGGGTAGGCCGCGGCACCCGCGCTGCGCGAGCCGACCAGTCCGGAGACGTCGGCGCCGGAGCCGGTGCCGGTGGCCGGGTCGAGGGTCTCGCCGCGCTCGCGCAGGGCGTCGAGCAGCTTCGGCGACAGGAACTCGTCCCTGGTCGGCGTGTTGCTGCGCACCTTGCCGGTGACCGCGTCCACGACGACCGTGCGGGAGTTGTCCTGGTCGGTGACCGTGACCTGGTAGGCGAGCGCGGAGGCGCCGTCGCGGGCGTCGACCACGAGCCGCGCGCTGCCCGCGTCGCCCTTGGCGGCCTGGGCGGCCTTGGCGGCGGCCTGGTCCGCGGTCAGCTTGGCCTTGGCGGCGGCCGGCTTGACGGCGTGGTCGGCGGCACGGGTCACGCCCGTGTAGCCGAGCCGGCGGTCGAGGTGGACGATCAGGTCGCCACCGAGCACCGGCAGGTCGTCGTGGGTGCGGACGAAGCGGACGTGCCGGGCGCCCTCGGGGTCGATCATGACGTCCTGCGCGTGCAGTTCGTCGCCCTGGGAGACGCCGGTCGCCGAGGCGTGCGCGAAGGCCGCGGTGCGCGCCGCCTCCACCACCACCGTGGCGTTCGAGGCGGCGGAGGCGGCGGACCGCTCCACCCCCGTGGAAGGAGCCGCGAAGGCCGTACCGGCCAGGCCCGTGGCAGCGGTCGTCACCACGACGGCGACCGCCACGGTGCGTATGTGCGGTCTACGCAATCTGATCAGGGTTCCTTCGTTCGAAGGCGGCCGGATTCCCCAACCGCCTTGAGGCATGGCGCGGTTGGGCGCCACGGGGGCCGGTCCGGCCCCGAGGGGAAACCCTTGCGGATCAGTCATGGGCACGTAAAGCCGGAATGATCCATTTCGCGAACTTCTATGGCAATCCTTTACGAATGACCGCCGCAGAGTGATCACGGGATGACCAACTGTGTGTCGGCTGTGGAGACGTCGTCTCGATCCCCTAGGTTCCCAGGGCGGAATGTGACCGATATCGCATCAGAAACCGACCGATGGGAGTGGGTAGGGGATGGTCTCAGCAACGGTGGGGCGGGGAGCGGTTCTCGGAGCGGTCGCGCTGTCGCTGCTCGCGGTCCCGGCGCGGGCCGCGACCGGGGGCCCGGACACACCGTCGGCGGCGACGCTGCCGGCACCCGACACCGCGGGCCTGGCCGCGGTGCTGCGCTCGGCGGTGGCGCAGGGGGCGCCGGGGGCGCTGGCCCGGATCGACGACCGGGGCAGGACGTACCGGATCACCCAAGGTGTCGCCGACCGCGCCACCCGGCGGCCCATCAGCACCGACGACCGCTTCCGGGTGGGGAGCGTCACCAAGACCTTCTCGGCCGTCGTGCTGCTCCAGCTCGTGGACGAACACCGGCTCTCGCTCGACGCGCCGGTCAACCGCTATCTGCCGAACCTGCTGCCGGACGACCGGATCACGGTCCGCCATGTCCTCAGCCATCGCAGCGGGCTGTACGACTACACCGACGACATGTTCGCCAACAGCGTCTCCGGCTTCGAGGCGGTCCGCAAGAAGGTCTTCACCTACCGGCAGCTGGTCGCCCTCTCCCTGAAGAAGCCCCGCACCAACGCGCCGGGCGCCGCCTACGCGTACTCCAACACGAACTTCGTCGTCGCCGGGCTGCTCATCGAGAAGCTCACCGGGCAGTCCGTGAGGACCGCCTTCGAGAACCGTGTCATCGAGCCGCTGAAGCTGAAGGACACGTTCTACGTGCATCCGGACACCGCGATCCCGGGCCGCTACGCCCACGGCTACCTGACCCCGGACACGGCGGGCGCGCCGCTGGTCGACGCGACCGCGCAGACCGTCTCCTGGGCGCAGAGCGCGGGGGCGATCATCTCCAGCGCCCGGGACCTCGACGTCTTCTACAGCGCGCTGCTCAAGGGGAAGCTGATGTCCGCCGCGCGGCTCGCCGAGATGGAGCGGTTCACCAAGGTGAACAGCACGACGGCGTACGGGCTCGGGCTGCGGCGGCGCGATCTGTCGTGCGGGGTGTCGGTGTACGGGCACACGGGGGCGGTGCAGGGGTACTACACGTACGCGTTCGGGACGAAGGACGGGGGGCGGAGTCTCACGGCCGTGGCCAACACGTCGAACAACGCGAAGGTGTTGGACACGTTGGCCGGTGCGCTGGAATCGGCCTTCTGCGGGAAGAGGTAGAGGGTGGTGCGCGCCATGTCGCCGTGCGGGTGAGCGGGGGCTTGTCGCGCCCACGCGGCGGAGCCGCATATGGAACAGCCCGCGCACCTGGGTCGGCAAGCGGGAACCCGCTGACATCCGACTCGCGTTGTATGGGCATGGGCGAGCTGGTTCCCGGGGGCAATGTGCCCTTGCCCGGTGGTCCGATACGACTTCGGGTGGCCGGTGCCTTCGACGTGTCCGCTCTTGTCACCGGGGCCGACGGGAAGGTCGGCGGGGACGGTGACTTCGTCTTCTACAACCAGCCCGACGCGCCCGGGGTCCGGCTGCGCGGGGACACGCTGGCCGTCGATCCGGTGCGGCTGCGCCGTGGTGCGTGCCGGGTCACGGTCGTGGTCAGCGCGGCCGAGCCCGGCACCCCGCTCGGGCGGCTGCCCGCGCCCCGGCTGGAGGTCACCGACGGCGCCGGCCGTGCGGTGGCCGGGTTCGCGCCGCCACGGCCCGGTCCGGAGACCGTGCTGCTCCTCGCCGAGCTGTACCACCGTCCGGGCACCGGCTGGAAGCTGCGGGCGGTCGGGCAGGGGTACGCCGACGGGCTGGCGGGGCTCGCCCGGGACTTCGGGGTGGACATAGCCGACGACGGCGGGCAGACGGCGCCGTCGGCCCCACGGCGCTCCGCCGGCCCTGGGGCCTCCTCCGCCCCCGACGAGTTCACCCGGCTGGTCAACGCCGCCCGCGCTCGCGCCGGTCGCCCGCCCGTCGTACCCGATCCGCGTCTGCTCTCCGCCGCGCGGGCGCATGCCCGGGCCATGGCGGACGCGGGGCGGCTCGGGGCGGAGGGGCGGGACGGGGTGTCGGTGTACCAGCGGATCTCGGCCGCCGGGTACGGGTATGTGACCGTCGGCGAGCATCTCGTCTCGGGGCCGCGCTCCCCGGCCGAGTTCGTGGACCACTGTCTGGGTTCGGCGCGGGCCCGGCGCACCCTGCTCGACCCGGCGTTCCGGCATGCCGTGCTGGCCCACGCCGACGCGGGCGACCGGTACTGGACCGCGCTGTGGGCCGCTCCGCCGGCACCGGACGGGCTGGTGCGCACGGCCGGTGAGGTCGTCGCGCTCACCAACGCCGAGCGCGGGCGGGCCGGGCTGCCCCCGCTGGCCGTCGATCCGCCGCTGACCACCGCCGCGCAGGGGCACTGTGCCGACATGGTGGCCCGGGACTTCTACGCGCACACCTCCCCGGACGGCGGCCGGCCCTGGGACCGGGCCGCCGCCGCGGGGTCCCGGCGGCGCCTGATCGGGGAGAACATCGCCTGCGGGCAGCGCTCTCCCGCCGAGGTCGTGGACGGCTGGATGAACAGCCCGGGCCATCGCGCGAACATCCTCAAACGGGAGTTCACCCACATCGGCGTCGGCTTCACGGGCGGCGGCCGGGCGGGCACGTACTGGACACAGCTGTTCGGTGGCTGAACCGGTACGCTAAGTGATCTTGGCAAAGTGCCGTCGTTCACGACACCATTCCGCGCATGAAGAGTGATCTTTTCTCCAGTCAGCACATGGTGCAGCCGACCGTCGAGCCGGGAATGTCCGTCGAGAACGCCAAGTGCATCAAGTACACGGTGGACGGCGAGATGTACGCCCGGCAGGGCGCCATGGTCGCCTACCGCGGCAGCCTCAAGTTCGAGCGCAAGGGGCAGGGCGTCGGCGGCATGCTCAAGCGTGCGGTGACCGGTGAGGGGCTGCCCCTCATGACGGTGAGCGGGCAAGGCGAGGTGTGGTTCGCGCACGAGGCGCAGAACTGCTTCATCGTCGACGTCGAGCCCGGCGACCAGTTCACCGTCAACGGCCGCAACGTCCTGTGTTTCGACGCCTCCCTGTCGTACGAGATCAAGACGGTGAAGGGCTCCGGCATCGCCGGCGGCGGCCTGTTCAACAGCGTCTTCAGCGGGCAGGGCCGGCTCGGTCTGGTCTGCGACGGCAATCCGCTGGTCATCCCTGTCTCCGCGCAGGCGCCGGTGTACGTCGACACCGACGCGGTGGTGGGCTGGACCTCGCAGCTGGAGACCTCACTGCACCGCTCGCAGTCCATCGGCTCGATGCTGCGGGGTGGTTCCGGCGAGACCGTACAGCTGGTACTCAAGGGCGAGGGATACGTCGTGGTGCGGCCGAGTGAGGTCACGCCCGAGAAGGACCACGACTGAACCCGCACAGATGATGTGTGAAGAGCGGGCAACCCCCGCCGCCGTACCGACGTCTTGATCGTCGACAGACCGAGCCCCGGCCCCCTCGGGCCGGGGCGATTTTCCGAGACGCTATACACGCCATGTATACACTCCGTGTATAGAAGGGTACGCATGTACGGCAAGGCTTTCGCCCCGGAGTACCAGGGCACCCTGACCACCCTGTCCGTGAACTCCTCGCTGGTCGACGTGCTGGCCGCGGCCACCGAGCGGCTGCGCGAGGCCGAGCGGGCCGGACGCCCCGGCGAGGCCGCGCGCTGCGGGCTCGCCGTCGCCGAGGCACACCGGCGGCTCGGCCATGTACGGGACGCCGACCGGGCCTGGAAGGCGAGTTACCGCGCCGCCCGGGAGGCCGGCGACACCGCCGCGATGGCCTGGGCGCTGTGGAGCGGCGGCACGCTCGCCCGGCAGCGCGGGGCGTTCCCGCTGGCCTGGCGGCTGCTGGGGCTCGCGGCCGAACTCGGCGAGCGCGGCGGGGACGTCGTCGTCCGCGGCTACTCGCTGGCCGGCCTCGCCGAGACCGGCCGGATCCAGGGCGACTACGCGGCGGTCGGCCGGCTGCACGAGCAGCTGCTGGCCGAGGCCCGCAGGCGGGGCGAGGCCCGGCACACGGTGTGGGCCCTGGAGGGCATCGCCCAGATGCACCGCAACACCGGCGACCACGACACGGCGTACGCGCTGTTCGAGGAGGCCGCCGAGATAGCCGCCCGGGCCGAGGACCGGCGCGGGCACGCCTGGGCGCTGCGCGGACTCGCGGACGTCCTCTCGGTGCGCGACGGCGCCACCGAACGGGCGCTGGAGCTGCTGGCCGAGGCGGAGGCGACCTGCCGGGAGATGAACCTGTCCAGCGCGCTCGCCTACAACCACAAGATGCAGGGCAACGTGCTGTACCGCGCGGGCCGTTACGCCGAGGCCCGCGAACGCTACGAGCTGGCGCTGACCGAGTTCCGGACGATGAGCGAACCGCGCGGCGAGGCGCTGTCCCGGCTGGGCCTCGCCAAGTCCCTCGCCCGGCTCGGCCGCGACCGTGCCGAGACCGCCGCCGAACTCGCCGACCTGGCCCGGACGCTGGAGCGCGGCGGGCTGCGGCACGCGCGGGAGATGGTGGCCCGGGCGCAGCGGGAGTTCGGCCTCGACGCGGAGGCCGTACGGTGACGGCGCTCGGCTCGCCGGTGCGGGAGTCCGCCCGGCACGTCCTCGACCGGTGCCGGGAGCTGGTCCGGCCGGAGCTGCGGAACGCGGTGGGGCGGCTGCACCCCTGGGTCGCCGAGATGGCCGCGTACTCCTTCGGCTGGTGCGAGGTCGGCGGGGCACCCGCCACCGCGCCGGGCGGCAAGGGCGTACGGCAGGCGCTGGCGGTCCTCGGGGCCGAGGCGGCGGGCGCCGACGGGCGAACCGGGGTCCCGGCGGCGGTCGCGGTGGAGCTGGTCCACGCCTTCTCGCTGCTGCACGACGACATCATGGACGGCGACGCGACCCGGCGCCGCCGCCCCGCCGTCTGGCAGGCCTACGGCACGGGTCCGGCCGTGCTGGCCGGGGACGCCCTGTTCGCGCTGGCGGTGGACACCCTCGCCGCCGCGCCGGAGGGCGCCGGCGCGGTACGGCTTCTGTCAGCGGCCCTCGCCGACCTGGTGCGCGGACAGGCCGACGACCTGCTGTTCGCCACCCGGCCCTGGACCGGCCCGGAACGGGTGACACCCGAGGAGTACCGGGCGATGGCGGAGGGCAAGACCGGCGCGCTGCTGGGCTGTGCCGCCGCGCTGGGCGCCACGCTCGGCGGGGCGCCCCGGGACACGGCCGTCGCGCTGGACCGGGCCGGACGGCACCTCGGGGTCGCCTTCCAGCTGGTGGACGACGTGCTCGGCATCTGGGGCGATCCGGCCGTCACCGGCAAGCCCGTGGGCGGCGACCTGCGGGAGCGGAAGAAGACGTTCCCGGTGCTGGCCGCGCTCGGGTCCCCGGTGGCCCGGCGGCTGCCCGCGCTGCTCGGCCCGGCCGGGCACGCCGAGGAGGCCGCCACGCTGATCGAGGCGGCGGGCGGCCGTACGGCGGCGCTGGCCGAGGCCCGTGCCCACACGGCCGCCGCGCGGGAGCTGCTCGGCACCGCTCCCCTGGCCGCCGGCGCCGCCGGGGAGCTGACGGCGTTGCTGGACTTCCTGGTGGCCCGTGTGCTGTAGCCATGATCCGGAACGGCGTTGACCTCCGGCGTCCCGGCGGGTGAAGGTGCGACCGGCGCGGTACCGACCCGCGCCGGAAGGGTGAAGCACCGTGATCGAGATCTCGGACATCGAAACCGCCGCCCGGCGGATCGCCGGACACGTCGTCCGCACCCCGACGGTACCGAGCCCCGGCCTCGGCGCGCTGCTCGGCGTCCCCGTCACCGCCAAGCTCGAACTGCTCCAGCGCACCGGCTCGTTCAAGGCCCGCGGGGCCACGGCGAAGCTGTTGTCGCTGAGCGAGGCCGAGCGGGCGGCGGGCGTGGTCGCGGTGAGCGGCGGCAACCACGGGATCGCGCTCGCGGTGATGGCGGCGGCCCTCGATGCGAAGGCGACCGTGGTCATGCCGCGCACCGCGCCCGCGCGTTCCCTGGCGCTCGCCGAGGAGGCCGGGGCGTCGGTGCGGCTGACCGACGGCATGGACAGCGCCTTCCAGCTGGTGACGCGGCTGCGCGACGAGGGTCTGACCCTGGTCCACCCGTTCGACGACCCGGTCGTGATCGCCGGACAGGGCACCGTGGGGCTGGAGTTGGCCGAGGAGGCCGGGGAGCTGACGGACGTCGTCGTCAGCGTGGGCGGCGGCGGTCTGATCGCCGGGATCGCCGCGGCCCTGCGCGCCCGGCGGCCCGGGGTGCGCGTGTGGGGCGTGGAGACCGAGGGCGCGGAGGCGATGTCCGGCGCGCTGAAGGCCGGCGGTCCGGTACCGGTGCCGCTGTCCTCCCTCGTCACCACGTTGAGCGCGCCCTCGGTGTCACAGCTGACGTACGACCATGTGTCCGCGCTCGTCGAGGAGGTGCTGGTGGTCCCGGACCGGGACGCGGTGCGGGGCTGTCTGGACCTCGCCGAGCACGCCAAGGTGTGGGCCGAGCCGGCCGCGGGCTGTCTGCTGCCGGCGGCCCGGCAGGTGGCGGAGCGGGTCGGCGACGGGGCCCGGATCGGGCTCGTGGTGTGCGGGGGCAACACGACGCCCGGGGAACTGACCGGCTGGGCCGAGCGCTTCGGGCTGCTGTGAGAACTCCGCCGTGAGAGCTTTTGGGCGCGTGCCTGAACGCACCCCCGCCCGCCCCGCGTACCTCTGGGAAAGACGCGGCAGGGGTTTCAGCGAGGGATGACCATGGTCAAGGCGCACGTCTCCGCACACGAGTTGGTCGCCGGACGGTACCGGCTCCTGGAGGTCTTCTCCCGCGAGACGAACCGCCTGTGGTGGTACGCCGAGGACGTGGCGGCGGAGCAGCCCCGCCTGGTGGCGCAGACCGCCCTGCCGGAGCCCGCCGACGAGGACACCGCGCGACGCGTCACCGCCCGGGTCGTGCGGACCTCGGAGACCATGCGGCTGCTGCGCCCCGGCCAGGTGGCGGCGGTCGTCGACGCCGTGGTGGAGGCGGGCGCCCTGTGGACGGTCACCGAGTGGGTCGACGGCACGCCCCTGGGCGAACTCCTGGCCCAGGAGGGCTCGTTCCACCCGGTGCGGGCGGCCAGGCTCGGCCTGGACCTGCTGGACGTGCTGCAAGCCGCGCACGACGAGGGCGTCACGCACGGCGAGCTGAGCCCCGGCCAGGTCTTCGTGCGCGACGGCGGACCGGTCGTCGTCACCGGGTTCGGGCTGGCGGGCGCGACGCTCGTGCCGCGGCTGACGGCGCCGTCGTACGCCTCGCCGGAGCAGGCCCGCGACGAGCGCATCGGCCCGGCCGCCGACCTGTGGGCGCTGGGCGCGCTGCTCTACACGATGGTCGAGGGCCGGCCGCCGTTCCGGGACCGCGGCCGGCCCGACGCCACGCTGAAGGCGGTGGACCGGCTGCCGCTGCGCACCCCGCTGCGCGCCGGGCCGCTCACCCAGGCCGTGCAGGGTCTGCTGCGCAAGGACGCGCGGGAGCGGCTGACCCGGCCGGTGGTCCGCGAGGCGCTGACCCGGGCACTGCGCGAGGAGACGGACGCGGACCGGCAGCCGGCTCCCGAGCCCCGGCTGCGCGGCGCGTACCGGGCCGTGCGCCATGCCGGACCGCTGCGCGGCAGACGGGCCCTGGCCGCCGGCACCGCGCTGGCCGTGGTCACCGTGGCCGCGGCGGTGCTGGCCGCGTCCGGTGCGCTGTCGTCCGGCACGGACACGGCCGGGGCGCCGCCCCGGGCCACCCCGTCCGCCCCCGCCGGCCGGCAGACCGGCGGCGGCACCGCGCCCACCTCCGCCCCTTCCTCGAAGCCGACCGCCTCGGCCTCCTCCGCCCTCCCGGCCGGCTACCGCCGGTACACGGCCCCGGAGGGTTTCTCGGTGGCGCTGCCCGACGGCTGGAAGCGGCTGACCACCTCCCGGGTGTCCGACCTCGCCTACCGCGTCACCTTCGGCCGGGACGGCGACTCGCCCACGCTCGCCGTCACCTACAGCGAGCGCGTCGGCCCCGACCCGGTCGCCGTCTGGCGGGACGACGTCGAGCCCGGGCTGAAGAAGCTGCCCGGCTACGACCGCGTCGGCGCCGTGCGGGCCACCACCTACCAGGGCCGCAGTGCCGCCGACCTGGAGTGGCTGGCCGGCTCCGGGGACGCCCGGGTGCACACCTTCGGGCGGGGCTTCCTGCTGGGCGGGACGCGGGGCTTCTCGCTGCGCTTCACCACCCCCGCCGCGGCCTGGGGCGACGCGGCCAACCGGCTGGCGCTGAAGACGTTCCTGGGGACGTTCCGCACGCCGGAGGACTGACCCGGGCCCGTGGGCCGTTTTCCGGGCGGCGAGCCGGGGACTCGCCACGTATGGTGCAAATCGGATACACGATGATGACCGAGCAGGCAGGCCCCCGGGACCTGGTGGATCACGTGGTGAAGGCCGAGGAGGCGGGTTTCGACTTCTCGGTGATCTCGGACCACTACTTCCCGTGGCTGCGCGCGCAGGGACACTCCTCGTACGCGTGGAGCGTGCTGGGCGCCGCCGCCCAGGCCACCTCGCGAATCCCCCTGATGACGTACGTGACCTGCCCCATCCTGCGCTATCACCCGGCGATCGTGGCGCAGAAGGCGGCGACCGTGCAGCTGCTGTCACAGGGCAGGTTCCGGCTCGGCCTGGGCGCCGGCGAGAACCTGAACGAGCATGTCGTGGGCGGCGGCTGGCCGCCGGTGGACGTACGCCACGAGATGCTCGAAGAGGCGGTCGGGATCATCCGGGCGCTGTTCGAGGGCGGCCATGTCACGCATCACGGACAGCACTTCGACGTGGAGTCGGCCCGGCTGTGGGACCTGCCGGAGGAGGCGCCGCCGATCGGCATCGCCGTCTCCGGCGACCAGTCCTGCAAGCTCGCCGGGCACCTCGCCGACCTGGTGATCGCGACCGAGCCGAAGGCGGGCCTGCTGGAGGCGTTCGACCGGCACGGCGGCACCGGCAAGCCCCGGGTCGGCCAGCTGCCGGTGTGCTACGACCCCGACCGGGAAACGGCGATCAAGCGGGCCCACTCCCAGTTCCGCTGGTTCGGTCTGGGCTGGAAGGTGAACGCCGAACTGCCGCACCCGGACTCCTTCGAGGCCGCGACCCAGTTCGTGACCGAGGACGACGTCGCCTCCTCCGTCCCGTGCGGTGACGACCCGGACGCGTTCGTGGAGGCCGTACGGCCCTACGCGGAGGCCGGGTTCGGGGAAGTCGCCCTGGTCCAGATCGGCGGCGACGCGCAGCCCGAGTTCCTGGACTGGTCGGCGAAGACCCTGCTGCCGGCCCTGCGGGAGGCGTTCGCCTGACGCCGTACCGCCCCGCGGAACGGCTCCGCCCAGGCAGGTCCCCGGGTCCGGGCGGCGCCGGCGACTGCCGGCCGCGTTGCGCGGCGTCCTCGGGATTCAGTCGCACGGGTGAGCATCCTGGGCGTTGCGGGGGTACTAGAGGGCCCTACGCCGATTGTCCCGGAGGCCCCCGCGTGAACTCGTTCGTGCACAAGACCCTGGTGGTGCAGCTCCTCGCGCACGGCACCGGCCGGTGTCCGGTGCTCGCCCACCTCAGCTACGACGCCGACGACCCGTTCGCCGTCACCGCCGTCTTCGCCCACGACGGCCGTGTGCTGGCCTGCTGGCGGCTGGACCGGCAGATGCTCGCCGACGGGCTGGCCGGGCCGGTCGGCGTCGGTGACGTCCGGATGCGGCCGGAGGCCACCGGCCTGTGGCACGAGCTGCGCCTTGAGTTCTTCGGGGACACCCGGCCGGACGGCGGCCGGCACCACGCGGTGGTGTTCGCCTGGGCACCCGCGATCGCCGCGTTCCTGCGCGAGACCCATCAGATCGTGCCGCCGGGCCGGGAACGCGTCCCGGTGGACGAGCTGCTGGCGGAGATCCTCTCCGCGGCTGAGTAGCCGTACTCATGCCCGCGGCCCCGGCCGGGCACCACGATGGGGCTCCTACGACCCCCACGCCGCCCTCAGGCAAGGAGCCCCGCCGTGACCGCAGTGCACCCCGCCCCGCTCCGCGCGCCGCGCCGCGTGCCGCCCGCCCTCTTCGCCGGCGTGGTGGCCGCGGGGCTGGTCGTGTCGGCGTGGGGCGCGCGCGACCGCACCACCTGGTTCCTGGAGACGGTGTGGGTGCTGGCCGGGCTGCCCCTGGTGGTGCTGCTCCGGCGGCGCTTCCCGCTGACCGGGCTGCTGTGCGGACTGCTGACCGCGCACGCGCTGGTCCTGGCGGTCGGCGGGCACTACACCTACGCGCAGGTCCCGGTGGGCGACTGGGTGCGCGACACGTTCGGCCTGGAGCGCAACCCGTACGACCGTTTCGGGCACCTGACGCAGGGCTTCGTCCCGGCCGTGCTGGTGCGTGAACTGCTGAGCCGTACCTCGCCGTTGCGCGGCAGCCGCTGGCTGGCGCCGCTCACCGTGTGCGCCTGCCTGGCCTTCAGTGCCTGCTTCGAGCTGCTGGAGTGGCTGGCGGCCGAGATCGGCGGGCACGGCGCGGACGCGTTCCTCGCCACCCAGGGCGATGTGTGGGACACCCAGTGGGACATGTGCTGCGCCCTGATCGGCTCCGTGCTGTCCCTGCTGCTGCTCAGCCGGGTCCACGACCGTCAGCTGCGGATACTGGAGGGCGTCACCCCGGTGGGCGCCGACCGGTAGAGCCGCCCCGGGCCTAGCGGCCGGAGCCGGTCGTGTGCCTGCGGCGGGCCCACAGGGGCAGGCCGTACCAGCACCCCACGTACCAGGCGACGACGGCCGCCACCAGGTACGGCACATAACCGTCGTGCGTCGCCACCCGGAGGATCAGCAGCAACGACGACGTCATCGTGGCGAGCAGCAGGACCAGGCCGACGAACGTCATCCGGGAGGCCAGCCGTACCGCCTGGGGCTTGACCCGGCGGCCGGCGACCAGGCGGTGCAGGGACACCGGTCCGATGAGGGCGCCGGTCGCGCAGGCACCCAGGACGACGGTCACGATGTAGATCGCCTGGTCGACGGTGGCCAGGGTCCCGTACTTCGGCTGGAAGACGACGGTCAGCAGGAAGCCGAACAGGATCTGCACGCCCGTCTGGGCCACCCGGACCTCCTGGATGAGTTCGCCCCACATCCGGTCGGCCCGCTCTTCCTCGGTCTCGTCGCGCCCTCTGCGCCGTCCTTCCGCCGTCATGCGGTTGCGTGTAACCGCATGACCGTTCGTTCAAACGACCGACGTCGCCGCGCCCGGCGCCCGCGCGCCTACCAGCGGGACTCGACCTGGTCCTTGATCCGGCGGTCGTACAGCTCGCGGATCGCGGTGAACGTCTCCGGCGGCAGCGGCGGCAGCTTGGCCGCGGCGGCGTTGGCGCGGGCCTGCTCGGGGTTGCGGGCGCCCGGGATCACCGTGGTCACGCCGTCCTGCTCGATGATCCAGCGCAGGGCCAGCTGGGCCGGGGTGTAGTCCTGCGGGGCGAGCGCGGCGAACTCGGCGGCGGCCTCGACGCCGGTCTCGTAGTCGACGCCGGAGAAGGTCTCGCCCTGGTCGAAGGCCTCGCCGTGCCGGTTGAAGGTGCGGTGGTCGTTGGCCGCGAACACCGTGTCCTTCGTGTACTTGCCGGACAGCAGCCCGGAGGCGAGCGGCACGCGCGCGATGATGCCGACGCCGGCCGCGCGGGCGGCGGGCAGCACCTCGTTCAGGGGCTTCATACGGAACGGGTTGAGGATGATCTGCACGCTCGCCACGTTCGGCCGGGCGATGGCGGTCAGCGCCTCCGCGCAGGTCTCCACGCTCACCCCGTAGGCGGCGATCCGCTCCTCCTCGACCAGGGTGTCCAGGGCGTCGAACACCGCGTCCGAGGAGTAGACCGGGGTGGGCGGGCAGTGCAGCTGCACCAGGTCGATCCGGTCGACGCCGAGGTTGCGGCGCGAGCGGTCGTTCCAGGCGCGGAAGTTGTCCAGAACGTAGTTCTCCGGGATCTGCTCGACCCGGCGGCCCATCTTGGTGGCCACCAGCACGTGCAGATCGGGCCGGCCGCGCAGGAACGAGGCGATGGTGGCCTCGCTGCGCCCGTCGCCGTACACGTCGGCCGTGTCGAAGAAGGTCACCCCGGCCTCGGCCGCCGCCTCCAGGACGGACAGGGCCTCCTTGTCGTCCACGTCGCCCCAGTCGGCGCCCAGCTGCCATGTGCCGAGACCGACCACCGATGCCCACTGACCCGACCTGCCGATTACGCGTTCGTCCATGGCGTCAGTCTGTCATCCGACCGGGGGTCCCGCGGAACGGGCCGCTCCACTCACGTCGTTCACTCGAACGAGTGACACGTGTCCACGGACCGTGGACGCGTCCCGGGCCGCCCTTAGCGTGACCGCGTGAACGATCCTTCAGTGAACCGCCGTGCCCTGCTGCGCACCGCCGCCGCGCTGGCCGCCGCACCGGTGCTGGTCGCGGCCGACCCGGCGGTGGCCGCGGCCGAACTCCCGGGATTCCCGGACGAGGTGGCGCTCCACCGCACGGCCTACCGCAACTGGGTCGGCGAGATCACGGCCGAGGGGCTGTGGGCGTGCGCACCGACCGGCCCGGAGCAGGTGCTCGCCGTGGTGAACTGGGCCTGGCGCAACGACTGGCGGGTCCGCGCCCGGGGCTGCTCGCACGGCTGGTCGCCGCTCACCCTCACCGAGGGGACGACCGCGTCCGACCGGGTCCTGCTGGTCGACACCACGGACCGTCTGACCGGCCTCGCGCTGGAGTCCCCCACGGCGGTGCGGGCCGGCGCCGGCGTCACCCTGGAGGCCCTGCTCACCTTCCTGGAGGGGCACGGGCTGGGGCTCACCGCGACCCCCGCGCCCGGCGATCTGAGCCTGGGCGGCGCCCTGGCGATCGACGCGCACGGCACCGCCGTACCGGCCGACGGCGAACGGCCGCCGCCCGGCGGCACGTACGGCTCGCTGAGCAACCGGGTGCTGGAGCTGACGGCCGTGGTGTGGGACGTGGCGGCCGACGCCTATGTGCTGCGCACGTTCCGCCGGGACGAGGCGGACTGTGCCGCGCTGCTGACCCATCTCGGCCGGTCCCTGGTCACCGAGGTGGTGCTGCGGATCGGCCCGGACATCCCCCTGCGCT
This sequence comes from Streptomyces sp. NPDC029138, assembly GCF_055564375.1. Taxonomy (NCBI): domain Bacteria; kingdom Bacillati; phylum Actinomycetota; class Actinomycetes; order Kitasatosporales; family Streptomycetaceae; genus Streptomyces; species Streptomyces sp. NPDC029138. Next base: position 56,795 of record NZ_JBVHWM010000027.1, read on the forward strand.
GTGTCAGCCGTACCGACGTCCCGGCCCGCGAGCTGTTCGCGGCGCCCGGCTCCGGCGGGCGCACCCTGGAGTCCTTCCTGCGGCGTTCGGGCCGGGTGGAGGCGATCTGGTTCGCCTTCACCGAGTTCCCGTGGCTGAAGGAGTGGAGCGTGGCTCCGGTCCGGCCGCCCGGCTCCCGGCACGTCACCTCGCCGTACAACTACCCGTTCTCCGACAGCGTCCCGGAGCCGGTGGCCGACCTGGTGGGGCGGCTCGTCGGCGACGGGGCCTGGTATCTGGCGCCGGCGCTCGGCGCGGCCCAGCTGGAAGCGGCCTCCCTGGGGCTCGCCGCGACGGCGTCGGCCGATCTGTGGGGGCCGTCGAAGAACACGCTGCTGTACCTGCGGCCGACCACCCTGCGGGTGACGGCGAACGGGTACGCGGTGCTCACCTCGCGGGCGGGGGTGCAGCGGGTGGTGCACGAGTTCACGGCGTACTACCGGGAGCGGCTCGCCGCCTACGCCGCACGCGGCCGTTTCCCGGTCAACGGCTCGGTGGAGATCCGGGTGACGGGCCTGGACGACCCCGCCGACAGCGGGGTCCCGGGCGCCCACGCCCCGCTGCTGTCCGCGCTGCGGCCGAACGCGGAGCACCCCGAGTGGGACACCGCGGTCTGGCTGGACGTGCTGACCCTGCCGGGCACGCCGTACGCCGAGGCGTTCCTGGACGAGCTGGAGGACTTCCTGCTCGGCGGGTACGCCGGCGGGTACGCCCTCACGCGCGTGGAGTGGTCCAAGGGCTGGGGCTACACCGAGGACGGCGTCTGGCGCGACGAGCGGGTGCTCGGCACGGTCGTGCCGGACTCCTTCGGCGCGGAGGTGTGGGGGCGGGCGGTCGCGGCCCTGGACCGGCTGGACCCGCACCGGGTGTTCGGGAACGGCTTCCTCGACCGGCTGCTGCGCTGACGCGTGCCCGGTGGCTCAGGGGCCGGGTGTCAGCTGCGCCTGTACGGCGGGCCCGTAGCGGTCGGCGAGGGCGTCGGCGTCGGTTTCGCGCAGGTGGGGGCCGCGGGCGATGCCGTACATGACGCCGAGGCCGACCAGGGCGGCGACGGCGAGTTCGGCGCGCACACCCGCGTCGGGGCCGGTGAGCCGGGCGGCGAGGCGTTCGGTCACCTGGGCGCGGAAGTTGGCGCGCAGGACGTCGCCGTGGTCGCCGTGCAGCGGGGCGAAGGCGATGCGCAGCAGCGGGTCGGCGCCCCGCTCGCGCTGGCTGGAGACGACGTGCCGGACCATGTGCCGGCCGAGGTCGTCCAGCGGGGCGTCCAGCAGGGCGTCGGCGTCGGTGTCGAAGGACATCACGCGGGCGAAGAGGGCGTCCTTGTTGCCGAAGTACTTCAGGATCAGCGGCGGGCTCACCCCGGCCCGCTCGGCGACGGCCTTGAGGGTGATGTCGGCGTGCGCGTGCCGGGCCAGGAGGTGGCGGGCGGCCTTCAGGATGGCGGCCTTGGTGGCCTCGGCGTCCCGGCGTGCGGGGGCGGGCGCCTGACCGGGTGACGTGGTCATGATCCTCCTGCTCCCTCCGGGGCCGTGGTCGTCATGCTCCCTCCGGGACCGTGGTCGTCGTGCTCCCTCGGCGCTGCCTCCGTGGCCGTGGCCCTCATGCTCCCTCCATCGCCTCGTCGCGGGCGCCCCGGGTGCCGTCCCGGGCCCGCCGGGCGCCTGCCGTGGGGCCGTCGCCGGGGATGGAGAGGGCCGCCGCGCAGGCCGCGAGGGCGATGGTGCCCGCCATGGCGAAGGCGAGCTGGTAGCCGTGCAGGCTGGGCACGGGGACGCCGCCGAGGGGGCTGCTGTGGTGGACGAGGACGGCGGCGACGGCCGCGCTGGAGACGGCCTGGCCGATGGTGCGCATGAGGACGTTGACGCCGTTGGCGGAGGCGGTCTGGGCGGCCGGTACGGCGCGCAGGATCAGGGTCGGCAGCGCCGAGTAGGCGAGCGTGGTGCCGGTGGCCACCACGGTGGCGCCCAGGATGATCATCCACAGGTCGCGGCTGTCGACGATGCGGAGCGCGTACCCGCAGGCGATGACGGCGGCGCCCAGCGCGAGCGTGATCCGGGGGCCGCGCGCGGCCGAGATCCGGGCCGACAGCGGGGAGAACAGGAGCATGGTGACGCCGCCGGGCAGCAGGCAGAGCCCGGTGGCGACGATGGACAGCCCGAGGCCGTACCCGGTGGCCTTCGGCGCCTGCACCAGCTGGGCGGTGACCAGGGAGTTGGCGTAGAAGGCGAACCCGGTCAGCAGGGCCGCCACATGGGACAGGCCCACCCGTGGCCGGGTGACCAGCCGCAGGTCGACCAGCGGCCGCGCGGTGCGCAGCTGCTGCCGGCACCACAGGGCGAGGACGACGACGGCCCCGAGGAACAGTCCGAGGACCCGGGCGCTCCCCCAGCCCCAGGTGCCGCCCTGGGAGACGCCGAGCAGCAGGCAGACCAGCCCGGCGGCGAGGCCGAGGGCGCCGGGGACGTCGAACCGGCCGGGCTCCCGCAGCGGCGACTCCTTCACGGCCCACCAGGTCGCCGTGACGCCGGCCGCGCCGAGGGCGCTGGTCAGCCAGAACATGGTGTGCCAGTCGGCGTACTGCACGACCAGCGCGGCGAGCGGCAGACCGAGCGCGGCGCCGATGCCGACGGTGGAACTCATCAGCGCCACCGCCGAGCCCCGGCGCTCCGGCGGGAGTTCGTCGCGCAGGATGCTGATGGACAGCGGGACCACGGAGGCGGCGGCGCCCTGGAGCGCGCGGGCGGCGATGAGCACGCGGATGTCGGAGGAGAGCGCGCACATCACGGAGCCGACGGTCATCAGGGCGAGCGCGGCGGTGAGCACCCGGCGCTTGCCGTACATGTCGCCGGCCCGGCCCAGCACGGGGGTGAGGACGGCGCCGGAGAGCAGGGTCGCGGTGACCGTCCAGGAGACGGTGGCGGCCGACGCGCCGGTGAGCCGGGGCAGGTCGGGCAGGAGCGGGACGACCACGGTCTGCATGACCGCCATGAGGATGCCGCCCGACGCCAGCACCGGGATGGTGAGCCGGTCGCGCAGCCGGGGCGGCGGGGATATCGGGGCTCGCTGGTCCATCGGCGCTCCTGAGGGCGGCACGGTGACGAGGTGAATACTCATTCACCTTATCGAGTGAATAGGCATTCACCAACGTTTGTTCGCCCGAATGGGGAGGGTGCGACGATCAGCCGCGGGGAGGCCGCGGCTCAGCCCAGGTTCTGTTCCAGGACCGCCAGATAGGTGCGCATGGAGTGGTCGCGGACGCCGTCGGAGGCGGGCGCGAACGGGTCCGCGGTCAGGCCCTTGGCCCGGTCGCCCAGCACCGAGAGCATCGGCATCGACTCGTGCAGCCGCCCCTTGGAGTCGAAGTAGCGCAGCGCCCGGACGTGGGTGTAGGCGGGTTCCGGCGGGAGTTGGGCGACGATGTCGTTGTTGTTGACGAAGCGGTACATCCGGCCGCCGAAGCCCTCGTGGAACGCCTCGGCCAGCAGCCGGTCGCAGGTGCGGGGCTGGCCGTAGGTGTAGACGCCGTCCGCGGCCAGGTGCGGCTCCTCCAGGTACAGCCGGGCGCCGGCCAGCATGGCGAGCGCTCCGCCGAGGCTGTGCCCGGTGAAGTAGACGGCCTGGCCGTCGGTGCGCAGCTCGGTGAGGGTGTCGTGGACGCCCGGGTAGACCGATTCCAGGGCCTGGGCGAAGCCGTGGTGGACGTAGCCGTGGCCGCCGGGGCCGGGACAGGCCGGGGTGGTGGCGTCGGAGAGCCAGTCCTTGATCCGGCCGGGCTCGGTGCCGCGGAAGGCGGTGACGATCATCCGGTCGCTCGCCAGAGTGCAGGCCTGGGCGTCCTGGAGCGGGAAGGGCGGGGTGAACCGGGTGTGGTGGTGCCGCACCTCCTCGAACCCCCACCGGGCGGCCTGTTCCTCGATGGCGGCCCGGTCCTGGTAGGCCAGGTCGGCCGCGCGGGCCAGCCAGTAGGCGCGCTGGAGGCTGTAGCCGGAGGAGGTGTGGTCGAACGCGACGGGTACGGCCATGCGGGGACTCCTTGGACCGAGGAGGGAGTTGGCTGGGGTCTTTCGTCTGGATCAGGCCGGATCAGGGAGCGGTGTCAGGGCCCCCGAACCCGGCATGATCCAAACGAGAGGCCCTAGCCCCGGCGGGCCGTGGAGCGGGCGTGCAGGGCGCGGGCGGCGCGGGGGCCGAGCCAGCGCTTGAGCCGGCGCAGCGCCTCCAGCTGTCCGGCCGCCTTGTCCAGGCCGTAGTACAGCTGGGGCGGGACGTACGGCAGCAGGGGCGAGTGGCGCTGGCCGAGCAGGGCGAACATCCGGTGCGGGGGCAGGTGGATGTAGCGGGGCAGGTTCTCGTACCACTGGGCGCTGTAGCGGGCCGCGCTCTGCACGGACAGCAGCTCCGCCTGGCGCTGGCGCTCGTAGGCGGCGAGGGCGTCGGACAGGGCGGCGTGTTCGCTCAGGGCGCCGGCGAGGCACAGGGCGTCCTCCAGGGCGAGGGTGGTGCCGGCGCCGATGGAGTAGTGGGTGGTGTGGGCCGCGTCGCCGAGCAGGACCAGGTTGCCGTCGTGCCAGGTCTGGTTGGTGAGCGTGCGGAAGGTCAGCCAGGAGGCGCCGGAGCGGGCGGTCAGGGGGTGGCCGTCGAGGATGCCGGCGAAGAGTTTCTCCAGCAGGGCGAGGCCCTCGCCCACGTCGGCCCGGTCCAGGCCGAGGCCGGTGAAGGTCTCCGGGGAGCACTCGACGACACAGGTGCTGTGGTCGCCGCTGTAGCCGTAGCCGTACGCCCAGATCCAGCCGTGGTCGGTCTCGGTGAAGGCGAAGGTGAAGGCGTCGAAGACCTTGCTGGTGCCGAGCCAGATGTAGGGGTTGCGGCCGGAGGTGACCCGGGTGCCGAAGTGACCGGCCCGGCGGGTGCGCAGGGCGCTGTGCACGCCGTCGGCCGCGACGACGAGGTCCGCGTCGGCGGGCGGTTCGGTGAGTTCGCTCTCGTACTCCAGGCGGACGCCGAGGGCGCGGGCCCGGGCGGCGAGCAGGTCGAGCAGGCGGTGCCGGCCGATGCCGAAGCCCTCGTCGCCGTGGTTCCGGGTCGTCAGGTCCCGTACGTGGGCGACGCCGTCGCTCCAGCGGACCGAGTGCTTCTCGATCGCCCGCGCCGATGCCGGGTCGTGAGCCCGCAGCCTGTCGAGGAGGCCGCGCCAGTACGTCACGCCCCAGCCGTAGGTGGAGCCCTCCGGGTTGCGTTCGTGGACGGTGATGTCATGGGAGGGGTCCTGCCGCTTGAGCAGGATGGCGAGGTACAGGCCGGCGGGCCCGCCTCCGACACAGACGACCTTCACACGCACACCCCTGCCAGTCACCGGACGTGGTCGAACGGCACCGGAGGGTAGCAGGACGGGGGGCCCGCCCGATCGCGCCAGTCTGGCGCGGTGAGCCGCACCACTCGGACGGGCGGCAGCCGGAAGGGATCACCGGAAAGCCGGCCGGCCCGGCAAGGAATTCCCCGTTCCGGGGCGGATCGGGCCACCGTCACAGCAAGATCATCTTGGTTCAATTCTGTACCGCATAGAGCCGATTGTCCGGATCACAGCCAACCGGTTCCGACTGATTTCTTCCACTCCCTGACATCCCGATAGGCATGCGTCGTCACCACCGGACCACTCCTCAGGAGGACCCGCATGCCCGACATCACCCGGCGGCGCGCGCTCACCGCGGCAACCGCCGTCGCCGCGACGGCCTCGGCCGCCACCCTCGCCGCGCCCACCGCGACGGCCGCCGGCCACCACGCGCCCGCCACTCCCGATTCCTTCGACGAGGTCTACAAGGGCCGCCGGATACAGGGCCGTCCGGCGAGCGACGGCGGACACCACCACGAACACGGCGGCGGCTACGCGGTGTTCGTCGACGGCGTGCGGCTGCACGTGATGCGGAACGCCGACGGCAGCTGGATCAGCGTCGTCAGCCACTACGACCCGGTGGCCACCCCGCGCGCCGCCGCGCGTGCCGCGGTGGACGAGCTGCAAGGCGCGCCGCTGCTGCCGTTCCCCGCCAACTGACCGCCCCCGCAAGGACTTCCGGAGCACCGCGCACCATGACCGTACGCAAGAACCAGGCCACCCTGACCGCCGACGAGAAGCGCCGGTTCGTCGCCGCCGTCCTCGAACTCAAGCGCAGCGGGCGCTACGACGACTTCGTCCGCACGCACAACGAGTTCATCATGGCGGACACCGACAGCGGCGAGCGGACCGGCCACCGCTCCCCCTCCTTCCTGCCCTGGCACCGCAGATTCCTGCTCGACTTCGAGCAGGCGCTCCAGTCCGTGGACTCCTCGGTCGCGCTGCCCTACTGGGACTGGAGCACCGACCGCACGGTGCGGGCCCCGCTGTGGGCGCCGGACTTCCTCGGCGGCACCGGGCGCAGCACCGACGGCCGGGTGATGGACGGCCCGTTCGCCGCGTCCACCGGCAACTGGCCGGTCAACGTGCGCGTCGACGGCCGTACGTTCCTGCGCCGCTCGCTCGGCACGAGCGTGCGTGAGCTGCCGACACGCGCCGAGGTGGAGTCGGTGCTGTCGATCGCGACGTACGACATGGCGCCGTACAACAGCGCCTCGGACGGATTCCGCAACCACCTGGAGGGCTGGCGCGGGGTCAACCTGCACAACCGGGTGCACGTGTGGGTCGGCGGGCAGATGGCCACCGGCGTGTCCCCGAACGATCCGGTGTTCTGGCTGCACCACGCCTATGTCGACAAGCTGTGGTCGGAGTGGCAGCGGCGGCATCCGGGCGCCGGCTACGCGCCGACGGTCGGCACGCCGGACGTGGTGGACCTGAACGACACCATGAAGCCGTGGAACACCGTGCGCCCGGCGGACCTGCTGGACCACACCCGCTACTACACGTTCGACGCCTGATCAGGCCTCGGCGGTACGGCACTCCGGGTGGCCCCAGCCCTGCGCGTTCTTGGCGATCTTCTCGCCGGCCGCGTAGGACCGGCCGCACAGGCAGCGGCCGGGGAACTTCGCCTTGATGGTGCGGGCGGAGGCGGTCCCACCGGTGCGCGAGGACGCGGCGCCACCGGTGCGGCGGGGTGCCTTCTTGCGCGGTGCGCCGGCCGCCGGGGTGTCGGGCGACGGCGGGGGCGACGGCGAGCCGAGCGCGCTGCCCGCCGCTTCCTGGACGGAGGCCGCCTGGCTGGCGGCGCGGTCGGCGAAGTCGTTCAGCGGGTCGCCGTCGACCTGGTGGGCGGGGACATAGCGGAACTCGACGGACCGGCCGCCGAGCAGTTCGTCGATGCGGACCACCAGGTCCTGGTTGGCGACGGGCTTGCCCGCGGCGGTCTTCCAGCCGTTGCGTTTCCAGCCGGGCAGCCAGGTGGTGACGGCCTTCATCGCGTACTGGGAGTCCATCCGGATCTCCAGCGGCACGTCCGGGTCGACGGCCGAGAGCAGCCGTTCCAGGGCCGTCAGTTCGGCGACGTTGTTGGTGGCCCGGCCGAGCGGACCCGCCGCCCAGCGGGCGGGAGTCCGCTCGTCGTCGTCCGAGACCACCCACGCCCATCCGGCCGGTCCGGGGTTTCCCTTCGAAGCCCCGTCGCACGCGGCCACCACACGTTCACGCATGTGCCCGATCATGCCATGGCCGCGCGGAGCGCTGTTCCGGGACCGGTCAGACCTCCTTGATCTTCGGCATCTCTCCCTCGGTGGTCGTGATGTCGATCACCGAGAAGTTCGCACCCTGCGGGTCGCTGAGCGCCGCGAACCGGCCGAAGGGGCTGCTCATCGGTCCGAAGCGGAGGATGCCGCCGAGCTTGACGGCCCGGTCGACGGCCGCGTCGCAGTCGTCGACGGAGAAGTAGACGTTGATGTACGACGGCACCTCGGGCGGGAAGTCGTCAGTCATCCGCATCCGGCCGAGGACGGTGTCCTCCCCGACGTCGAACATCCGGAAGTCCACCGCGTCGTCCTCGATCTCCTTCATCCGGTACGGGAAGACAGCGGAGAGGAAGGAGTCCGCCTGCTCCGGCTCCCTGGTGAAGACCTCGGCCCAGCAGTAGGCGCCGGGCGTGGCCGTCGCCTCGAAGCCCTCGTGGTTGCCCGCCTGCCACACGCCGAACACGGCTCCGCTGGGCTCCCGGGCCAGGCACATCGTGCCGAAATCACCGACCCGCATCGGCTCCATCAGCACCTCGCCGCCGTTCTCCCGGATCTTCTCCGCGGTGGCCGCGGCGTCCGGCGAGGCGAAGTACAGGCACCACTGCGACTGGCCCTCCTGGCCGGGCATGGGCGGGACGACCGCCGCCACGGCCTTGCCGTCCACGTAGGCCTGGGTGTAGTTGCCGTACTCCGACGACGACTCGCCGAAGGTCCAGCCGAGGACGTCGCCGTAGAACCGCTTGGCTCCCTCGACATCGCTGAACATCGCATCGGCCCAACAGGGCGTTCCTTCGGGTTGCACGGCCATGTTGGCGGCCCTCCTGGTGTGGTGTGTCCCGTTTGTTCACGCTAGCCATCCGGGGTCCGGGTCGCGCGCCGAGCCGGACCAGGAAACCGGTCGACAGCGAGGCCCTCGCCCCGCTGTGATGAGTCCGATGAACACGGTCAAGATGCGTGAGGGCGAGGTCGGCATCGACCCGCCGCTGGTCGGCCGGCTGATCGCCCGGCAGTTCCCCGAGTGGGCGGCGCTGCCCGTACGGCGCCTGGACTCCTCCGGCACGGAGAACGCCATGTTCCGGCTGGGCACCGGCCTGGTGGTGCGGCTGCCCCGGCATCCCGGTGCCGTCGCCGACGTGACGCACGAGCAGCGCTGGCTGCCCCGCCTCAACCCGCTGCTGCCGGTGGCCACCCCGGAGCCGGCCGGGCTCGGCGCGCCCGGCGAGGACTTCCCCTGGCCCTGGTCGGTGTACCGCTGGCTGGACGGGCGGAACCCGGTCGCCGGTGCCGTCGCGGAGCCGGAGCGCCTCGCCGAGCGGCTCGGGGCGTTCGTGGCGGCGCTGCGCCGGATCGACCCGCACGACGGGCCGCCCGCCTCCCGGGGCGTGCCGCTCGCCACCCGTGACGAGCCGACCCGGGCCGCGCTGGCACGGCTCACCGGTCTCACCGACCGGATCGACACGGCGGCCGTGACGGCCCTGTGGGAGGAGGCGCTGCGGGCGCCGGCCCACTGCGGTCCCCCGGCCTGGGCGCACGGGGACCTCTCCCCGGGGAACGTACTGGTCGACGGGGACCGGCTGAGCGCGGTCATCGACTTCGGCTGTGCCGGCGTCGGCGACCCGGCCGTGGACCTGATCGTGGCCTGGAACCTGCTGCCCGCGTCCGCCCGGGACACCTTCCGCAAGGCCGTCGGTGCCGACGAGGCCCAGTGGGCACGCGGGCGCGGCTGGGCCCTGTCGATCTCGCTGATCCAGCTTCCGTACTACTGGCACACCAACCCGGCCCTGGCGGAGAACTCCCGGCATGTGATCGCCGAGATCCTCGCCGAGGCCGGGCGACGGTGAAAAAGGCCGGCCGGACATCCCGCTACTCGCCCGCGTACGCCTTCTCCAGCGCGGCGGCGTCCAGCTTGCCCATGCCCATCATGGCCTTCGTGGCGCGCGCGGCCTTCTCCGGGTCGGGGTCGGCGACCATGTCGAGCAGCGGGGCGTAGACGACCTGCCAGGAGACGCCGTACTTGTCCTTGAGCCAGCCGCAGGGGCCGCCCTCGCCGCCGTTCTCGGTGAGCTTCGTCCAGTAGTGGTCGATCTCCTCCTGGTCGGAGCAGAGGATCTGGAAGGAGATCGCCTCGTTGAAGGTGAACTCGGGGCCGCCGTTGAGCGCGACGAACTTCTGGCCGTTGGCCGTGAACTCCGCCGTCAGCACCGAGCCGGCCGGACCGGGCCCGCCCTCGGGCCAGCGGACGACGCGCCCGATGCCGGCGTCCTTGAAGACGGACACGTAGTGGTGCGCGGCCTCCTCCGCCTGGCCGTCGAACCAGAGACACGTGGTGAATCCGTCGGTGGTCATGAGCGCCTCCCGGGGCGTGAACGTGGGTGTGGAACCGGGCGTGGAACGCCGTCATGTATGTCGACCGCTCCCCGAGGCGAAACTCATCGGTCCGCCCGCCTCGTCATCCGAACGGGCGAGGGGCGTCCCGCCCAGCATCCGGATCACGACCTCTGCACCGGACGAGGGCATCCGGCCCTCCGCCTCTCCGTCCCGCAGAGCGACCTCGACGACATGTACGACCGCCTCGACCGCACCCGCCGGCCCGCCGAACCGCCCGGCGCGGGCCGGCACGGCCGCCTCCTCCGCCCGGATCTACTACGAGCGGCCTACGCCACCGGCCGTACCGCCCGCCCGGCCGAGCCGTCGACGGTCCCGACCGCGCTCGCTGGAGGGAGTTCGACCAGGGCGGCCACTTCGCGGCCATGGAGCAGCCGAACCTGCTGGTCGGCGACGTCCGGGCGTTCTTCCGGCAGCTGGAGGAGAGGTGACCGCGGGCAGCGGGGTGGGCGGACCATCCGGGCGCCCGGTCAGGCGGGCAGCCGGTCGGGCGGGCAGTTGGTCAGGCGGCCAGGCACAGTCCCTGGTACGGCCGGTGCGGTGCGGCGGTGGGCCGGTGTCGCTCGGCCGTGCGGCGGGTCAGCTCGCCGTGCGCCAGCGACAGCAGGTCCCCGAGGCCCAGGCCGAGCGCGTGGGCCGCGGCGGCCAGCACCTCGGACGAGGCCTCCTTGCGGCCCCGCTCGACCTCCGACAGATAGGGCAGCGAGATCCGGGCCGCGTCGGCCACCTCTTTCAGCGTGCGCTCCTGCGCCCGCCGCTCCCGGCGCAGCACCTCGCCGACCAGATCCCGCCACAGGGGCTCCCTTGGCGCGGGCTCGCCGTCCGGCGTGTCCGGGCGGGCGGGCGCCGGTCGCAGGGGGATCACTCGGGCTTCCTCGCTCAGCGGGTTACTCATCCCGTCAGCCTAGGAGCGGTGCCGTTCCGGACAAGGGCGCGGCGTTCCGCCGTCAGGGAAACCCGGGCCGGACCGGCCGTTTCCCGCCACTGCGGCGCGGCGGATGCATGCGGGCCGTCACCGGGGGTACTCGCGCCGTGAGCGGCTCCGCGGGACGCATGGCCCGCCGCAGAACGGGTATCCGCAGGGCACGCGACCTGTATTCGGGGCCGACAGCCTGCCGTACGGGGAGACGTCGAACCGTGACTTTCGTGGGAGAGGTAATGAACACCGCCGCCGGGATCCGGTCGGAAGCAGAGGTCGTCGAGCAGACCGAGCAGGACAGGACGGGCGAGGGATCACTGCCTGGCATCGCGGACCCCGCGTCCGTCGCCCCACGGGACGCACGGGAGCTGTCCCGCCAGTTCTTCCGCCGGCTGACCGAGCTGGAGGAGGGGACGCACGAATACCAGTACGCGCGCAACACGCTCATCGAGATGAACATGTCGCTGGTGCGGTTCGCGGCCGGACGGTTCCGGGGCCGTGGCGACGACATGGAGGACATCGTCCAGACCGGCATGATCGGCCTGATCAAGGCCATCGACCGGTTCGAACTGGCGCGCGAGGTCGAGTTCACCTCCTTCGCCCTGCCGTACATCGTCGGCGAGATCAAGCGGTTCTTCCGGGACACCACCTGGGCCGTCCATGTGCCGCGCCGGCTCCAGGAGCTGCGGGTGGAGCTGGCCAAGGCGCGTGAGGAGCTGTCCAGCCGGTTGGACCGGGACCCGACCGTCGCCGAGCTGGCCACGCTGATGAACATCTCCGAGGACGAGGTGATCGAGGCCCAGCTCGCCTCCAACGGCTACAACTCCGCCTCCCTGGACGCCGCGCTCACCGGTGACGGCCCCGAGGACGGCGAGGCGGTGCTGGCCGACTTCATCGGTGTGGAGGAGGAGGGGCTGCGGCTCGTCGAGGACTTCCACGCGCTCGCCCCGCTGATGGCGGAGCTGAGCGACCGTGACCGACAGATCATCCACCTGCGGTTCGTGGAGGAGGCCACCCAGGCGGAGATCGGGGAGCGGCTGGGGTGCTCCCAGATGCACGTCTCCCGGCTGATCAAGCGGATCATCGCCCGGCTGCGGCAGGGGATGCTCGGCGAACTCGGCTGCGCCTGACGTCTCAGTCGGTCCGTGGCGGGTCAGTCGGTCTGTGGCGGGCCGTCCCCGTTCCGGCTGAGCGGGAAGACGGCCCGCACCCGCTTGCCCACGGGCACCCGCTCGACGGTGACCTCCGAGGCCAGGGCGTTCACGATCTCCAGCCCGTGCCTTCCGACGCGCTCGGGGTCCTTCGGGTAGCGGCGGGGCAGGGCCGTGCTGCTGTCGTACACGGACACCGCGACCGAGGTGTCCGTGCCCTCCAGCTCCAGGATGTAGGGGCCGTTGCTGTGCCGGTCGGCGTTGGTGACCAGTTCGCTCACCATCAGAAGCAGCTCGCCGTCGGCCCGGCCGTCGGCGGTCGCGCACCATTCGGTGCGCAGCTGTTGGAGGAACTGGGCCGCGAAGGCGCGTGCCTCGGCGATGCATCCGGCTTCGCCGGTGTAGTGCGCCGCGCGCCGCAGCGGCTCCACGGGTACGTCGAAACCAGTCGGTATCACTGCCCCGCCCAGGTGCTCGGTCATGCTGTCTCTCTCGGAAAACCCGGTCCGGCCGGTCGCTGTTGCACCAGTCCTCGTACCCCGAGCCTGGCCCACCAGTCCACCGGATCCGTTCGCCGACCGCGCACAGTGGCGAGGGTCACGGCGTACGCCGGTCACGGCAGGCCGGCAGGGACCGGGGCGACGGTTCACGACCCGGCCGAGCCCGGCACCTGAGGCTGCTCACCGGCCTGCTCCGGCTGCTGACCGGTCCACTCCGGCTGCCGGCCGGTCCGCTCCAGCTGCCGGCCGGGCGGGCGGGCGGCCCGGTACTCGGCCGGCGCCTGCTCGGTACGGCCCGGCAGAGGTCAGAGGCCGCGGATCGGCGGTGCCGTCGGTCTCGCGGCGGTGGGCGGGTCCTGGGGGACGGCGACGAGGAGGCGGCCGTCGACCGTCCGGGGCCTCCCAGGCGGGCATGCCGCGCGGCGGGACGACCTGCGGGGGCCGGAATCCGGGAGCGCTCATCGCCTGCCCGCTTCCCCCGCGCGGACGGCGCAACCAGCGCACGCACGCCCGAATTCCATCGATTCGCTCACCTGCGCGCCCCGCGCGACGGGCGAGGCGGAGTGGGGCGGCCGGTCAGGCGACGGGTACGACCAGGGCCGGGATGGTCCGCTGCATGCGCAGGGCGTCGACGGACTCGGCGAGCAGCTCGTACTCGGTGGTGTCGTCGCCGGTCGCGATGCGCACCAGCCTCCCCGCGGCCAGCTCGTCGGCGACCAGCTCCTGCTGGGCCGGGTCGCCGCACCAGGAGCGCAGGACGGCGGGCACGTCGGGCACGGTGTCCGCGACCGGGACGAGCGCGCCCGGCGGGAAGTGCCCGGCCTCGGGTCGCGGGTCGAGGCGGTCGGCGATCCAGTTGGCGCGGTCGCGCAGCCACCACAGGGCCAGGGCCAGGGTGGGCGCCCGATAGGTGCCCAGGGGCACTCCGATGCGCTGTCCGCCGCAGGTGCCGTACGCGGTGACATGGCACAGGAACTCGTCGTGCATGCGCACTCCCCCGTCGCGTCGTTCGCCTGCCGGCTGGCCTCGCTTTCGGTGCGGCTCATCTGCGGTGCGGCCGTGTGCGGTGCGTGATCGGAACCTCGCTGGAAGTGAAGTCCTCACAGTCGAGTATGTTCACTACTGAACCACTGTCACCATGGCTTTCCGGCCAGTCTCTTGGCATATTCAGCGCCGGTTCTGGCCGAAATGAGGCGGCCTACGGCCCCAGGCCATGACCCCGGAGGTAATCGACCCGGCCCCCGCTCCTCCCGCATGGTGGTCACACCGGATCGGCGAACCCCGGATCCGGGACCTGACCAGCAGAAACGACCTCGATGGAGGATGCTTCGCCATGGCCGTGCACACCGACCGTCACGAGAACGCCGCCGCTCGTTACTTCGAGGCCTGGAACGCCACCCGGCCGGAGGACATCGCGAAGGCCGTCGCCGCCGCCTGGACGGAGGACGGCGGCTACACCGACCCGCTCGTGGAGGTCCACGGGCACGAGCAGATCGCGGCCGTGATCGCGGCGGCCCACGAGCAGTTCCCCGGCTTCGTGTTCCGCCCGCTCGGCGCGGTCGACGGCCACCACGACACCGCGCGCTTCGGCTGGGAGCTGGTGAACGAGCAGGACGGCTCGGCGCCGGTGGCCGGGTTCGACGTGGTCACGCTGGACGACGAGGGCCGCATCCGGCAGGTGCTGGGATTCCTCGACCGGGTACCTGCGGGCGCCTGACCAACACCGGCGCCGTCGCCTTCGGGGAGGGCGACGGAGTGAGGGTACGGCTGAGGGAGCGGCCACGGTCGTCGCGGCCGCTCCCCCGAACCGTCGGTGCTGCGGTGCTGCGGTGTTACGGCCGGACGATCGCGTCGATCCGCGCCAGTTCGTCGGCGTCGAAGTCGAGGTTGCCGATGGCCGCGACGCTGTCCTCGATCTGCCGCGCGCTGCTCGCGCCGACCAGGGCGGACGTCACCCGGCCGCCGCGCAGCACCCAGGCGAGGGCGAGCTGGGCCAGGGTCTGGCCGCGGGACTTGGCGATCTCGTCCAGCGCGCGCAGCCGGGCGACCAGGTCCTCGGTGACCGCGTCCGAGTTCAGGAACGGGCTGTCGCTCGCGGCCCGGGAGTCCTCGGGGATGCCGTCGAGGTAGCGGCCGGTGAGCAGACCCTGCTCCAGCGGGGAGTACACGATGGAGCCGACCTGGAGCTCGTCCAGGGCGTCGAGCAGGCCCTCGTCCTCGGGGCGCCGGTCGAGCATCGAGTAGCGCGGCTGGTGGATGAGGAGTGGCGTGCCCAGCTCGCCGAGGATGCGGGCGGCCTCGCGGGTCTGCTCGGCGGAGTAGTTCGAGACACCGACGTAGAGGGCCTTGCCCTGCTGCACCGCCGTGTGCAGGGCACCCATCGTCTCCTCCAGGGGAGTGTCCGGGTCGAAGCGGTGCGAGTAGAAGATGTCGACGTAGTCCAGGCCCATCCGCGTGAGGCTCTGGTCGAGCGAGGACAGCAGGTACTTGCGCGAGCCCCACTCGCCGTACGGGCCGGGCCACATCAGATAGCCGGCCTTGGTGGAGATCACCAGCTCGTCGCGGTATCCGGCGAAGTCCGCCTTCATCGCCTCGCCGAAGGCCGACTCGGCGGCGCCGGGCGGCGGGCCGTAGTTGTTCGCGAGGTCGAAGTGCGTCACGCCGAGGTCGAAGGCGCGGCGGAGGATGGCCCGCTGGGTCTCGACGGGCCGGTCGGGCCCGAAGTTGTGCCACAGGCCGAGCGACAGGGCGGGAAGCTTCAGGCCGCTGCGTCCGGTGCGCCGGTAGGGCATGTCGGCGTAGCGGTCGGGGTGTGCGGTGTACAACGCGACTCCAGAGGGGTTGGCACACGATCTACCGGTGCCACTCTTCCCCGAGCGGCGGACAGCGGTCCAACAGAAGAATCCGATGGAATTCAGCGGCTAGGCTTCTCAATCATGGAACTGCGCCATCTCCAGCACTTCGTCGCGGTCGCCGAGGACCAGCACTTCACCCGGGCCGCCGAACGCCTGATGGTGTCCCAGTCGGGCCTGTCGGCGTCCATCCGGGCGCTGGAACGGGAGCTGCGGGCGCCACTGTTCGTGCGGACCACCCGCAGGGTGACGCTCACCGAGGCGGGGCGCGCGCTGCTGGTGGAGGCCGAGCGGATCCTGGCGCAGGTGCGCTCCGCGCACGAGGCGGTGGCGGCGGTGCAGGGCGTGCTGCGGGGCACTCTGGCCGTCGGCACCGAGCAGTGCATCGCCGGGGTGCACGTGGCCCGGCTGCTGGCGGCCTTCCGGCGCCGGCACCCGGACGTCGAGATCCGGCTGCGGCAGGCCGGCTCGGGCGCGCTGGCCGAGGAGGTCGCGGCCGGGCGGCTCGACCTGGCCTTCGCCTACCGCACCCAGGCCGACACCGACCAGCTGCGCTCGGTGGCGCTGACCAGCGAGCCGATGACGGTGCTGTGCCACCCGAGCCACCGTCTGGCCTCCGCCCCTGCCGTGCTCGGCCCGGCGGACCTCGCCACGGAGGTCTTCGTCGACTTCCACCCCGACTGGGGTCCGCGCCGCAGCACCGACGCCGCGTTCGACACGGCCGGCGTCCGGCGCACCGTCGCGCTGGAGGTCAACGACGTGCACAGCCTGCTGGACCTGGTGGACGAGAACCTGGGGATCGCCGTCGTACCCCGGCACTTCCGGCACAAGCGGCCGACGCTCGCGGCGCTCCCGCTGAAGGGCGCGGGCGAGACCGCGTACGAGACGGTCGCCCTGCTGCCGCCGGAACGGGCCACGAGCCCGGCCGCGCGAGCGCTGGTCACGCTGCTCGAAACAGGGGGCCTGGCCGCGCCCCAGGACGGCGTGCGGCCGTCCTGATCGGCGGCCGGCCGCCGCGGATTCCCGCCCGTCAACCACGGCGACGACGGTCGGGAGTCGCTCACGACAGCCGACGAGGCGTCATCTCCCGGAGGCCTGCGGCCGGTGGACAGCACGGCTCCGCCTCTACGGAACCCTGGTTCCGGGCGCATGAGCGGCGGCGATTTGCGATGGTGGACGGTATGCATGCAAAGGACATCCTCATCGACGGCTACGGCCGCATCCAGGAAGAAGTCCATGCCGCCCTCGACGGCCTCGGCCCGGACGAACTGCACCACCGCCCGGCCGCCGACGCCAACTCCATCGCCTGGCTGGTCTGGCATCTCACGCGGGTGCAGGACGACCACCTCGCCGACGCCTTCGACCTGGACCAGGTGTGGCTCGCGCAGGGCTGGGAGAAGCGTTTCGGCCTCGACCTGCCCCGGCACGACACCGGTTACGCGCACACCCCCGCCAAGGTCGCGAAGGTGCGGGTGGCGTCGGCGGACCTGCTGACCGGGTACTACGACGCCGTCCACGAACAGACCCTCGGCTGCCTGCGCGGGCTGGCCGCCAAGGATCTGGAACGCGTCGTGGACGAGCGCTGGGACCCCCCGGTGTCGCTGGGGGTCCGCCTGGTGAGCGTCCTGTCCGACGACCTTCAGCACATCGGACAGGCCGCCTACCTCAGGGGGCTGGTTCAGAGCGCGGCCGCGTAACCCGGCAGGACGACGTCCTCGATGAGGGCCTTGCGCTCGTCGAACGGGGCGAACGCGCTCTTGAGGGCGTTCACCGTGACCGTGCGCAGGTCCTCCACGGTCCAGCCCGCCTGCTCCACCAGCAGGGACATCTCCCGGGTCATCGTCGTACCGGACACCAGACGGTTGTCGGTGTTCAGGGTGACCCGGAAGCCCAGGTCCTTCAGGACGGTGATCGGGTGCTCGGCGATCGAGGTCGCGCAGCCCGTCTGGAGGTTGGAGGTGGGGCACATCTCCAGGGCGATGCGGCGGTCGCGCACCCAGGAGGCGAGGCGGCCGAGCTTGCCGTCCACGATGTCCTCGGTGATGCGGACGCCGTGGCCGATGCGCTGGGCGCCGCAGACCTGGACGGCCTGGTGGATGCTGGGCAGGCCGTGCGCCTCGCCGGCGTGGATGGTGAAGGGCACGCTCTCGCGGCGCAGGTGCTCGAAGGCGTCGAGGTGGTCGGCGGGCGGGAAGCCGTCCTCGGCGCCGGCGATGTCGAAGCCGACGACGCCCGCGTCGCGGTAGGCGACGGCCAGGTCGGCGGCCTCGCGAACGCGGTCGAACATGCGCATGCCGCACAGCAGGGTGCCGACACGGACGGGTGTACCGGCGGCGGCGGCCTTGGCCATACCGGCGGCGAGACCTTCCTGCACGGTCTCCACGACCTCGCTCGTCGTGAGCCCGCCGCTCGTGTTCAGTTCGGGGGCGTAGCGGACCTCGGCGTAGACGACGCCGTCGGCGGCGAGGTCGAGGACGTACTCCTCGGCCGTGCGCAGCAGGCCCTCGCGGGTCTGCATGACGGCGAGGGTGTGCTCGAAGGTGGCTATGTAGCGGACCAGGTCGCCGGAGTTGGCGGCCTCGAAGTACCAGGCGGCCAGCTCGTCGGGGTCGGTGGTGGGCAGGGTGTGGCCGACCGCGGCCGCGAGCTCGACGACGGTGGCGGGGCGCAGGCCGCCGTCGAGGTGGTCGTGCAGGACGGCCTTGGGGAGCCGGCGGAGGGTCTCGGTGTCGATGCGGGACGCGGTCATGGGCGTGTCGTTTCCTCGGGTCTTCGGGCAGGTGGTGCGGTGTGGGTCAGTGGCCGGCGGGCTGGAGCAGATCCCAGCGGTTGCCGTACAGGTCCTGGAAGACGGCGACCGTGCCGTACGGCTCGTGGCGCGGCTCCTCCAGGAAGGTCACGCCGGCGGCGGCCATCCGGGCGTGGTCGCGGGCGAAGTCGTCGGTGTGCAGGAAGAAGCCGACGCGCCCGCCGGTCTGGTCGCCGACGCGGGCCCGCTGCTCCTCGTCCTTCGCCCGGGCCAGCAGCAGGCCGGGGCCGTCACCCCCGGGCTCCACGACGACCCAGCGCGAGCCGTCGGGACGCGGGGCGTCCTCGACGAGACGGAACCCGAGAGCTTCGGTGTAGAAGCGGATGGCCTCGTCGTAGTCCAGCACGACGAGGGCGACCAGGGCGACGCGACGCATGGCGACCTTCCGGTGGGGGTGGTTAGCCGGTGAGGTTATACGTAAAACTTCCGGGGCGCCAGTCCGGTTCTACGCGCGTTGCGGGGTGGGGTTGGCGGGGCGCCCGGCGAGGATGGCGGGTGTCGCCGGGCGGAGTTGGCTGGGGTCGCCGGGCGAGGGTGGCTGGGATCGCCGAGCGGGTTGGCGGGGGCGCCCGGCGAGGATGGCGGGGTCGCCGGCTGGGTGTTCCGGGGCGCCGGGTCGGGGGCGCACGGGCGTGCCCGGGCAGGTTGGGACGGAGGTCGTCGGGCGGGTTCGCACGGGCGTCGTCGGGGCGGGTTCGCAGGCGCGTCGTCGTACTGCGTCCAGCGGGCGGGCCTGGCGGGTTCGCACGCGCGCCGTGGGCGGTTTCGGCGCGGGCGGCCCGAGCGCTTTCACGTGCGTCACCGGGCGATTTGTGATGCGCCTCGGCGAACCGTTCGGCACGCGTGCCGCCGGACGGTTCCCGGCGCGCGTCGCCGGGCGGGATTCCCGTACGTCGTCGAGCGATTTCCCGCCCACGTCGCCAGGCGGTGTCACCGCCGGTCGCCAGGCCGTTTCGTGCGGGCGTCGGTGACGGGGTGCGCGCGCGTTGCTGGGCGTTTTTCTCGTGGGCGGGTCGGCGGTCCCCTGTGGGGCGGACGGGCGGTGGTCGCCTGGTGGCGCCCGGGGGCGTCTTCTGCCTGCTCTCCGTGCTTCCACATCGCCACGCGGAGCGGGGAAGCTTCGTGTCAGGGGGTTTCGTCGCCCTGGGCGATCTCCACGCGGTGGTGGACGTCGGCCGTTCCGGTGGCCGAGGCCACGCAGGACAGGGCGGTGCAGGCTACGAGGAGCGCGGAGATCGCGCGGGCGGGGCGGGGGCGGGGTGCGCGTGGGGTGGTCAGCAGGGCCTGGACGCGCCGCGGGACGGGGCCCGTGGTCGCGCCGGGCGCGAAGCCGGGGCGCGCGGAGCGGGCGGCCTGCCCGGCGAGGGCGGCCCGGGCGATGGCGCGGGCGACGAGGCGCCGGTCACCGACCGAGGAGGCGGCGGCCTCGTCGGCGGCGCGCTCGGCGGCCAGCCGGATCGTCACGCGGACCGGACGCAGCGCGGGGTGGCAGTGCGCCGCGAGTTCGGCGGCGGCGAGGGCGTAGTGGTGGCGGCCCGCGTTGTGCGCCCGCTCGTGCGCGAGCAACGCCTCCCGCTCGGGACCGTCCAGGCTGCGCAGCATGGCCGTGGTGACGACGACCCGGTGCGGGCGGCCCGGCAGGGCGTAGGCGTCGGGGCGCGTCGAGTCGACCACGCGCAGGTCACCGGCGGCGGCTGCGCCCGCGGCCTCCGCACGGGCCGCCCGGAAGGCACGGGCCTGGCCCAGGCCCGAGCGGACGAGACTCCACCCGCACACGGCGAGCGCGCCGGCCGAGGCGAGGGCGGCCGGGACGACGAAGGCGTCGGAGGCGGTCCGCAGCGGATGGACCAGTTCGCCGAGCGTGGCGAAGACCGGCAGCTTGAGCAGCCCGGTCAGGACGAACGTGCCGAGCGCCAGCGCCGAGCAGCCGGCGAGGAGCACCGCGCAACCGGTGACCGACCAGAGCGCGGCGACGGGGGTCAGCCGGTCCAGGGCCCGGCGGGCCAGGGGCGGCAGCGCGCACGGCAGCAGCAGCGGCAGGAGCAGCAGGAGCAGGGCGGTCATCGGCCGTCGGATTCGAGCAGGTCCCGCAGGATGCGTTCGTCGTCCGGGCTGAGCTGGGCGACGAAGCGGGCGAGGACCGTCTCGCGGTCGCTGTCCCGGTCCAGCTCGCTGTGCATCCGGCGGGCGGTGAGGCCGTGGGCGTCCTGGACGTCCTGGGCGGGGAAGTAGGCGTACCCGCGGCCCTGGCGCCGCCGGTGGACGACGCCCTTGTCGTGCAGGCGGGTGAGGATCGTCGTCACCGTCGTACGGGCGAGGTCCGCACCCAGGCTCAGCTGGACCTGGCCGGGGGTCTGGGGTGCGCCGGCGGCCCAGAGCGCGGCCAGGACGCTCGCTTCGAGCTCACCGGCCGGCCGGCGTTCGTCCTTGGCGTCGGTCATGGGGAGGTTCTTCACCGTCTTCGTGTGCGGTCCCGGCAGGGCGTCTACGCCATCGTAGTCAGCCTGACGCCGCCCCCACCGCCCGCCGGCATGATCATGCGCCGGTGTCCGGCAGGCCCGAGGCGGCGCCCCACCGCCTTCCTCGGCGCGGTCGTCCGGTCACCGTACGGCTCGCGGACGGCACCGAGGCCGAGGCGGACCCGCCCGCACCGCCGACCCGTTCACGGACAGGACCCGCCGGGACCCGCACAAGGGCCCCGGACGGTCCGGCGTACACCTGTTCCGTCGTTTCTGCGCGACGCCTTCCTCAGGTGCTCCGTGACGCCGACCGCCGGTCACCCCGCCTGCGCTCGGCCCTCGTCGAGCCGCGCGACCTCCTCCTCGCTCAGCCGCAGCGCGCCGGCCGCGACGTTCTCCACCAGGTGGCCGGGGTCGCCGGTGCCGGGAATGGCGAGGACGTGCGGGCCCTGGTGCAGTGTCCAGGCGATGCGCACCTGCGCGGGGCTCGCGCCGTGGGCCCGGGCGACGGAGAGCACCGCGTCGTCGTGAGCGGTCGTCGCACCGCTCTCTCCGGTCGCTCCGGCCACGGCGTAGAAGGGGACGAAGGCGATGCCTTGCTCGCCGCACAGCCGCAGCACCTCGTCGTCCACGGGATCGGGCCGGTCCACGGCGTACCGGTTCTGCACGGACACCACCGGCGCGATGGCCAGGGCCTCGGCGAGATGCCGGGGTTCTACGGCGGAGATCCCGAGGTGCCGGATCAGACCGGCCTCGCGCAGTTCGGCCAGGGCACCGAAGTGTTCGGCGATGGAGTCCTGGCGCATCCGGCGGAGATAGACGATGTCCAGATGGTCCCGCCCGAGCTGGCGCAGGTTCTCCTCGACGTGCCCGCGCAGCTGGTCGGGCCGGGCGGAGGTGCCCCACTCGCCGTGGTAGTCGCGGTAGGGGCCGACCTTGGTGGCGATGACCAGGTCGTCGGGGTACGGGGACAGCGCGGTGTTGATGAGTTCGTTGGCGGAACGCAGCGACGAGAAGTAGAAGGCCGCCGTGTCGATGTGGTTCACACCCAGCTCGACCGCCGTGCGCAGGACCGCGAGGGACCGATCCCGGTCGCTCGGGGTGCCGAGGTGGAAGGCGGCGCTGCCCGTCAGCCGCATCGCGCCGAAGCCGATGCGGTGGACGGGCAGGTCGCCGAGTCTCCAGGTGCCGGAGGCGTCCGCGGTGATCGTTTCTGCTGTCATCGGCGGAGTCTCGCACACGCCCCCGGCCGGTCGTCAGCAGTACAGGTTGGCGCCCGGTGAGACCCCGAGGACCTGGGCGAAGCGCTGGTAGGCGGAGACCCGGCTCTGCACCTGGGCGGGGTTCTTGCCGTCGCACTCCAGGGAGCCGTTGATGCTGCGTATGGTCTGCCCGAAGCCGGCACCGTTCACCATGGCGTTGTGCGGGGTCATCGTGCCGGGCCCGGTCTGCGTGTTCCAGTACCACAGGCCGGTCTTCCAGGCCACGGAGGCGTTGTTCTGCACCAGCGAGGGGTTGTTGAGCAGGTCGATGCCGAGCGCGTCACCGGCGGCCTTGTAGTTGAAGTTCCAGGAGAGCTGGATGGGGCCGCGCCCGTAGTAGGCGGCCTGGCCCGCCGGACAGCCGTACGGCTGGCTCCAGTCGCAGTAGTGCGGATAGTTGGCGGTGTTCTGCTCGACCACATACACCAGACCGCCGGTCTCGTGGCTGACGTTCGCGAGGAAGGCGGCGGCCTCCTGCTTCTTCACGGTGTCGCTGCCGGTGTTCGCGAAGGCCGGGTAGGCGCTGAGGGCGGCGGTCAGACCGCTGTAGGTGTAGAAGGAATTCCGGTTCGGGAACATCTGGTTGAACTGCGCCTCGCTGACCACGAAGCCGGCGGCGGAGGCCGTGGGAGCCGCCTGGAGCACCAGGGCGGAGGTGCCCAGGGCGAGCGAGGTCAGGAGCGCGGCGATGCGGTGCCTCAACATGGACCAACTCCTTTGCGCGGCACGGCCGCACCCACGGAGGTGGGGGCGGCCGTGGTGGGGGGTTGGGCCTACTCAACCGCGTTGGTCTGTACCAGTCAAGGGTGTAGACCAGTCAATCGCCGACCGGTTGCTTCGGTGAACAGCGGTGGGGCGCGGGGAAGTTGGGCACAGATGTCGGGCCCGGCCGCGCAGGCGGCCGCGCCCGGACCCACGGAGGGCGTCAGCTCAGCGGCTTGACCAGGACCGCCTTGCGGTGGCTGAACGTCTCGACGGAGTAGCGGCCGTGGTAGTTGCCCATGCCGCTCTCCCCCACCCCGCCGAACGGCAGGTCGGAGACGGTGAGATGAGCGAGGGGCAGGCCGTGGCCGAGTCCGCCCGAGGAGGTCTCGGCGGCGATGCGCTCACGGGTCTCGTCCGACTCGCTGAAGACGTACAGGGCGAGCGGCTTGTCGCGGTCGTTGATGAAGTCGATCGCCTCGTCCAGGCCGGGCACGGTGACGATCGGCAGGATGGGACCGAAGATCTCCTCTCGCATGACGGGCGACTTCGGGTCGACGTCCGCGAGGACGGTGGGCGCGATGTACTTCGTCGCCCGGTCGCCGACGCCGCCGACGGCGACACGGCCCGAGTCGAGCAGGGCGGACAGCCGGTCGAAATGGCGCTCGTTGACGATCCGGCCGTACTCCGCGCAGGGCTGCGGGTCGGCGCCGAACAGGCCCTGGATCGCGCGGACCAGCGCGGCCTCCAGGCCGACCGCGGTCTCCGGGTCGGTCAGGACGTAGTCCGGGGCCACACAGGTCTGGCCCGCGTTGAGGAACTTGCCGCGGGCGAGCCGGTCCGCGACCGTGTCCAGGTCGGTGCCGCGGTCCACGAACACCGGTGACTTGCCGCCCAGTTCGAGGGTGACCGGGGTGAGGTGCTCGGCGGCGGCCCGCATGACGACGCGGCCGACGGCGCCGTTCCCGGTGTAGAAGATGTGGTCGAAGCGCTCGGCCAGCAGGGCGGTGGTCTCCGGGACGCCGCCCTCGACGACGGCGACCGCGTCGGTGTCCAGGTAGGCCGGGATCAGCTCGGCCAGGGCGGCGGAGGTGGCGGGGGCCAGCTCGCTCGGCTTGGCGACGACCGCGTTGCCGGAGGCCAGCGCGCCGACCATGGGGGCGAGCAGCAACTGCGCCGGGTAGTTCCAGGGGGCGACGACGAGGACGACACCCAGCGGGTCGTACTGCGTCCAGGCCGTGGCGTCGGCGCCCAGGTGCGCCGGCACGGGCGCGGGCTCGGGGCGCAGCCAGTCCGCCAGGTGCTCCAGGGTGTGGTCGATCTCCCGGACCGTGAAGTCGATCTCGGTGCGATAGGCCTCGGTGCTGCTCTTGCCGAGGTCGGCGTGGAGGGCGGCGGCGAGGTCGGCGCCGCGTTCCGTGAGCATCGCGCGCAGCCGACGCAGCTGGCCGGTGCGCCACTCGACCGGCTTGGTGCGGCCGGTGCCGAAGGTGGCGCGCAGCCGCGCCACGACGTCGGCGGGCTGCTCGGGGAGGGAGTCGTTCACGGGTGCCTCGCTGGGGTGCGCCGGCCGCTTCGGGCCGGGCCTCGGATTCCGGTCAGTCAGATGTAAAGGCCAACCTTTCATGTTCTCAAGTTAATTCCGAGTCGCGTGGGGGTGAGGAGGGTCACGTCGCCGTACGACCCGTCTCCCACCGTCCCGTCTCCCGCCTTCGGCGCTCCAGGTACGCCCGTTCGGCCTCGCTCGGAGCCAGTTCGGCGGCGTGGCAGTACTCCGCTGCCGCCTCGGCGGTGCGGCCCAGTCGGCGCAGCAGGTCGGCGCGGACGGCGTGCAGCACGTGATACCGGCCGAGGCCGAGCGCGTCGACCAGCTCCAGGGCCGTCGCCGGCCCCTCGGTCTCCGCGACCGCGACGGCCCGGTTCAGGGCGACGACCGGGGACGGCGCCACGGCCATCAACTGGTCGTACAGGGCGAGGATCTGGCGCCAGTCGGTGGCGGCGGCGGTGGGCGCGTCACTGTGCACCGCGTTGACGGCGGCCTGGATCTGGTACGGCCCCGGCCGGTTACGGCGCAGGCAGCGGCGGACCAGTTCCTGGCCCTCGGCGATCAGCGCCCGGTCCCAGCGGGCGCGGTCCTGCTCGGGCAGCGGGACGAGGACGCCGTCCGCGTCCTGCCGGGCCGGCCGCCGGGCCTCCACGAGCAGCATCAGCGCCAGCAGACCGGTGACCTCGGGTTCGTCCGGCATCAGCTCGGTGAGCAGCCGGCCGAGGCGCAGCGCCTCGGCGCACAGCGCGGGATCGCCGGTGTAGCCCTCGTTGAAGATCAGGTAGACGACGGCGAGGACGGCGGAGAGCCGGCCGGGCAGGTCGGCGTCCCGGGGCACGCGGTACGGGACGCCCGCGTCCCGGATCTTGGCCTTCGCCCGCACCAGTCGCTGGGCCAGGGTGGCCTCGGGCACCAGGAAGGCGCGGGCGATCTGCGCGGTGCTCAGACCGCCGAGCAGGCGCAGGGTGAGCGCGACCCGGGACTGCGGGGCGAGCGCGGGGTGACAGCAGGTGAAGATCAGCCGGAGCCGGTCGTCGCGCACGGGGCCCTCCTCGGGCGGTGCGTCGGGGGCGTGCAGCCGGGCGGCCTCGGCGTGCCGGGCGTCCCGGGAGGATTCCCGGCGCAGCCGGTCGACGGCCCGGTTGCGGGCGGTCGTGATGATCCAGCCGGCCGGGCTCGGCGGCACCCCGGTCGCCGGCCACCGGGTCACAGCCGTGGCGAAGGCGTCCTGGACCGCCTCCTCGGCGAGGCCGATGTCGCCGAGGAAGCGGACGAGGACGGCGACCGCGCGCCCGTACTCGGCGCGGAAGACGGCCTCGATGTCGGGGGTCTCGGCCATCGGTGCCGCTCCGCCGTCAGTGCTGGTCCACGAAGGGCCGTACCTCGATGGGCAGGGTGGTCGCGAGGGCGGCCTTACGACCCCACTCCAGGGCCTCGTCCAGGTCGGCGGCCCGGATGAGGCACAGGCCGCCCAGGTACTCCTTGCCCTCGGCGTACGGGCCGTCGGTGACGAGCACGTCACCGTCCTTCGGGCGGAGCATGGTCGCGGTCTCCGGGCCGTGCAGACCGCCGGCGAAGACCCAGGCGCCGGCGGCGCGCAGTTCGTCGTTGAAGGCCTCGACGTTGCGCATGATCTCGGCGAGGGCTTCGGGACCGGGCGGGGTGCCGCCGGCCGGCTGGACCACGCTGAGCAGGTAGTGCTTCATGACGTCCTCCAAGGCGTCGGGCCCGGGGCGGGCTCTGTGTCACCTCCTACACGAACGACCGGGCCCCGGATCGACACCGCGCGCCACGGTCGCGGAAAAAAATCTCCGGACCACCGGTTCCGGAAGACGGGAAGCCCGGTGGGCGGCAGGCGGCAGGCGGCAGGCGGGACGGCCGGGGGGCCAGCGGGTGGGACGGCCGGGCGGCCAGAGGGTGGGAAAGAACGGAAGAATCTCCCGTATGGACCTCACCTCGCATCCGCTCGTCGTCCGCGCCCGCCGGCTCGCCACGGACCTGCTGGTCCCCGAGGCCGAGCGGGTCGACCAGGAGTGGGTGCCCGCGAGCCATATCGAGGCGGTGAAGCGGTCGGGGCTGCTCGGGGTGGCCGCACCGGCGGAGTACGGCGGCGCGGGGGCGCCGTCGGCGGTGCAGCGGGAGATCGCGGAGATCCTGGCCGGGGCGTGCTGCGCGACCTGGTTCGTGCAGACCCAGCACCACACCCCCGTGCAGACGCTGGCGCGCAGCGAACTCCCGGTCCGCGAGCGGCTGTTGGGCCCGCTGGCCCGTGGGGAACTGCTGTCCGGGGTGGCGTACGCGCACCTGCGGTCGTATCCGCGCCGCCCGGTACGGGTCCGCCGGGAGGGCACCGGCTGGCGGTTCGACGGAACCGTCCCCTGGTACACCGGGTGGGGCCTGAACGACGTCATGCTGCTGGCCGGGGTGACCGACTCCGACGAGGTGCTGTTCGCCTTCACCGAGGCACGCGAACAGCCGGGGCTGCGGGCCTCGCCGCCGATGCGGCTGGCGGCCCTCACCGCCACGCGCACGGTGTCGCTGGAACTGGACGGCCTGTGGCTGCCCTCGGACGCGGTTGCTCTGCACACGCCGTACGACACGTGGGCCGCCGGCGACCGGGTCAAGACCCTGACCACCAGCCCGGCGGTCTTCGGCGTGGCGGAGGCCGCCCTGTCCCTCCTGGACGACGACACGGCGACCCCACTCCGCTCCCACCTGACGGACGTCCGCCAACGGGCCTACGCATTGACCGACGCACCGGTGCCTGAGGCCTGGGGAGGGGGCCTGGGGGCAGCGGGGGGCGAGGGGGCTGGGGAAGGGCTGACGGTGCGGGGAGAAGGGGCCGGGGAAGGCCTGGCGGTGCGGGGAGAAGGGGCCGGGTATGGGCTGACGGCGGGGGCCCGGGAAGGCCTGGGGGCGCGGGGAGAGGGCGCTGGGGACGGCCGGGCAGTGCGGGACGTGAGGGGCAGTGAAGAGGTGAGCGGGCGTGGGGGCCGGGGTGGGGAGCGGACGGCCGGAGCCGACCACCGGGGCGGGGAACCGGCAGCCGGAGGTGACCACCCAGGCGGGACATGGGCACCCGGAGCCGACCACCGGCGGGGGGGCACCGGCAGTCACACCGAAGCACCGAGCGGCGGAAGGGCCGACGGCACCCGACCACCCGGGCGGGGCACGACCGACCGAACCCGACCACCAGCCCTGGGCACCGCCGACCGGAACCGACCAACAGGCTGGAGCACAGCCGACCGGGTGGGACGACTGGGTCGCCGAGCGGCTGGCCGTGCGCGCGGAGGCGTACGACGTGCTGCGTGCGGCCACCACCGCGGCGGTGGTGGCCGGCGGCGGCCGCGCGATGGCCCTGACGAACCGCGCCCAACGCCTGGCCCGCGAGGGGCTGTTCCTGCTGGTGCAGGGCCAGACGGCGGAATCGCGCGCGGCGCATCTCCGGGCGCTGAGCGGGGTACCGACCGCCACGGGAGAACGTGGCCGGGCCGAAGAACGGCACCGAGCCGAAGAACTCGGCCTGACCCGAGAGCGGGACCGGACCGAAGAACGCGACCGGGCCCGAGAGCGGGACCGATAGGAGCAGCCGCTTCCGGCCGTCCGCTTACGCCCCGACACTCCTCTCCCCACCGCTCCCGCCAGCTTGCGCGCCCACCCCTCCCCGACCAGCACCCCCCGGCCTGCACCCCGGCTCTCCTCCACCGCTCCCGCCAGCCGGCGCGCCGCCCCTCCCCGACCAGCACCCCCGCCAGCCTGCACCCCGACACTCGCCCGACCACCCCGCTCGCCGGCCTGCACCCCGGCCCTCCGCCGCCCCACACACAGGCCTGTGCCCCTGACAGTCGGCCTGTGCCCGGCCCGGTTGGCCGGGCAGCTGTCGGCGACCTGTTCAGCCCGCGAACGGCACCTTTGCCGAAGCGGCAGACCTGCCGTCAGGATGGGCCCACAGCCCCTGCGCGGCGAGCCGGGGCAGGACGCCCTCGCCGAACCAGTAGGCCTCCTCCAGGTGCGGGTAGCCGGAGAGGACGAACTCGTCGATGCCGAGGGCGTGGTACTCCTCGATGCGCTCGGCGACCTCGTCGTGGCTGCCCACCAGGGCCGTGCCCGCGCCGCCGCGCACCAGCCCGATGCCGGCCCACAGGTTGGGGTGGATCTCCAGGCTCTCGCGGCTGCCGCCGTGCAGCGCGAGCATCCGCCGCTGGCCCTCCGACTCGCTGCGGGCGAGGCCCGTCTGGACGGCCCGTACGGTCTCCGGGTCGAAGCCGTCGAGCAGCCGGTCCGCCTCCGCCCAGGCCTGTGCCGAGGTGTCCCGGGTGATGACGTGCAGCCGGATTCCGAAGCGCGGGTTACGGCCGTACCGCGCGGCGAGCTTCCGGATCCAGGCGATCTTCTCGGCCACCTGTGCGGGCGGTTCCCCCCAGGTGAGGTACACGTCGGCGTACCGGGCCGCGACCTCGCCGGCGGCGGGCGAGGAGCCACCGAAGTACACCTCGGGGACCGGGTCGGGCAACCGGCTCAGCCTCGCCTCCTCCACCCGCAGATGCTCGCCGTGCAGGTCGACGCTCTTGCCGTCCCACAACTGCCGCACGATGTGCAGGAATTCGCCGGTACGGCGGTACCGGGCGTCCTTGTCTAGGAAGTCGCCGTAGGCCCGCTGCTCGTGGCTCTCGCCGCCGGTGACGACGTTGAGCAGCAGCCGTCCGCCGGTCTGCCGCTGGAAGGTGGACGCCATCTGGGCGGCGAGCGTCGGTGAGAGGAAGCCGGGCCGGAAAGCGACCAGGAACTTCAGTCGCTCGGTGTGCCGGCTGACCATCGCGGTCGTCAGCCACGCGTCCTCGCACCATGCGCCGGTCGGGGTGAGCGCGCCGGCGAAGCCCAGGTCTTCGGCGGCCCCGGCGATCTGGCTCAGGTAGGCGACGGTCGGCGGCCGGTCCCGGCCGGAGGCGGTCGCCGGGGTGCCGTGGCCGCCGCCGACGACATGGCGGCTGTCGCCGTTGGTGGGCAGGAACCAGTGGAAGGTGAGGGACACGTGGGGTCTCCGATCAGGGCAGGCCGTGCCGGGGCGGCCGGGGCGAGCGGTGCGGCGCGAAGCGCCTCGTCGGGGGTGTCGGTGGACGCGGGCACTCGGCGGCCAGGGCCGTCAGCTCGCGGCCGCCAGCAGCGGGGTGCGGTTCAGGGCGGCGGCGAAGTGGTCCACCACGTGCCCCAGGGCCTCGGCGGTGGTGGGCGCCAGGGTCACCGAGCCGTCCTCCCGCACGGTGATGTCCTTGTCGAGGGTGAACCAGCCCTGGACTATGTGCGCGGCACCCATGGAGTTCAGCACCGGGCGCAGGGCGTAATCGATGGCGAGGACATGGGCGGTGGAGCCGCCGGTGGCGAGCGGCAGCACGGTCTTGCCGGTCAGCGCGTACTGCGGGAGCAGGTCCAGGAGCGCCTTGAGGACACCGGAGTACGACGCCTTGTAGACGGGGGTGCCGACCACGACGCCGTCGGCGCGGGCGAACAGCTCGGTGGCCTCGACCACGGCGGGATGCCGGAAGTCCGCGCCGAGCAGGGCCTCGGCCGGGACGGTGCGGACGTCGAGCGGGATCACCTCGTGGCCCTGGGCGGTGAGCCGCTGGTCCAGGTGGCGCAGCAGACGGCCGGTGCGCGAGGAGGCGGAGGGGCTGCCGGAGACGGACAGGACGGTGGCCATGGGTGCCTCGTTTCTGGGGTGCGCCGGGCACGCGCGTACGGCGACGGGTGCCCGGTGAAGTCGGAGGGGAGCGGATTCCGGCTCGGCGGTCAGGCGTGGCCGGGGGCGGAGGCGGAGGCGGGGACGGATTCCGCTCCGGTGCCGGCTCCGGCGGGGATGTCGGCGTCGGGGACCCGGCAGGCGGATTTCACGGATGCTCCGGGCATGCGGAACTCAACGCACTCCACCGACTCGAAAAACCCCAGAACTCCAGGAATTCCAGGGACTCAAGGGACTCCAGGAACTCCTGCCGCGGGTTTGTCCGGCGGCAATTTCGGGCACGCCGAATTCCGGCCCGGACAGGGTGCAAAGGGCAGGCGAGCCAGGAGTGTGGGGAGGCCCGACGGGACCGGCGGGGAGAGTGCGGATCAGACCGTGGGCCAACAGGAGGCGCTGGAGACGCGCGCGAGGTCGACATGGCGTCGCCGCGTGAGGTCCAGTCGCATCGTCATGCCATGATCGTGGCAGCAGTCGGCGACGGCCGTCAAGGAAATCCCGACCGGTCTCGTATAGCGGACCCTGGAATTACATGAAGGCGTGGCAGGAAAACCGGGAAATCGCCTGCGGGACCGGCGCCTCAGGCGCGGTCGTCCTCCTCATGGCGCTCGACCACGACGAGGAAGGCGTCCGACTTCAGGTCCATCACCACGGTGGCCGGTTCGCCCTCGGCGCGTCGGGCGGCGGCGTACTCCTCCGCCGGCCACGATCCACGCGGAGCCCCTGCGGGGAATCGCTCCAGAACCTTGGCGCTCATGGTGGCGGACACCTCCGGTACGGTCGAAGGAAACGTACATCCTGTACTGCTCCGCCTGCCCCGAACCGCTGCGGACATGTCACCTCACCGACGGCTCTGCCAACGGCCCGCCGGGCCCCCGGCACCCGGCACCCGCACGCTGGTTCCCGCACCCGCCCGCCTGGTCCCCCCGCCCGCCCGCCGGAGCCGCCAAGGTCGGCCGGAGCCACCGCGCCGGAAGCGCCGACCGCCCCGCCCCTCCCCCAGGAGCCGCACCATGGCTGTCTCGGTCGTCCTCTTCACCGCCGACCTGCGTCTGCACGACCACCCGCCCCTGCGGGCCGCGCTGACCGGCTCCCGCCAGGTCGTGCCGCTGTTCGTGCGCGACCGGGGGGTGGCCGCCGCCGGGTTCGCGGCGCCCAACCGGCTGGCGTTCCTCGCCGACTGCCTCCGGGACCTGGACGCGGGACTGCGGGAGCGCGGCGGGCGGTTGGTGGTGCGCTCCGGCGACGCCGTCGAGGAGGTGTGCGCGGTGGCCGCGGCGGCGGACGCCGACGAGGTGCACATGGCGGCCGACGCGAGCGGCTACGCCCAGCTGCGGGAGCGGCGGCTGCGGCGCGCCCTGGAGGTCGGCGGGCGGCGGCTGCACGTCCACGAGTCCGTGACCACGGCGGTGGCGCCTGGTGCGGTGACCCCGGCCGCCTCGGACCACTTCGCGGTGTTCACGCCGTACTTCCGGCACTGGTCGGGGCAGCGGTTGCGGGGCGTCCTCGACGCGCCTCGCTCGGTCCGGGTGCCGCCGGGCATCGGCTCGGAGGAACTGCCGTCCCGGGCCGCGGGCCCGGGGGTCTCGCCGGGTCTGGCCGAGGGCGGCGAGGCGGCCGGCCGGAATCGGCTCGCCGCCTGGCTCCGCTCCGGCGTCGCCGCCTACGCGGACCGGCACGACGACCTGGCCGGGGACGCGACCTCCCGGCTCTCGCCGCACCTGCACTTCGGCACGCTGTCTCCCGTCGAACTGGTCCACCGGGCGCGCCGGGCGGGCGGTCCGGGAGCGGAGGCGTTCGTACGGCAGATCGCCTGGCGGGACTTCCACCGCCAGGTGCTGGCGGCCCGGCCGGGCGCGGCCGCCGCCGACTACCGCACCCGGCACGACCGCTGGCGCTCCGAGCGGACGGCCCGGGAGGACATCGAGGCGTGGCGGGAGGGCAGTACCGGCTATCCGGTGATCGACGCGGCGATGCGCCAGTTGCGGCACGAGGGATGGATGCACAACCGGGCCCGTCTGCTCACCGCGAGCTTCCTGACGAAGACGCTGTACGTCGACTGGCGCGTCGGCGCCCGGTACTTCCTGGAGCTGCTGGTGGACGGGGACGTGGCCAACAACCAGCTGAACTGGCAGTGGGTCGCGGGCACCGGCACGGACACCCGTCCGAACCGGGTCCTCAACCCGGTCGCCCAGGCCAGGCGGCACGACCCCGACGGTGTCTACGTGCGGCGCTGGGTGGCCGAGCTGGCGGACGTCCCGGGCGCGGCGGTCCATGAGCCGTGGAAGCTGCGGGACGCGGACGGGACGCGCGTCGGCGCGTACCCGGCCCCGATCATCGGCCTCGCGGACGGACTGACCCGCTTCACGCGAGCCCGGAGCCGCGACTGAGCGGCACACTTCGTCCACCTCTACACATAAAGAAGAAATAAGGGCAAACTGGAGTATGCGGCGCTTAACGCTGCCGCACCAGACGCGGTCTGGCCTGCAAAGTCAAAGGAGACGACTCATGGCCAACTTGCACAGGGGTGACATAACGAGCCACCCCGATGTCTCCGAAATGCGGGACCGCTACGCCCGCATGCTCGGCGGTCGTGATGTGGCGCTCGTGGACGGGCCGGTCTTCCTGCTCGGCCTCTACTGCGCCGCGTCCCCGTGGATCCTGCACTACACCGCGAGCCAGCCGGCGCTCGTGACCCACAACCTCATCGTGGGCATCGCCATAGGCCTGCTGGCACTGGGATTCACCCGGGCACCCGAGCGCATGTACGGCCTCAGCTGGGCCATGTGCGCCCTGGGCATCTGGATGATCATCGCTCCGTGGATCGTGGGCAGCGGCCCGGACACGGGCGTCATCGTCAACAACATCGTCATCGGAGCCCTGGCCCTCGTCCTCGGACTGATTTGCGCCGGTACGGCGGCGAAGAGCACCACCAGGCCGTAGAAGAGCCGTAGAAAAGCCGTAGAAGAGGAGATCGAGGAAAGGAAGGAAAGAACGCGGGCCGGTCCGCCCCCGGGCGGACCGGCCTCCGCGTGCCCGCGTCCGCTCAGCGGACGGCACCGGCCACGACTGTCAGCGGGACGGCACGAGCCACGGCTGTCAGCGGGACGGCACCAGCCACGGCTCCTGCGGCAGGGTCCGGCCGGTCTCCAGCAGCGACTTCAGGTTGGACAGGACGGCCGGCCAGCCGGACGCGACGTCGGCTCGCTCGCCCTCGTCGTTGAGATCCTCATGGGTGACGGTCAGCCGCACGATGTCCTCGTGCGGCCGGATCTCGAAGGTGACCCGGGAGTGCCGGTCCTCCTGCCCCTCCTGGTCGGGCGCGGCCCAGGTGGTCACCAGCCGGGTCGGCGGCTCGCTCTCCACGACCCGGCCGACCACGTCGGCGATGCCGGAGCCGTCGGTGCGCATGTGCTCCCAGCGGGAACCGGGCCGCCAGTCGGAGACGTTGCGATGCCCCCAGTAGGCGGCCGTCAGGTCGGCGTCGGTGAGTGCCTCCCAGACCTTCTCGGGCGTGCTCGCGATGTAGGTGACGTACACGAAACGGGGCTTGTCGGTCATGGCTTCCTCGGCTCGTCGCTTCACGGCGCCGAGCGCGGCGAGGCGCGGGCGCTCGAACTTGTCGATCCACCGCTCCTGGATCTCGTGGAGCGGCACGGGGTTGAGGTAGTGCAGCTTCTCCCGCCCCCGCCGCACCGTGCTGATCAGGTTGGCGGCCTCCAGGACGGCCAGGTGCTGGGTGACCGACTGGCGCGTCATGGCGATGCGCTCGCACAGCTCGCCCAGGGTCTGGCCGTTGTTCTCATGGAGCCGGTCGAGCAGGCGCCTGCGCGTGTCGTCGGCCAGCGCCTTGAAGACGTTGTCCATCCGGGTGTCGTCCTCCGATCGCACACTCCACGTTATGCAGGCAGTTGCCTGCACGTCAA
This sequence comes from Streptomyces sp. NPDC029138, assembly GCF_055564375.1. NCBI lineage: Bacteria > Bacillati > Actinomycetota > Actinomycetes > Kitasatosporales > Streptomycetaceae > Streptomyces > Streptomyces sp. NPDC029138. The sequence goes on from NZ_JBVHWM010000027.1 coordinate 90,726, forward strand.
GGAGGCCCCGCCCGGACCGCCAGGTCAGCCGGTTCGCCGGGTCGCCGGGTCGCCGGGTCAGCCGGTCACAGTGAGGGAGATCCACACGTCGGGAGGCAGATCCGGCCGGCCCGGCACCGGCCGTGGCTCCTGTGTCCACGCGTCACCGGCCAGGCCCTCGGCGACCCGCGGCCAGAAGCCGACAGCCGCCGGGTTGTCCTGCTGGAAGGCGATCTCCCACGGCCCGGGGTGCCGGGTGAGCACCTCGCGCACGGCCCGCAGCCCGATGCCCCGGCGCCGGGCGCCGCGCACCACGAAGAAGCTGTTCAGCACGCGGACCGGGCCGTCCAGCCCCCGGACGAAGGCGAACCCGGCGGGGCGCTCCTCGCAGGTCAGCAGGTACGGCGCCCAGCCCGGCTCCGTGAAGGCGTATGCCACGCGTTCACTGCGGAAGGTGCCGTCGGCGGCGGGCAGGAGGCCCGTGAACTCGGACAGATCGTGGCGGAACATCAGCCACAGCCGCTCCACGGCGGGCCGGTCCTCGGGGGTCGCGGGGCGGACGGTGACGTCCGCGGTCATGATGTCGGTCATGAACCAAAGCCTCCCCGGCGGACTGAGGCCCGGCCGGGGAGGTGCGCTTCGATGTCGGTAACTCTAGCTCACGCCAAGGGCGTTGCGGTGACCGCCCCCGCGGGCTCCGCGCCGGTCTCCTCGCTGATCTCCTTCGGGCCGAACGGCCACACCTTCTCCAGCCGCGCCCAGATCAGGAAGGCCACGCCACCGAGGGCCAGCCAGGCGAGGGACCACTCGATGGGATGGCGGCCCGGGGAGTTCTTGTCGGCGTAGCCGTAGATCACGCACCAGCCGACGAAGGCGAGGACGCTGGGCAGGGGGTACAGCCACATCCGGTACGGACGGGGCAGGTCCGGCCGGCGTCGGCGCAGGACCGTCAGCGCGACGATCTGGGCCAGTGCCTGGACGATGACCATCACCGTGGTGAGCAGTTGGATCAGGGTCGCGAGATCGGTGTGGCGGCCGATCAGGAAGCCGATGCCGGTGATCACGCCCATGGTGGCGAGGCCGAGCATGGGGAAGCGGTGCCTCGGGTGCAGCTTCGCGTACGGGCGGAAGAAGACCCGGTCGCGAGCGGCGTCGTAGGGCACCCGGGAGCCGCCGAGCAGGCCGGCGAAGACGGAGGCGAACGCGGTGATCAGGATGAGCACGGTCACCGTGTCGGCCGCGCCCTTGCCCCAGGTCTCCTCCAGCACGGCGGAGGCGACCGAGGAGGAGGCGATGTCGTCCGGGTCGGTCATCCGGTGCCAGTCGACGACACCGAGGGTGCCGATCTGGAGCAGCAGGTAGATCGCCATGATGCCGAGGATCGAGAAGAGGATGGAGCGCGGGAGCGTACGGCCGGGCTCCTTGATCTCGGCACCCATGTAGGCGGTGGTGTTGTAGCCGAGGTAGTCGTAGATGCCGATGGTCAGGCCCGCGGCGAAGCCGAGCCAGAAGTGGTTGCTCGTCACATTGAAAGCCCCCGCCGGGTAGGTGAAGGCCATGTGTGGGCTGAAGTGGGTGGCGGCGGCGACGATCACCAGCAGCACCGAGGCGATCATCACCATCCACATCACGGCGGTGATCCGGGCGATGTGCTCGATGCCCCGCCAGAGCAGGATCACCACCAGGGCGATGACGCCGAGCCCGATCAGGTCGCCGGCGGTCTGTCCGAGGCCGGGGGCGAGATAGCCCAGGTACTGGACGAAGCCGACCACGCCCGTGGACATGATCAGCGGGATGAAGAGCATCGCCGTCCACACGAACAGGAACGGCATCAGGCGGCCGGTGCGGTACTGGAAGGCCTGGCGCAGATAGACGTAACTGCCGCCGGAGCCGGGCAGCGAGGCGCCCAGCTCGGCCCAGACCAGGCCGTCGCACAGCGCCAGGACCGCCCCGGCGACGAACCCGATGACCGCCTGGGGGCCGCCGAACGCGGCGACCATCAGCGGGATCGTCACGAACGGCCCGATGCCGCACATCTGGCTCATGTTGATCGCCGTGGCCTGGAACAGGCCGACACGGCGGACGAAACCACCCGGGGGTGGCGGGCTACCGGACATGGGGGACTCCTGACGCGACGGGCGCGCGACGCCCGGCGGAGGCTGACTGGCGGATAAAGTTAAGGAGCCTTACTAGGGGCGTCAAGTGTGCGACAGGAATGCACGAGAATGGTGCGATGCCCGCCAGCGACGTCGTAGAGCAGCCGGAACAGCCCTGGAGCCGCCGGCGTCTGCGCAGTACCAACGAGCGGCTGCTGCTGCACCGGCTGCGCACGCTCGGCGCCGCCTCGCGCGCCCAACTGGCACGGGAAACGGGCCTGTCGAAGCCGACGGTCTCCAGCGCGCTGGCCTCGCTGGCGGCGGCCGGCCTGGTGCACGAGGTCGGCACGCAGGCCCCGGAGCGCGGGCGCACCGCCGTGCTCTACGCCCCCGATCCGGCCGCCGGGTACGCGCTCGGCGTGGACATCGGCCGGGGCTGGCTGCGCGTGGCGGTGGTCGACCTGGACGGCACGGTCGTCGCCCGAGCCGACATACGCAACCGGGCCCGCGCCTCCGCCGCCCTGACCGACCTGGTCGTGACCACCGCCCGCCAGGTGATCGCCAACTCGGGCGTGGACCCGGCGGAGGTGGTGCACGGGGTGGTGGGCACGCCGGGGGTGTACGACGAGAAGCAGCGGCGGGTGCGCTACGCGATGCATCTGCCGGGCTGGGGGCGGGCCGGGCTCATGGACCGCATACGCACGGAGCTGGGTGTGCCGCTGGAGGTGCACAACGACGCCAATCTGGCGGCGCTCGGCGAGTACACGTACGGGGTCGGCGCGGGCAGCCGGCTCTTCGCGTACATCCTGATCGGCACCGGTCTCGGCATGGGGGTGGTCAGCGAGGGGCGGCTGTTCACGGGGGCGCGCGGGCTGGCCGGGGAGATCGGCTTCCTGCCGTGGCACGGCCGGCAGAAGCCGGAGCGGCTGGAGGACGCGGTGTCGGGGGTGGCGGTCGTGGAGTCGGCCCGGCAGTTCGGGATGCGCGGGCAGCTCACGGCGAAGGCCGTGTTCGACGCGGCCCGGCAGGGGCATCCGGGCGCCGTGCGGGCGGTGGAGCTGGAGGGCGAGCGGATAGCGCACACGGTGGCGGCGGCCGCCGCCGTGCTCGACCCGGACCTCGTGGTGCTCGGCGGCGGTGTGGGTCACAGCGTCGACCTGTTGCTGGGGCCCGTGCGGGAGCGGCTGCGTGCGCTGACCCCGCTGCGGCCCCGTATCGCGCCGAGCGGGCTCGGCGAGGACGCGGTCCTGCTGGGCGCGGTGGCCACGGCGCTGGACACGGCCCGCGACCTGGTGTTCGAACGCCGTACGGCCGGAACCTGACCCGTTCAACGGCCACCACGGCGAGGGTCGTTGACACGGCCCATGGCGCCCCCTAGCGTGGCCCAGGTTAGTAAAGTTTCCTAACTTTACGAGGCTGGAGACCGCCGTGTTCCCTCGCCCCGCCCGCCGGCTCCCCATGACCGCCGCGCTCCTCGCTCTGGTCGGCTCCCTCACCACCGGCGCCTGGGCCGGCCACCGGGACACGGCGGAAACGCACCGGCCCGCCCGGATCACCCACGTGCCGTCCGCCGCCGGCACCAGCACCCCGCTGTCCGGCTACGCCCTCCAGTCCACGGCGAAGGTGGGCGACTCCGCGGCGGCCGTGTCCTCCCCCGGCTATCCGGCGAAGGGCTGGTATCCGGCGGGCCCCCGCTCCACGGTGCTGGCCGCGCTGCTGGCGAACGGCGTGTACACCGACCCGTTCCACTCCACCGACCAGCAGAAGATCCCCCGGGCCGACTTCGAGGTGCCCTGGTGGTACCGCGCCGACTTCACCGTCGGGGACACCCGGCGGCGCACCTCTCTCGACTTCAGCGGGGTCGTCTCGGCGGCGGACGTCTATGTGAACGGCCACCAGGTGGCCGGGGCCGCAGATGTGACCGGCGCCTACACCCGCCACGAGCTGGACATCACCTCGCTGGTCAGGTCCGGCACGAACACCGTCGCCTTCCGGGTCCGGCCGAATGACCCGCTCAAGGATCTGACCATGGGCTGGATCGACTGGATCCAGCCGCCGCCCGACCAGAACATGGGGCTGGTCCGGGACGTCCTGGTCCGCAGGGGCGGCCCGGTCGCGCTGCGCGACGCGCACGTGGTCACCCGGCTGGCGGTGCCGTCGCTCGCCACGGCCGACCTGACCGTCAAGGCCCAGGCCCGCAACGAGACGGACGCGCCGGTCACGGCGGAGGTCACCGGCAGCGTCGACGGGACGGAGTTCCGTACGACGGTGAAGCTCGCCGCGCACGAGACGAAGACCGTCACCTTCTCCCCCGCCGACACCCCCGGCCTGCACCTCACCGACCCGAAGGTGTGGTGGCCGGCCGGCATGGGCGGACAGCCGCTGTACGACCTCGACCTCACCGCCACCGTGGCCGGCACGACGTCGGACACCGCGCACGAGACCTTCGGCATCCGGGACGTGCGGGCCCCGCTGAACTCCGACGGCGCCCGGCAGTACCGGATCAACGGCCGCAAGCTGCTGATCAAGGGCGGCGGCTGGTCCCCGGACGAGTTCCTGCGCTGGGACCCCACCTATGTCGAGGACCGTCTGAAGTACGCCCTCGACCTGGGCCTGAACACCCTCCGTCTGGAAGGCCACCTGGAACCGGACGAGTTCTTCGACCTGGCCGACCGCTACGGCGTGCTCACCCTGCCGGGCTGGGAGTGCTGCGACAAATGGGAGGGCGAGTTCAACGGCGACGAGAAGGGCAACCGGTGGACCGACGCCGACTATCCGGTCGCCAAGGCGTCCATGGCCGCCGAGGCCGCCCGGCTGCGTGACCACCCGAGCGTCATCTCCTTCCTGATCGGCAGCGACTTCGCCCCCGACGCCACGATCGAGAAGAGCTACCTGGACGCCCTGAAGTCCGCCGACTGGCCCACCCCGGTCGTCTCCTCCGCCTCCGACCGCTCCTCCCCACGCCTGGGCAGCTCGGGCATGAAGATGACCGGCCCCTACGACTGGGTGCCGCCCGGCTACTGGTACGCCAAGCGGGAGGGCGGGGCCACCGGCTTCAACTCCGAGACCAGCGCGGGCCCGAGCATCCCCACCCTCGGCACCCTGCGCCGGATGATGACGCCCGCCGAACTCGACACCCTGTGGAAGGACCCGGACGCCAGGCAGTACCACCGCTCGCCGTCCCCCGTCTTCGGCACGCTGAAGATCTACGACGACGCCCTCGCCGGCCGTTACGGCGCCCCGACGGGTCTCACCGACTACGTCCGCAAGGCACAGCTGGCCCAGTACGAGAACGTCCGCGCCCAGTTCGAGGCGTACGGACGCAACGCGGCCGATCAGGACCGGCCCGCCACCGGGGTGATCCACTGGATGTTCAACAGCGGCTGGACCTCCCTGCACTGGCAGCTGACGGACCGCTACCTCGACCAGAACGGCTCCTACTTCGGCGCGAAGAAGGCGAACGAGCCGCTGCACATCCAGTACTCCTACGACGACCGCTCGGTCGTGGTGGTGAACAACCGGCCCGCTGCCGCGAAGGGCCTCACCGCCCGGGCCACGCTGTACAACCCCGACGGCACGCAGAAGTACGACAAGACCGTCACCGGTGTGGCGGTGAACGGGGAAGGGGCTCACGGCACACCGCTGACCCTGCCGTCCTCGGTGAGCGGTCTGTCGCGGACGTACCTGCTCCGGCTGACGCTGACGGACGCGGACGGCACGGAGGTGAGCCGGAACGTGTACTGGCTCTCCACCCGGCCCGACACCCTCGACTGGAACGGCACCACCTGGTACCACACGCCGACGACGAGCTACGCCGACATGAAGGGGCTCACCTCGATGGCGCAGGCGCCGGTGGCGGCGACCGCGGCCACACGTTCGTCGGACGGCATGTCGACCACGACCGTGACCCTGCGCCACAGCGGGAGCGGGAAGACCCCGGCGCTGCTGACGGACGTGCACCTCGTGGACGAGCGGGGCAAGCCCGTGCTGCCGGTGCGCTGGTCGGACAACGAGGTGAGCCTGTGGCCGGGCGAGTCGGTGACGCTGACCGCCACCTACCGGACGGCCGATCTGCACGGCTCGGCACCGGGGGTGCGGGTCTCCGGGTGGAACACGCCGGAGCGGACGGTGCCGGCGGCCTGACGCCCCAGGGGGTGGGCCCTTTGGAAGGCCCACCCCCTGTCCCGGCTCAGCTGACGTTGAGCGCGGTGTCGTCGAGGACGAACGACGTCTGGAGGGTGGAACCCTCGGTGCCGGTGAACTTGATCGTCACGGTCTGGCCCGCGTAGCTCGCCAGGTTGAAGCCGCGTTGGGTGTAGCCGCTCGCCGCGTTCAGGTTCGAGTAGGTCGCGAGGGTCGACAGCACCGTTCCGCTGCTGTTGAGCACCTGCGCCTTCAGGGTGTCGTAGGCCGTCGAGGTGGTCGTCTCGGCGGTGTCGACGTGGAGGTAGAAGCTCAGGGTGGCGCTCGTGCACCCGGCGGGGATGGTCACCGACTGCGCGAGGGTGTCGGTGTGGGCCGAGCCGTAGCCGTTCAGCCAGGCCTTGTAGGAGCCGGAGCGGGCGGCCTCGCCGGTGTCGTTGGTGATCACACCGCTGGAGGCGGTCCAGGCGGTGGCGCCGGACTCGAAGCCGGGGTTGGCCAGCAGCTGGGCGGCCGTGCAGGTGCCGCCACCGCCCCCGCTGCTGCCGCTCGCGCCGGACAGCCACTCGGTGGCGTTGAGCGCGAGGGGCGCGTTGGTGGCGGTGGAGTCGTTCCAGCCGTCGTACAGGGTGTTGCCGGACTGGCCGGTGCCATCGTCGATCGGGGAGCTGTCGCCCCAGAACGCCACCCGGCCGCTGCCGAAGGTGCTGGTGGCGAAGAAGGCTCCGGTGTTGCCGGAGTAACCGGTGCGGTAGAGCAGGCCCTTGACGGCGGCGTTGTCGGCGGGCTTGAGGGTGGCCGTCGTACCGCTGGCGATCAGGCTCTTGCTGACGGTGCCGAACGAGCCGTGCAGCACCGGGTCGGTGCTGTCGCTGATCGCGGACGGGTGGTCGGAGCTGATGCTCAGCGAGTCGACGGAGAAGCCGAACGGGTCGGTGGAGTCGACGCTGTTGTTCGTCATCAGGTCGTTGAAGACCTCGACCGCGTCGTAGCCGTCGTTGTTGCGGTCGGCGCCCGTGTGGTCGGAGATCATGAACAGCCCGCCGCCGTTCTTCACGAAGTTCATGATCGCCGTCTTCTCGGCGCTGGTGAACAGCGTGTTGGGTTCCGGCAGGACCAGCGTGTCGAAGTTCGACAGGTCGGTCGCGGACGTGCCGCCGTAGCTGAGACCGGCCCCCGACGGCAGTGTCTTCAGGCTGTAGTTGCCGGTCTTCTGGAGCGCCACGCCCCAGGAGGACAGGGCACCGGTCCAGTCGGTCTCGGCGGACGGCGTGGAGTCCTGGCCGAGCGGGTCGGGCTGGCTGGTGGAGATGATCCAGTCGGCGTTGCCGGCCGTCTCGGCGTGGGCGTTGTCGAACAGGACGCGGTGCGTGGTCGCCGCGTGGGCGGGGGTGCCGGCGCCGACCTGGAGGGCGGCTCCCGTGACGAACAGGCCCAGGCCGGCCAGGGCGGTCGTGAATCTGCGGCGGGATCTGCCGGATCCGAGCATCCGTCGAACCTCCATGAGGGGTGGGGAAGAGCGCGGTGCGGGCGCCAAGTCTGCGCGCGTAGAACCCGCTTGAGGTTTCTACACGCGTCGATTGGTTGAAAGGTACATGGCATGACGGGGCGGTGAACAGAGGCTCCCGGGGGCAACCGGAGCGGAGTGGCTCCGCTTACAGCGGGCACATGCCACATCAGCGGGGATCGCGAACAAGACCGCCAAGGAAGGTCGGCCATGGAGATCTCAGGGGTCATCAGCGCCATCGTCATCGGACTCGTCATCGGTGTGCTGGGCCGGCTCGTCGTCCCCGGACGGCAGCACATCGGGGTCCTGTGGACCATCGTCGTCGGCATCGTGGCCGCGCTGCTGGGCTCGGCGATCGCCGCCGGGCTGGGGGTCGCCGACACGAACGGGCCCGACTGGATCGAGTGGCTCATCCAGATAGCCCTGGCGGCCGTCGGGGTGGCCGCGCTGGACCGGGGCCGGGCCCGGCGCTGAGTCAGTTCTCGTAGAGGTAGGGCGTCGTGGTGCTCAGCGCGTGAAAGCCGAGACGGGCCAGGATCGGGCTGCTCATGGACGAGGCGTCGACATGGACGTAGCGATAGCCCTGGGCGGCGGCGACGCGGACGCGGTGGGCGATCAGGGCGCGGTAGATGCCCCGGCCCCGCCAGGCCTCGACCGTGCCGCCGCCCCACAGCCCGGCGAACCGGGTGCCGGGCACCAGCTCCATGCGGGCGGCGGCGACGGGTTCGTCGCCGGCGACGGCGGCCACGGCGACGACCGTGCCGGGGTCGGCGGCCAGGCGGGCCAGCAACTGGTGCCGCAGCCGGGTGCCGTCCGTCCCGAAGACCCTCTCGTGCACGTCCACGACGAGGTCGACGCCGGCCGGATCGATGGCCTCCAGGAGGCGGACGCCGGCCGGCGGCGCGGTGTCCAGCGCGAGCCCGGCCACCTCGGCGACCATCAGCGTCTCCGCGGGCTCGGCCCGGAACCCGGCGGCGAGCAGCCGGTCGCCGAGATCGGCCGGCTCGTCATGGGCGTAGAGCTTCCACTCGAAGTCCCGGCCTAGGCGGGTGAAGTAGGCGATCTGGTCGCGGACGGCCCGGTCCGCGTCCGCCGCGTCCAGACCGGACCACAGCACGCCGTTCCAGCCGTGCGCGTCCGCGACCTGACGCACCACCCCGCCGGCCCGCTCGATCCGGGCCCCGGGCCCGTCGGGCCGGGCACCCTCGCGCAGGTCCCGGTCGTACACAGCGAGCACTGAGGCATGATCCATGGCCTCACTTCAGCACGACGACCCCGGCGGACACAAAGGATTTGACGGGCGGAAGCGAAGGATGTGACAGGGCGTCAGCGGCCGTCCGGCCGTACCGCCTCCAGGTAGGCGGTGAGCCGGTCGCGGTTGCGGGCCAGGCAGTCGATGCGGGCCTGGATGCGGTCGATGTGCCCCCGGAGCAGGGCGGCCGTCTCGGCCGGCACGTCCTCGGGAGCCGGCACGAGATGGTCCGGGCCGCAGAGGTACGGCAGGATCGCGCGGATCATCTCGGTGGTCAGACCCGAGTCCAGCAGGCCGCGGATCTGCCCCACCCGCGCGACCGCGGACTCCGGGTAGCTGCGGTAGCCGTTGCCGGTGCGTTCCGGGTGGAGCAGGTGCTGTTCCTCGTAGTACCGCAGCAGCCGGGTGGGGACCCCCGTACGGCGGGACAGCTCACCGATCCGCATGCCGGCCTCCCGGATCCGCGCTTGACCTTCACACTGATGTGAGGCTTCGACCATGGTCGCATGACCCTGTCCTCCCAGGTCAAGGGCGGTCACCTGCCATGGTCGGGGCTGCTCGCCCTGTCCTGCGCCGCGTTCACCGCCGTACTGACCGAACTCCTCCCGGCGGGCCTGCTGCCCGCGATGGCACCCCCGCTGGGGGTGGCCGAGTCCCGGATCGGATTCCTCGTCACCGCGTACGCCGCCGCCTCCTTCGTGGCCGCGGTCCCGGTCACCGGAGCGCTGCGCGGACTGCCCCGGCGGCCGGTGCTGTGCGGCGCGCTGCTGGGGTTCGCCGTGAGCAACGCGCTGGTCGCGCTGTCGTCGTCGTACCCGCTGACCGTCGCGGCCCGGCTGCTCGCCGGGGCGATGGGTGGCACGCTCTGGGCGATGCTCGCCGGGTACGCGGCCCGGATGGTGCCGGCCGAGCGGCGCGGCCGGGCCATCGCGGTGGTGCTGGCCGGGATCACCCTGGCCCTGGCGCTGGGCGTGCCCGCCGGTGCCGCGCTGGCCGCCGCGGTGGGCTGGCGGGCCGCGTTCGGGGCCCTCGCCGCGCTCGCCGTGCTGCTGGTGTGCTGGGTACGGCTGCGGGTGCCCGGCTTCCCGGGCGAGCCGCCGCACGCGCGCGTGCCCTTGGTCCGGGTCGCCGTACGCCGCGGCATCCGCCCGGTGCTGTCCGTGACGCTGTTCCTGCTGCTGGGGCATCAGGTGATGTACACGTACGTCGCCCCGTTCGCCGCGCGGGCCGGGTACGGCCGTACGGGCGTGCTGCTCGCGGTGTTCGGGTCCGCCACGGTGGCCGGGATCTGGCTCACCGGTGTGCTGGTCGACCGGAATCTCCGCCCCACTCTGCTCACGGCGCTCGCCCTGGTCGCGGCCGTGCTGCTGACGCTGGGCCTGGGTGGTCACGTGCACGGGCTGCTGGTCGGCGCGGTGGCGCTGTGGGGTGTGGCCTTCGGCGGGGCGCCCACGCTGATCCAGACCGCGCTGGTCGACGCGTCGGGGCCGGGCGACGCGGATGTGGCGACCTCGTTGCAGACCACGGTGTACAACGCCGGCATCGCCGCCGGTTCGCTCACCGGCGGTCTGGCGCTGGACGCGGCGGGCGCCGGGGCGCTGCCCTGGACCGCGCTGCCGCCGGTCCTGGTGGCGCTCGCGACGGTCGCGGCCGGGCGCCGGTACGCCTTCCCGGCCCGGCGGTCCTCCGTCGCCCCCGAGGCACATGCGCCGGCCGGGTCTGCCGCGGTGGCCGTAGCCTGTCCCGCCGGAGATCATGCCGTGAGGAGGTGGGCCGATGGTACGGGACAGTGAGCTGCGGTATCTGCGCCGCTGTGTGGAGCTGGCGACGGAGGCGCTGGACGCCGGTGACGAGCCCTTCGGGTCGGTGCTCGTGTCCGGGGACGGGACCGTGCTGGCGGAGGACCGCAACCGGGTCGCGGACGGGGACCGCACCCGGCATCCCGAGTTCGAGCTGGCCCGCTGGTCGGCCGCGCACCTGACACCCGAGGAGCGGGCGGCGGCGACCGTCTACACCTCGGGCGAGCACTGCCCGATGTGCGCGGCGGCGCACGCCTGGGTGGGGCTCGGCCGGATCGTGTACATCGTCTCCTCCGTCCAACTCTCGGGCTTGCTCGCCGAGTTGGGCGTGCCCGCACCGCCGGTGCGCACGCTGCCCGTGCGGGACATCGCGCCTGACGTGGCCGTGGAGGGGCCGGTGCCGGAACTGGTGGACGAGGTACGGGAACTGCACCGCCGCTTCCACACCGGGCGCGCCCGTCCCGTCTGAAGTCAGCCGAGTTCGAGCGTGGTGACGCCGAACACCCGCTCCCGGGCGTACGCGCGCACCGGGCCCGTGTACATGCGGGCGGTCTCGAACGAGGGGCGCAGGCCCGCCTCTTCGGCCAGGGCGACGCCGGCCGCGTTCGGCTCGGGCACGTCGATCGCCACCTCGCGGCCGGCCACGTCGGCGGTGAGGGCGGCGAACAGGGCCCGGGCGTCGTCGGCGGTGTCCGCGAAGAGAGGGCCGATGCGCAGGGTGTCGTGGCCGGGGCGGAGCACGCCGTAGCCGGCCACCGTGCCGCCGTCCTCGCGGACGACGGCACGGTGGCCGGGTGTGCTGAGCCACTCGGCGAGGAAGCGGGGGCGGTCGGCGGGGTGGCAGGCGCTGTCGTAGGTGGTGAGCGCGGCCAGGTCGGCGGGCCCGGCCGGGCGGACCCCGGCGGGCGTGCCGCTCTCGGGGGCGGTGCCGGTGAAGCGGATGGTGCGGTGGGCGAAACGGAAGCCGGACTGGCGGTAGTTGTCCTGCTGGGCGACGACTCCGTCCAGGCCGACGGTCCGGTTCCCGGCGTGGGCCAGCGCGGTCTTCCACGTGGTGAGCCCGTGTCCCTGGCCGCGCAGGTCCGGGCGGACCAGATAGCAACCGAGGAAGGCGTAGTCGGGGCCGTGGTTGACGACGGAGATGGCCGACACCGGCTCCCCGTCGATCCGCCCGAGGAAGAACCCCTCGGAATCCTGCGCGAAGAACGCGGGCCCGTCGGACAGCCCCGGATTCCACCCCTCCGCCGCCGCCCACCCGCTGATCACCGGCCAGTCGCCAAGGGTGGCCTGCGTGACGACGAGGTCGTGGGGGGCCGCAGAGGTCATCGATGCGCTCCGTCTCGGTCGGGCTGGGGCTGTCGCACGGCACGGCCGTCCACCGGGCCGCCCGCAGCATCCTTCCGGATCAACCGGGGCTGCGCCATGGGCAGATCGGCCGATGCGGCTGGATGCCGACCGCGGGGCAAGGGAGTTGGGGGGCGCTTGGATACGGGATGTCGGCCACCTTGTGGGAGGAGGCCTGGGGGCGCGGGGATCGACCGGGTCGGGCTCGCGATGGCGTCGGGCCGTTCTGCGGGGAGGTGCGGCACCAGGGGGCGTTCTGCGGGAGGTACGGCACCGGGGGCCGTTCTGCGGGAGGGGCGGCACCGGACGAAGAGCGCACGTCATGGCCGGGTCCCGGTCACCATGCAGTCGGCCCTGCCCGGTGACGCATCGCCCCGGACGGCAGACGCGCCATCACCGGGTCACGGTCGCCGTGTCACCGGCCCTTCCCGGTGACGCATCGAGCCGGACGGCAGGCGCGCCATGACCGGGTCGCGGTCGCCGTGTCACCGGCCCTTCCCGGTGACGCGCGGCACCGGGCGATGGGCGCTCTCACGGCTGGGGCGCGAGCCCTGTGCCACCGGCCGTCCCCGTGCCGCGTGGCACCGAGCGGTAGGCGCACATCACAGACCGGGGCGCAGTCGCCGTACCGTCGACCCTCCCCCGTGCCACGCGCCACCGCGCGGCAGGCGCGCGCGGCCGGTCCGCCGCGTGCGGGGGCCGGTCGGTGATCATGCGCGGCTCTTCGCGCTCGTCGCCCTCGTCGACGGGCGGGGTCGATCGGCTCGCCCGGGCCGGGGTCCATCGGCTCGCCCGGGCCGGGGTTGCCTGCGCCGGGCCGGGAACCGGTGGAGTGCGGTCCGCCTTGCCGCCCGCCTTCGCACACAGCGCCTGGCGGCGTTTGTGCCAGCCCGGCCCGGCGGGCACCGCCCACCGGGCTGGCATCCGGTGAGGCCGCGCGCGCCGGACCGGAAACCGACAGGTGCGGCCCCTCCTTGCTGCGCGGCCCCCCATGCGGCGCCTACCGCGGCTTCCGCCGGGCCCCCGATCGCCCCGGGGGGGGGGGGGGGGGGGGGGGGAGAGGGGGGGGGGGGGGGGGGGGGGGGGGGGGGGGGGGGGGGGGGGGGGGGGGGGGGGGGA
>NZ_JBVHWM010000028.1:0-758 GCF_055564375.1 Streptomyces sp. NPDC029138
CCCTGCTGTTTGGGGAGCGCAACCTCCCCCCTCTCTCCCCCCCCCCCCCCGTGGAACGCCCGTGGTGGCGGCCGTTCTCGGTTTCCCCGGCGGCCCCGCCCCCCGGGCCACCTTTCCCGTTTCCTCGAAGCGCACGGCCGACCCGCACCCGGTCCCACCGGCGTATGGACGTCACACCGCGCGCCGCCCGGACGGGAAGCCATGGCCGCGTCCGGCGAGCACCACGGCGAGCACGGGCAGCAGGAGCACCAGCACCGTCCAGGGAAAGGAGCCGCTGCCGCCCGGTCCGCCGCCCACCATCTGCGTGCGCTGCGGATCGCGCGCTCACTGGACGCGCCGCGCGCCCTCGCCCTGTGTCTGGAGGGGCTCGCCGGGACGGCCGCCCTGTGCGGGCACCGGTCCGGCGCCACCTGTGCGGCCCTGCTCCTCGGCGCCGCCCACGCCGCGCGCCGCAGGGTGGGCGCGCCCCTGCCGCCCGCCGAGCGCGGCGACGTCGACCGTGTCACCGCCGCGGCGCAGGCCGTCCTGGGCCCACGCGCCTTAGCCGAGACGTTCGGCCGCGGCGAGCGGCCGACCCCCGCCGAGGCGGAGCGCCACGCACGCACCACCCTGGCCGAGCTGACGGACCAGGCCGCCTGACCCCGCCCGAGCCGGGGGCACGCGCACCGACCAGGCCGACCGACCAGGCCGCCTGACCCCGCCCGAGTCCAAGCGCCACCCGCACCGACCAAGGCCGACCGACCAGGTCGCCTGATCCT
>NZ_JBVHWM010000028.1:856-103333 GCF_055564375.1 Streptomyces sp. NPDC029138
CTCGCCGAGCCGGAGCGGTACGCGCACCGGCCAAGGCCGACCGACCAGGTCGCCTGATCCTCGCCGAGCCGGAGCGGTACGCGCACCGGCCAAGGCCGACCGACCAGGTCGCCTGATCCTCGCCGAGCCGGAGCGGTACGCGCACCGGCCAAGGCTGACCGACCAGGTCGCCTGATCCTCGCCGAGCCGGAGCGGTACGCGCACCGGCCAAGGCTGACCGACCAGGCCGCCTGATCATCGCCGAGCCGATGCGGCACCCGCACCGACCAAGGCCGACCGGCCAGGCCGCCGGGTCCTCGCCGAGCCAGAGCGGTACACGCGCCCCCACCCCGGCTGACGGACCAGGCGCCGCCTGGGCCGTACCCGGCGCAGGGCAGCAACTGGGCGAGCTTCTTACTGTTCGGCCTTCTCGCTGTTCAGCCCCGCCGCGTGGAGCGCCGCCGGCGAGGTGGTACGCCCAGGCCCGTCGGGTACCCGGTGGGCCGAGGGAGTCCAGGGAGCGATGTACATGACCAGGAAGGCGGGACCGGGGACGAAGAGCCGGGGCCAGGCCGAACGTCTGCGCCGGACGGCGGCGGACGTCTTCGGCTGGGAGCACCTCCTGCCGGAGCAGCTCACGGCCATGGAGTGGGTGCTGCAAGGCCACGACACCCTGGTCGTCATGCCGACGGGGTCCGGCAAGTCGGCCGTCTACCAGGTGCCGGCGCTGCTGCTGTCCGGCCCGGTCGTCGTGGTGTCACCGCTGCTCGCGCTCCAGCGGGACCAGATCGCCGGTCTTCCCGAGGGCGACGACGCGCCCGGTGCCGTCGCGGTCAACTCGGACCTGGGCGCGGCGGAGACCGAAGCGGCCTGGGAGGACGTACGGTCGGGCCGGGCCCGCTTCGTCTATCTGGCACCGGAGCAGCTCGCCAGGGACGACGTCCTGGACGTGCTGGCCGGGGCGGGTCCGGCCCTGTTCGTGGTGGACGAGGCCCAGTGCGTCTCCTCCTGGGGCCATGACTTCCGCCCCGACTATCTGCGCCTGGAACAGGCCGCACACCGCGTGGGCAGACCGCCGGTCCTGGCCCTGACCGCGACCGCCGCCCCGCCCGTGCGCCGGGAGATCACCGAGCGCCTCGGCATGCGCCGGCCCCGGCTGATGATCACCGGATTCGACCGGCCGAACATCCGGCTGGAGGTCCGCCGTTTCCTGGAGGACGACGAGCGTCGACAGGCCGTGATCGAGCGGGCCGCCGCCGAACCCAAGCCGGGCATCGTCTACGCGGCGACCCGCAAGGACAGCGAGGAGTACGCGGCCGAACTCGCCTCTCTCGGGCTGGCCGCCGAGGCCTACCACGCCGGACTGCGCGCCGCCGAACGCGCCCGCGTCCACCGTGCCTTCCTGGCCGGTGAGACCGACGTCGTCGTGGCGACCTCGGCGTTCGGCATGGGCATCGACAAGGAGGACGTACGGTTCGTCCTGCACGCCTCGCTGCCCGGTTCCCTGGACGCCTACTACCAGGAGATCGGCCGCTGCGGCAGGGACGGGCACCCCGCCCTCGCGGTGCTGCACCACCGGTCGCAGGACACCGGGATGCAGACGTATTTCGCGGGCAGGACCCCGGGCCGCGCGATCCTGTCCCAGGTGGCCGAGGCCGTCCATCGGCATCGCGGGCACCCTCTCGACCTGAACGAGCTGCGCGAGGACACGGGACTGTCCCGGAACCGTGTCACCGCCGCGGTCAACCTCCTGGAGGAGGCCGGAGCCGTCACCACGGCGGAGGGCGGCGAGGTGCGCCCGGCCGAGGGCGTGTCACCCGGCCGGGCGGTACGGCGGGCGGAGCGGGCGGCCGAGGCCCATCGCCGTACGGACCGGTCGCGGGTGGACATGGCCCGGGCCTACGCCGAGACGACCGGCTGCCGACGGCACTTCCTCCTCGGCTATTTCGGCGAGGCGTACGAAGCCCCGTGCGGGAACTGCGACACGTGCGAGGAGGGGGCCGAGGAGGCCGCCCCGGCGGACCGTGGCGCGAGCCGCGACCAGCGGCCCGGGCACCCCACCGCCAGCCCCTACCCGACCGGGACCGAGGTCCGGCACGAGCAGTGGGGCGAGGGCACGGTGCTGAGCGAGGAACCGGACCGTATCACCGTGCTGTTCGACCGAGCCGGGTACCACACGCTCTCCCTGGAAGCCGTGGCGGACCACGACCACCTGCTCACCGTCCTGCGCCGCCCCGGCGAGGAACAGCCGGAGACCTGACAGCGGAGTACCTGACCGACCGGAGCCGTGGGGCCGTCGAGCCGTGGGGCCGTCGAGCCGTGGGGCTGTCAACCGGACTGACCCGGCCGAGGGAACCACGCACCCGGTGGCGTCCCCGAGTGGCCGGAACACATCGGTGGTGGCCAGACTCGATGACGGACCTGTGCTCGTCGTCCGCGGCGGGGTACCCGCGGGCGCACGAGTCGCCCTGCGTCAGGAGGCACCCGCATGGAGGCACCCGCATGACCTTCAACCCACTGGAACAACGGGGTATCCCGCTCGACCGTCAGCTGCGCAGTTGGCGTGAGCTGAACGTGCAGCCGATCGACCCGGACCGATGCGACCCCTACACCCGGTGCCGGATCATCACGATGAACGGGATCGAGGTGGAGGCGATCCTCTTCAGCCACCAGCTCGCCCGGAACACGGTCGACCCCGACGTCAAGCGGCAGCTGGCGCGGACCCGGTACATCGAGGCTCAGCAGCAGAAGGTCGTGAACTGGCTGCTGCCGGGCGTCTCCTCGGTGCTGGAGACGACCATCGCCTACGAGCAGGTCGCGGTGGACCTGACGGCGTGGGTCGCGCGCATGGAGCCGGACCCCTATCTGAAGCAGGCGTACCAGTTCGGCGTGCTGGAGGACTTCGACCACCTGTACCGGTACGCCAACCTCTACGAGATGATCGAGCACCGCAAGGCGGAGTCGATCGTGGACAACCTCACCGAGGTGATGCCGGGCAGGCCCACGCGGTTCCACCACCGCGATCCGGTCGACAACGTCCGCGACCCGTACGACAAGAACGCGACGGACCCGCTGTCGAAGCTGCACGCGCTGACGATCATGTCGGCGGAGCAGCAGACGATGAACTTCTACATGAACACCGGCCCCACCTACATGGAGCCGATCGCCCGTCAGCTCTACCAGGAGATCGGGCTGATCGAGGAAGAGCACGTCACGCACTACGAGTCCCTGGTCGACCCGGGCGAGACGTGGTGGGAGCAGCTGGTCAACCACGAGTACAACGAGTGCTACCTGTACTACTCCTTCATGGAGCAGGAGACCGACCCCAAGGTCAAGGCGATCTGGGAGCTGCACCTGAACATGGAGCTGGAGCACCTGCACACGGCCTGTGACCTGATGCGCCGCATCGACGGCCGCGAGCCGCAGGAGGTCCTGGCCCCGGAGCTGCCCAATGTGCTCACCTTCGAGCCGAACAAGCAGTACCTGCGTGAACTGCTGGACACCCAGATGGACCTGACGACTCTCGGCGCCGGCTATGTGCGGGAGGCCCACGAGCGGTTCGAGAAGATGCAGGAGCAGATCCACGGCGGCGAGGCACCGCCGAGCGACAGGGTCATGGCCGAGCACGACGCGATGTTCGGCCGCGAGTACCGCGTCCAGACCGAGGGCGGGCACCCCGACCCCGCCCAGCGCGAGAAGTGAGGCGGCCCGAGATGTCCGCACCGCACACGCCCCAGGCCGGCGACGACCGGGCCCCCGACATCGACGTGGTCGCCCTGCTGATGCGCCAGCACGGCGACATCCGCAACCTCTTCGACGAGGTCGAGCAGAGCGAGGGCGAGGCGCGCCGGGACGCGTACCACCGCCTGGTCCGTCTGCTGGCCGTGCACGAGACCGCGGAGGAGGAGGTCGTCCACCCCTTCGTCCGGCGCGCGGTGGAAGGCGGTGAGCAGATCGTCCGGGACCGTCTCGCGGAGGAGAAGTCGGCCAAGGAGACCCTCGCGGCCATGGACGAGATGGACACCGACGACCCGCAGTTCCTGCCCCGGCTGATGAAGCTGCGCACCGACGTGCAGGAGCACGCCCGGGCGGAGGAGCGCTACGAGTTCGCGCACATCCGGCGCAGCACCGACGTCACCAACCTCGCCGCCATGGCCAAGGCCGTCAAGGCGGCCGAGGCCATGGCGCCGACCCGGCCGCACCCCGGCGTCGAGTCCGCCGCGGCCAACGTGGCCCTCGGCCCCGTGGCCGCCCTCATGGACCGCACCAAGGACGCCGTCCGCAAGGCCATGGGCAACGGCTGAGAGGCGCGTACCGGCCGGCAGAGGCCTCAGCGAAGCCTCGTAAGGCCGCAGCGAAGACTCGTAGGGCCCCAGCGAAGACGCGCGGGATCACCGGCTCCGGCCCGGTGATCCCGCGCGTTCACCTCTGATCGCCGTACGGCGTCAGCCGCGACCAGGCGCGTACGACGCCGACATGCCGCGCCGCGCCTCGGACGACTCCGCCGCTCGCGCGGCCGCGCTGGCGGCCAGGGCCAGCAGCAGGGCCAGCGCGCCGACGATGACGTTGTTCACGATCGTCTTCGTCGTACTGACGTTGCCGGCGACCACCCACGGCGCGATGATCGCCCACACGCCCAGGGCGCAGGATGCCCACGCCATGCTGTGGGTGCGTTCGTAGGCACGGCCGAAGCCGCCGCTCATCAGGACCGCGTAGGCGATACCGGTGAGCAGGTTGGTGACGGCCAGGGTGGACAGGTTGTTGAAGCCCGTGATCCACGGCGATGCCGCGAGGTACAGACCGGTGAGCAGCGCCATGGTCTCGATGGCCTGGCCTTGCGGCGTGCTCGTGGCGCGCTCGGCCATCTCGTGCCGAAGGCGCATGTCGACGATGTCGGGGTGCGTCTCCATGGATGGCCTGGGGGAAGTGGTCATGGTCTTCACCTTCGGAGAGTGTTGTACGTCCACTTCCGCGAGTACCCGGACAGAGGCGAGCAACCTCGGACAAAGGGTAATGACTGTCGGTGGGTGTCCGTGGGTGTCCGGGCGAGTCCGGGACGGGCGCGCAATACCAGCCTCGGGGCCTCCCGGTCCGGGAGAGCCGGCGCGTCCGGTGAGTCCTCCGGCGCGCTGAAGCGGGGGCTCCCGAGTAGCGTGGGACCCGCGACGTGCTCATCGGCCGCCTTCCTCCGCGCGCCTGTCCGTCGTCCCCCGCGGCGTGACATCCCGCATGCGGCCCGGGCACCGAACCCTGATGACTGCGCGATTCCGGACAAGGCTGAAGGGGCGATCATGGCCTTTGCCACTTCCAAGGACGGCACACAGATCTATTTCAAGGACTGGGGGTCGGGCCCACCGGTGGTCTTCTCCCACGGCTGGCCACTGGTCGCGGACTCGTGGGATCCGCAGCTGAAGCTGATGGCGGACAACGGCTTCCGGGTCGTGGCCCACGACCGGCGCGGGGGCGGACGCTCGGGCCAGCCCTGGCAGGGCAACGACCTCGACACGTACGCCGACGATCTGGCCTCGGTCATCGAGACCCTCGAGCTCCGCGACGTCATCCTGGTCGGTCACTCGACCGGTGGGGGAGAGGTCACGCGCTACATCGGCCGGCACGGCTCGGGCCGTGTCGCCAAGGTGGTCCTGCTCGGGGCGATCCCCCCGCTCATGCTCAGGACGGAAGCGAACCCTGAGGGGCTGCCGGTCGACGTCTTCGACGAGATCCGAAACGGCGTGCTGACGGACCGCTCCCAGTACTACAAGGACCTCAGCGCTCCCTTCTACGGCGCCAACCGCGAGGGATCGACCGTCTCGCAGGGGACCCGCGACCAGTTCTGGCTCTGGAGCATGTCGGTGGGCATCAAGGGCGCCCACGACTGCGTCAAGGCGTTCTCGGAGACCGACCTCACCGAGGATCTCAAGAAGTTCGACGTCCCCACGCTGATCATCCACGGCGACGACGACCAGATCGTCCCTATCGTGGCATCCGCGAACAAGTCGTCGCAGATCGTCAAGGACGCGATCCTCAAGGTCTACCCAGGTGCTCCGCACGGCTTGTCGATGGTCCCCGAGTTCGCGGAACGGTTCGACGCCGACCTGCTGGAATTCGCCCGGGGCTGACCGGCCACGCCCTTCCGAGGCGCGGGTGGTGCCGTCACGGACGTGGATCGGGTCGGGTTCGCGACCCGACGCGTGGCGGAGCCCCCACCCCCGCTGCCCGCCCGCGCGTCCGGATTCGGGTGGCTCATGGCCGGACCGAGGCGGCGCCGGACACCGGGTGGTCGGCAGTGTGGAAGACGGACACACCGTCCATCCGGAGCGCACTGATATCGGAAGGTTCAGAGGTCATGAGCGAGATCATCGCGGGGGTCGAGATTCCCGAGACGGCGGCGGTCGCCGAAGCCACCCGCCTCATGCGGAAGATGACCAGCCCCCTCATCTACCATCACTCCCGCCGCGTCTTCGTCTTCGGTGTCATTCACGCTCGCAGGCTCGGTGTGGAGCCCGACCCGGAGCTTCTCTACCTGTCCGCCATGTTCCACGACACCGGCCTCATGACGCCGTTCTCCGACGTGGAGCAGCGCTTCGAGGTCGATGGAGCCGACCACGCACGCAAGTTCATGCTCGACCACGGTTTCCCCGCCACGGCCGCCGACGTGGTGTGGACGGCGATCGCGCTGCACACGACCCCGGAAATTCCCGGGCGGATGGGCGCGGAGATAGCCATTACGAATCTCGGGGTTCTGACCGACGTGCTGGGTCTGGGTCTGGACGAGCTGGATCGCAGCCAGGTGGACGAGATCACCGCAGTCCATCCACGGGGCGACTTCAAGAACGAGTTCTTGCAGGCCTTCGTCGACGGACTCAAGCACCGCCCGGAGACCACGAACGGAACCGTGAATTCGGATGTACTGGAGCACTTCGTTCCCGGCTTCCGTCGCACCACCACGGTCGAACGCATCATCGGCGCTCCCTGGCCGAGCTGATCAGGACCCCTGGCCGCTGGAGGAGGCTGCGATCTGTATGGGTGACCGGCACGGGCCCGGACGGTCCGAGCGGGAGGACCCGCTCGGAGGCGAATGGGAGAGGCACCAGCCCGCGGTTTTCGGTGTGGCCTACCGGCTGCTGGGCAGTGTGGCCGATGCCGAAGACGTGACCCAGGACGTGTGGCTGCGCGCGGCCGGAGCGGATCTGGCGGACATCGGTGATCTGCGGGCCTGGCTGGTGACGGTGGCCGCGCGACGGTCGTACGACATTCTCAGGAGTGCCCGTTTCCGCCGGGAGGCCTATGTCGGGCCGTGGCTGCCGGAGCCGCTGCTGACAGGGACGGACGCGTCGCAGCCGGTACTCGTCGACGAGTCCGTCAGTTCGGCGATGCTCCTGATCATGGAAGAGCTGAGCCCGCCGGAGCGGGTGGCCTTCGTGCTGCACGACGTCTTCGGTCTTGAGTTCGGCCGGATCGCCGAAGTGCTGGACGTCTCCGCGCCGAGCGCCCGGCAGCTCGCCTCGCGGGCCCGACGGCGGGTGGCCAAGGCGAAGCAGTCCACGCCGCAGGCGTCGAAGACGGAGCGCGAACGCGTCCTCACGGCCTTCCGCGCCGCCTACGAGGCCGGGGACCTGGCCGGCCTGGTCAGGCTCCTTCACCCGGACGCCGTCTACGTCACCGACGGGGGCGGCAAGGTCTCCGCGGCACGCAAGCTCATACACGGCGGCGAGCGCGTCGCCCAGGTCATGGTGCGCACGGGGCACCGGTGGCACCCGGACCGCATCGACCTGGCCGAGGTCGGCGGCGAGCCGGCCCTCGTGTTCCACCGGGAAGGCCGGGTCTACTCCGTCGACACGGTCCAGATCGCAGACGGTCTGATCACCGCGTACCGCAGGGTCATCAACCCGGACAAACTCGTGCGCCTCTGAGCTGTCACACCCGCGGGGGCTACCTCGTCTCCCTGATGAGAACGCACGACGGGCGACGAAGGAACGCGCGAACAGGTGAAATCGATCATGCGGGACGGCATACATCTACCTGCCCCGTCTTCCCGATGACGAGCCGCTGTGAGCCCTGTGTCCGAACGGGCCGCGCGCCTCAGTCGCCCCTCCCAGTAAGGATCCCTATGCAAGCCATCACCGTTCGGGACCGTAACGCCGGTCTCGCCGGGATGTCCCTGACGGACATGCCCTACCCCCATGCGGCCGAGAACGACGTCATCGTGCGGGTGCACGCCGCGGGCTTCACCCCCGGAGAGCTGGACTGGCCCGCCACGTGGACCGATCGCGCCGGCCGCGACCGGACGCCGAGCGTGCCCGGGCACGAGCTGTCCGGTGTCGTCGTGGAGCTGGGGTACGGCACCACCGGCCTGAGCGTCGGACAGCGGGTGTTCGGCCTGGCCGACTGGGCCCGCGACGGCACCCTCGCCGAGTACACCGCGGTGGAAGCCCGCAACCTGGCCCCGCTGCCGGCGGACGTCGACCACACCGTGGCCGCCGCGCTGCCGATCTCCGGGCTCACCGCCTGGCAGGGCCTGTTCGACCACGGCCGCCTCACCACAGGCCAGACCGTTCTGATCCACGGTGCCGCGGGCGGCGTCGGCTCGATCGCGGTACAGCTCGCCCGCGAGGCCGGCGCCCGCGTCATCGGCACCGGCCGGTCCGCCGCCCGGGAAAGGGCGCTCGCCCTGGGCGTCGACACCTTCATCGACCTTCAGACCGAGAAGCTCGAGGACGCCGGAGAGGCCGACGTCGTGTTCGACGTGATCGGCGGCGACATCCTCGACCGCTCGGCCGCCCTGGTCCGCCCCGGCGGCACACTCGTCACCATCGTCACGCCGCCCGAGGTCCGGCCCAAGGACGGGCGGGCGATCTTCTTCGTCGTCGAACCCGACCGCGCCCGGCTCGCCGATCTCGCCACGCGGCTGAGGGACGGCCGGCTCAAGCCGGACGTCGGTGCGGTGCGGCCGCTCGCCGAGGCACCCTCCGCGTTCGCCCCCGGCAAGCGCACCCCCGGCAAGACGATCATCCGCGTCACGGAAGACTGAACCAGGAGACCGATCATGATCAAATCGCGGATCGCCGGCGGCTTGCTGGCCGTCGCCGCCCTGGCCGCGGCCACGGCCTGCTCGACCTCGAACCAGCCGGCCCACGCCAACAGGCCGACCGCGGCCGCGGCATCGCCAGCGGCCATGGCGTCGACGCGCCCCTCCGAAACCCTCAAGCCGCTGCTCCAGCAGGCCCTTCCGAATGTGAAGGGCAAGGCGTTCACCTCGGTGATCGTCGACTTCCCGCCCAACGCGAAGGCGCTGCCGCACCGGCACGGCCAGGCGTTCGTCTACGCCTACGTCCTCGAAGGCACCGTGCGCAGCCGACTCGACGGAAAGCCCGTGAGCACCTACCACCAGGGCGAGAACTGGGTCGAGGAGCCGGGCGCCCACCACGTCCTCACCGAGAACACCAGCCCGACCAAGCGGGCCAGGCTCCTGGTCGTCTTCGTCTCCAACACCGGAGAAAAGCTCAAGGTCGACGACCCGAAGTCATAGCCCGGGACACCAAGACGCGCCCGAAGGGCGGGCGCGCACCACACGAACGAATCGAAGGAACCATGACCGACACCCAGCGCGTCAACATCGGCAAGCAGCACCCGGCCGCCTACAAGACCCTCATCGCCCTGTCGTCCGAGGTGGAACAGGCCACCGCCGCGGCGGGCCTCGACCCGCTCCTGGTCGAGCTGCTGAGAATCCGCGCCTCCCAGATCAACGGCTGCGCGTTCTGCCTGCGCATGCACACCGCCGACGCCCTCAAGAAGGGCGAGAACCCCGACCGGATCGCCGTGCTGCCCGGCTGGGCGGAGACCGGCTACTTCTCCGAGACCGACCGCGCCGCCCTCCGCCTGACCGAGGCGATCACACGCGTGCCGGACGGACACGTCAGCGACGAGGACTACAACGCCGCCGCGGCCGTACTCACCACGGACCAGATCTCGGCAGTCGCCTGGCTGGCCACCGTGATGAACGCCTTCAACCGCGTCGCGATCACCAGCCGCTACCCCGTCGGCAGCTGAAACGCGCGGAGGCGTCCGACGGCGTACGCGCACGGGAACGGCCGGGGGAGCCGGCTTCCCATCCCGCCGGCACGTACGCCGCCCCCATGACCGGATCGGCATGTCCGGGCACGCGCGGCGGTGTCCGGTTCTCGCTGGTCCGCGGTAAATGCCTGGACTGAGAAACTCCGCGGACGGGAGACTTCCGACTTCCGAACCTCCGGGAGTGTGATGGGGACAACAACAGATACGCGAGGGCCGGCGCCGGGCAGGGGCGCGGTCGTTCTGGCACTACGCCGCTACGGCCGGGAACTGCTGCGACTACGACTGCTGACCCTGCCCGCGCTGCTGTTGCCGGCCGTCGGCAACATCGGCATCCGCTACGTCGCCCCGCTGCTGATCGCCAAACTGGCAGGACAGGCCGCCGACCACGGCGGTCTCACCCTCGGCTCGGCGCTGCCGTACGTGCTGGGCTTCGGCGTGACGCTGCTGCTCGCCGAGGCCGTGTGGCGGATCGGGCAGCACTGCCTGAACCGCGTGGACGCCCTCGGCATGGAACACCTGTACGTGAGCGGCATGGACGAACTCCTGGCGAAGGACGCGGCATTCTTCCACGACAACTTCGCCGGCTCCCTGACCAAACGGGTGCTCAGCTTCGGCAAGCGCTTCGAGGACTTCGTCGACACGGTGACGTACCGGATCGTGGGCAGTCTCGTCCCCCTGGTGTTCGGTGCCGTGGTGCTGTGGACCTACGAACCGATGCTCGTCGCCGGCCTTCTTGTGATGATCGCGCTGACCGTGGTGGCCGCGACGCCTCTGATCCGTCGCAGGCAGCGGCTCGTCAACGACCGTGAGGCGGCGATCGCCCGGGTCTCCGGCCACGTCGCCGACAGCCTCATGAACATGGAGACCATCCGGGCGTTCGCGGCGGAGCGGCGGGAGGCCGACGAACACCGCGACCGTGTCGCGGACTCCCGTCGCCTGACGCTGAGGTCCTGGGACTACGGCAATCTGCGCGTCGACACCCTGGTCGCCCCCATGTCCGTGCTGACCAACGTGCTGGGGCTGTTGGTCGCGATCGCCTTCGGTGGCTCGGGCCAGGGAGTCGAGGAGATCGTCGTCACGTTCACCTACTACTCCAACGCCACACAGATCATGTTCGAGTTCAACCAGATCTACCGGCGTCTGGAAAGCTCGATGACCGAGGCCGCGCAGTTCACGGAGCTGCTGCTGGATCCGCCCACCGTGCTCGACCCGGCGACACCCGAACCGCTCGCACCTCGGCACACAGGCATCCGCTTCGAGGCGGTGACCTTCGCCCACGCGGGTACGAAGCCGATTTTCCAGGGACTCGACCTGGACGTGCCCGCAGGCGCACGGATCGGTCTGGTCGGCAGGTCCGGCGGCGGCAAGACCACGCTCACCCGGCTCCTGCTGCGGATGTCGGACCTTGACGACGGACGCATCCTGATCGGTGGTCAGGACATCAGCCGGCTGCGCCAGACCGACCTGCGCTCACTGATCGCCTACGTCCCCCAGGAACCCGCCATGTTCCACCGCAGCCTGCGGGACAACATCGCCTTCGCCCGGCCCGGCGCCACCGACGAGGAGATCCACGCGGCGGCCGCGGCGGCGCACGTCACGGAGTTCGCCGACCAACTCCCCGACGGCTTCGCCACTCTGGTGGGGGAGCGGGGAGTCAAACTCTCGGGCGGCCAGCGCCAGCGCGTCGCCCTCGCCAGGGCCATCCTGCGCGACGCCCCGATCCTGCTGCTCGACGAGGCGACCAGCGCGCTGGACTCGGAGAGCGAACTCCTCGTCCAGGACGCCCTGTGGCGCTTGATGGACGGACGTACGGCCCTCGTGGTCGCCCACCGTCTGAGCACCGTCGCCGGCATGGACCGTCTGGTCGTTCTCGACCGGGGAAGCGTCGTCGAGCAGGGCACCCACGAGGAACTGCTCGCGGCGGACGGTGCCTACGCCAAGCTGTGGCAGCACCAGTCGGGCGGCTTCCTCGGCGAGAACACCGAGTCGGCCCTCGGAGGCCTGGTCCCGGAAGCCGGTTCCAGCGGGCTGCCCGGACCGGCCGACCCGGCGCCGGACGGGGGCCGCACGACGTCGTCGCACGCTCGTACGAGCACCGGGTCCACATGACCGAGTCGGTTCCCGGACATCCTCGACCGCCGAGGGAGCCCCGCTGATACCTCTGTCGGCTTCGACTCTGTCGTCACCGGGTCCGAAAGATCACGGCGGCCGGCGGGTGGCTCGCAGGCAAGCATCCCCGCTTCCTCGCCGAGACAACCGGTGACGGACGCGTCGACATCGTCGGCTTCGGCGGCCCGGGAGTGTACGTGGCCCGCAACCTCTTCCGCCGCTTCAGGACCCGATGAACGCGGCCCGGGCGGTGCTGAACGGGCGGGCGCGCGCCCTCGGCCACGTCCTCTCACCGGGTGTCGACGATGCCCCCGGTCACCGCGATGACCTCGCCGACGGTGTAGCTCGAGTCGGCGTCCGAGGCGAGGTAGACATACGTCGGCGCGATCTCCTCCGGCTGTGCCGCGCGGCCCAGCGGTGCTTCGCTCCCGATCTGCGCCAGGCCGTCCGGAGGCATGTGCTCGTCCGCCTCGTTCAGCGGCGTCCAGGTCGGACCAGGTGCCACCACGTTCGCGCGCACGCCCCGCCGGGCCAGGTGTATGGCGACGGACTTGGTCAGGGTGATCAACGCCGCCTTGGACGCCGCGTAATCGATCATCGTCTCGCTGCCCTTGAGGGCCTCCTCCGTCGCCGTGGCGATGACCGCGTCCCCGGGCTCCAGGTGGGGCAGCGCCGCCATGAGCAAGTGGAAGTACGCGTAGACGTTGGTCTTGAACGTCCGGTCGAAGTCTTCGCCGGTGAGCTGCTCCAGCTCCAGCTTGCTGTTGAGATAAGCGGCGTTGCTCACCAGGATGTTCAGGCCGCCGAGTTCGGCCACGGTCCGCTCGACGGCCTCGCGGCAGAAAGCCGGATCGGTGAGGTCGCCGGGCAGCAGCAGGCAGCGACGGCCCTGCTCCTCCACCTCGCGCCGTACCTGCTCTGCGTCCACCCGCTCGTCCGGCAGATGGACGATGGCGACGTCGGCGCCCTCGCGCGCGTACAGCAATGCGACCGCGCGTCCGATGCCGGAATCACCACCGGTGATCAGCGCGACCTTGTCCTCCAGCTTTCCGCCGGCGCGGTACCGGCTCGCCCGATAGCGCGGCGAGGTGCGCATGTCGGCCTCCAGGCCGGGTCGCTGCTGCTTGTCGGGGTCGTAGGGCGGGGCGGGCTCGGAGACGACCTGTGGTGCGGACGGTTCCTGCTCGGGCAGCAAGGCTTTCCCTTCGACGGAGTTGTTCACGGCGGGCCATGCTCGCGCGTGCCGCGCCAGGCTTCCGTGCATCGCGTGCCCGGTCCGGCGGCAGCCAACCAACCCCGCACGCACCATGGACCTCACCAGTCCAGATCGGCGACCACGGCGTAGTGATCCGACGGCGGCGGCTCACCGGCGCCGGCGAGAGCAGCGGCCCGGACCGTGAGTGGACGGTCAGGCGTGCCGGGGCGGGCCAGGATGTGGTCGATCCGTCCGTCTGCGAGCCACTCCTGATCCCCCACGAAGCTGTTCCTCGTGGTGAAGGTGTGGCCGGGCTCCGCGGGACGCGCGGCGGCCCAGGCGTCGACGAGAACCTCCGCCAGCGGCTGGAATTCCGGTGCGTCCGGACGCGCGTTCAGGTCGGCGACCAGGATGACGGGCATCGGGCCGTCGAGCGCGGGGTCGCTGAGCAGGGCCGCCAGCGCTTGGGCCTGGGCGAGCCGGGCATCACCACCGACGTGCCAGTCCAGGCAGGCCGTCGTCACATGGAGGGGACCTGACGGATGGTCGAAGGTGACGACAAGTGCCACCGAGGGCTCGCTGTGTGGCGGGGGGCCGTCCGGCCCGTCGGGCAGCTTCTCCCGGCGGTGCTCCAGAACGGACCAGCGGCCGAGTACCGCCAGACCGAGGGGCGCGGCGTCGGGGCCCGGTTGTGGCTCCGGCATGCGGCTCGGAGCGAAGACCGCCCGCAGGCCGAGCCGGGCGGCCAACTCGTGGGACTGGCTGGTTCCGCGGGTGCTCCATGTCTCCTGTAGGCACACGACGTCCGGTCGTAGCTCTTCCAGCGTCGCCTCGATCCGTGGAGCTCGCTGCCGCCAGGGCCCGAAGCGGCCCCAGAGGTTCCACGTCACTACTCGCATGTGGACGGCCTGCCCTGGGGAGAAGCGGGTCCCGGGTGCGGTGTCAGGCGTGTCGTCGGGCCCAGAGCGGGGTGACGAATGCGATGAGGACGGCGGCGATGCCGATCTGGAAGACATGGCGGATCCAGTCGATGCCGCCGGTGTCGCGCACCCCGAAGGCGGTGGCGAGCGCGTTGCCGGCGACGGCGCCGAGGATGCCCATGATGACCGTCAGCCACAGAGGAATGGGCTGACGCCCGGGCACGACGAGCTTGGCCAGCAGGCCGATGATGAGGCCCGCGATGATGGCCCACAGGAACGACACGACAACTCCTTCCGTTCGTTGCCCCTTTCGGGCATGACTCCGTGTGCCCGCCGGAGGCCGCCATAAGCGTGCGTCTGTCACACGGGCCGTTGCGCCGGTCATGGGGCGCAACAGCGTGGCGGCCAGACCTGTGACGTCAGGCCCTCGATGCCGTGGGCGTCGGTGCGGCGGTCGGTGGGCCGGGTGCCGTACCAGTCCAGGCACAGGACGGTGGCATCGTCCTCAAGGTGGCCTCCGCAGGCGTCGCGGACGGTGGTGACCAGGTCCCGGACAGCCTCGCGCGGGTGGAGAGCGCGGGTGTCGCGGATGAGCCCGGACAGGTCCACGTGTGCAGCGCCGCGTTCCTGCATGCCGTCGGTGAGCAGGAACAGCCGATCACCGGGGCGCAGTTCCAGCTCCTGGACTCGGTAGGCGGTGGGGGAGACGACGCCGAAGGGCAGGTTGGCGAAGAGGGGCAGTTCCTCCACAGTGCCGTCGCGCAGGCGCAGCGGTCGCGGGTGACCGGCGTTGACCAGCCGCACGCTGCCGCTGTCGAGGCAGATGCGCAGCAACTGGCCGGTGGCCATACCG
Source organism: Streptomyces sp. NPDC029138 (assembly GCF_055564375.1). Classification (NCBI taxonomy): domain Bacteria; kingdom Bacillati; phylum Actinomycetota; class Actinomycetes; order Kitasatosporales; family Streptomycetaceae; genus Streptomyces; species Streptomyces sp. NPDC029138. The sequence continues at coordinate 15,987 of NZ_JBVHWM010000028.1, forward strand.
CGGCCGTGGTCGAGGAGCGCCTGATGCGCTTGGCGGGCTTGCTCCGCGATGTCGTGTCCGGCGCGCCGGGCGCCGCGCAGTGCGCCGAGCAGGAGGGTGGCCAGCAGGGCGGATTCGGTGTCGTGCCCCATGGCGTCGGTGATGGACAGGTGCAAAGTGTCCCGGTCCAGGGCGTAGTCGTAGGTGTCCCCGCAGATGTCGTCGGCCGGCACCAGGCCGCCGGCCACGGCGAACTGCGCGGCTTCGCAGCATGCGGCGGACGGCAGCAGCTGATGCTGGATCTCCGCGGCCAGACTGGTGGTCGTGGTGCGCCGGCCGCAGTGATAGAGGTCGGTGAAACGCCGGTCGGTGACGATGATGTAGGCCAAGGCGTGCGCCGCTTCGCCGACTTGACGCAGTACCGTCTCGTCGGCGTGCGGCAACGTCATCTCCAGTACCCCGACGCAGTCGCCGCGGTTGGTCACGGGCGAGATGGCCCGGTGGCCGCCCGCCTCGTCCGGTTGGACGTGGAGACGCTGGGACCTCAGGACCTTCTCGTGCACACTGCCCCGCAGGCCGATGCGCGTCGGTCTGTGTCCGTTGTGCGTCCCGTCGGCCGTGGTGAGCCGTACGAGCTGCTCCCCGATCAGATCGACGAAGAGGAACGACACGCAGGTCGCTCCGAATCGCTTCAACAGATTCCGCGCCACCACATCGACGGACTCCACCGGCGAGGCGTCCTCCGCCTCCGCCAGGACGTCTCCCAGCCCCAATACGTCATCCACGGCAGCCTCCCTCCGCTGCCGCTGCTTCTTCCCCGAGTCCGCTGCCTTTCACTTCGCGGCCTGTGGTGCCGCGCGTCCGGCGTCGCTGCTGAAACCGCTCTTCGACCGCGCCGGCCCGTGGGTCACCGTGCGTTTCGATCCGGGAGGAAGGCGTTTGCCTCCGGGTGGTGACGGCAACCCGGCGGGAACCGGGGGCCAGCCCACCCGACCGCGACGTGACGGGAGCACAGCGATGACGATCACGACACGCGACTGAGCGATGGGGGCGGGCGATGAGCGTTCCGGCTGACGAGACGGCCGCGCACGGAGATCCGTGGTCCATCGGTGAGGACGCCCGGCCGCTCGCGGACGCGGCCTCACTGGATGTCCTGATGGACCGCGTCGGCGATGCCCGCCATGTGCTGATCGGTGAGGCGTCGCACGGGACGGCGGAGTTCTACCGCTGGCGGGCGGTGCTGACCCGGCGGCTGATCGAGGAGAAGGGTTTCTCGTTCGTCGCGGTGGAGGGTGACTGGCCGGACTGCCTGTCCGTGCACCGCTCGGTGACCGCCGCTCCCGGCGCCCCGGGCGATCCCCGGTCGGCGCTGGAGGACTTCACCCGCTGGCCGCGCTGGATGTGGGCGAACACCGAGGTGGCCGACTTCGCCCGCTGGCTGCGCGGGCACAACGTGCGCAGGCCGCCCGACGAGCGGGTCGGCTTCTTCGGCCTGGACGTCTACAGCCTGTGGGAGTCCCTGCACGCCGTCCTGCACCACGTGCGCACGCACGATCCCGACCGGGTGGATACGGCCCTGGGAGCGTACGTCTGCTTCGAGCCGTATGCCGAGGATCCGCAGGAGTACGCGCGGGCGACCCGGCTGATCCCGTCTGGCTGTGAGCCGGAGGTGCTGGCCCTGCTCACCCAGCAGCGTCGCGCGGCAGCGCGGAGGGACGAGCCGGAGACCCTGGCGGAGTTCTCGGCCCGGCAGAATGCCGAGGTGCTGGCCGGGGCGGAGGCGTACTACCGGGCGATGGTGCGTGGTGGCCCGGAGTCGTGGAACATCCGCGACCGGCACATGACGGACACGCTCGACCGGCTCATGGCCTACCACGGCTCGGGTGCGAAGGCGGTGGTGTGGGAGCACAACACCCACATCGGGGACGCGCGGGCCACCGACATGGCCGACGCCGGGATGGTGAACGTCGGCCAGCTGGTCAGGGAACGCAACCCGGCCGGCGACGTCGTCCTCGTGGGGTTCGGCTCGTACGAGGGCACCGTGATGGCGGCGGACTTCTGGGGCGCCCGGCCACGGGTCATGCGGGTCCCGCCGGCCCGCACGGGCAGCCTGGAACACCGCCTGCACCACGTGCTGCCCCGCCGGCAGAGCCTGTTCGTCTTCCCGCCGGCCGAACGCGCGGCCGTCGGCGCGCAGCCGTGGTTCGCGCGGGAGAGCGATCACCGTGCGATCGGCGTCGTCTACCGACCGTCCCGGGAGAAGTGGGGCAACTACGTGCCCACCCGCCTCGGCGAACGCTACGACGCCTTCTGCTACCTCGACCGCACCACGGCACTCACCCCGCTGCACCCCGACGCTCCGGACACCGGCGAGGAGGAGACCTGGCCCACCGGCATGTGACAGGCGGCGGCCGTGGCACACCGGTGATCCCCGGGTGCGGCACCGGGCCGCCCACAGCACACTGAAACCGCACATTCCCGGCATACGGTGCCGTTCCGCGCTGCCCAAAGGACGATCATGGATCACGACACCTTCATCGGACAGGTACAGGCGAGGGCCCGCCTCGACAGCCGGGGAGCGGCCGAGTCCGCCACCCGCGCCACCCTGGAGACCCTGGCCGAGCGCATCCCCGCGTCCCTGGCGGACAACCTCGCCGCCCAGCTGCCGCAGGAGATCGGTGAGCACCTGCGCCGCGTGGCCACCGCCCCCGACCAGCCGGACACCGGTGTCCGGATGGAGTACGGCGAGTTCCTCGACCGTGTCGCTCAGCGGGCGGGCGCGGACAAGGCCAAGGCCACTCATGAGGCCCGCACCGTCATGGAGGTCGCCGGCGAGGCCACCCAGGGTGGACTGACCGACAGGATCCGCCAGTCCCTGGACGACGAACTCGCCCAGGTCCTCTTCGCCGGCAGCAGCGGAAGCATCAGCTGACCGGCCGCGACGGAACATCACAACCAGCTTCGGGCGTCAGCCACGGTCGGCTTTTGACCCTTGGGGACCGTTTTGGCGCCACAGCGGAGGAAACTCCGGAGACCGGGACGAGGCCACCGCAGGAATGCGGCGGCGGCCCGCCAGCCATAAGGAGAGAAAACCATGCCGTCGAGATCCGGATCCAAGCGGGAACGGCAGTATGAACACATCAAGGAGGGCGCACAGGAACGCGGCGCGTCGTCAGGGCGCGCGAAGGAGATGGCCGCGCGCACGGTGAACAAGCAGCGTGCTCAGGCCGGCGAGACCAAGTCGTCCGGCGGCGGTAGGTCCTCCAGCGGCGGAGCCGGCAAGCGCACGTCCTCACGGCAGGGCGGCGGGGCCACCCGCGACGAACTGTACGAGGAAGCGAAGCGCCGGGGGATCGAGGGCCGTTCCTCCATGAACAAGGAACAACTGGCCCGGGCACTGGGCCGCTGACATTCCCGGAGCCTGGAAATTGACGAACACGCCGCGTCCCCTCGCCGGGCGACTTCCAGGCGCTCTCGAAGATCAAGGAAGTACGGGACATGGAGAGAGGCAGCAATCCCGTCAGTCCCCGCAAGGACGACGAGATGAAGCATGAAATGGAAGGCCGACTGCGTTCCGGTCAGCCCACGCACGTGGAAGAGGCGTACGAGCCCGAGCCACCGGCGGACGACGATGTCCGCGTGGACCCGAGCGGACCGGTGCCCCCGCCCGGTGAGGAACGTGAGAGGGCCCAGGCGGAGGCCGAGGCGGAAGCCCTGCGCAGCGAACTGGCGCGTCACCTGGAGCGAGCCGCTTTCCCCGCCGACCGGCGGACAGTGCTGGACGCTCTGGAGGCGCACCACGCGCCGGAGGCCGTGGTGCAGGCCGCGCGCAGGCTGCCCGACAGCGGTGAGTACGCCAACGTGACGGAGATCGTCGAGGCGCTCCGTCCTGGGCAGACGGGGTGACTGCCACGACCATCGGCCGCCGTCCTGGATCGGTCGGCCGCCAAGGAGGGGTCCTCCATGCGCGTGCGTGATTCCGTGGTCGTGATCACCGGAGCGTCCAGTGGCATCGGACGGGCCACCGCCCTCGCCTTCGCCCGCCGCGGGTCGGCGGTGGTCCTGGCCGCGCGGCGGGTGGAGGCGCTGGAAGCCGCCCGGCGGGAATGCGCACGCCACCGTGGGACGGAGGTGCTCGTCGTGCCGACCGACGTCACGGACGCAGGAGCGGTGGACGATCTCGCCCGGCGGGCGGTGCAGCGCTTCGGCCGTATCGACGTGTGGGTCAACTGCGCGGCCGTGACGGTCTTCGGCCCCTTCGAAGAGGTCCCCCTGGAGGACTTCCGGAAAGTCCTCGACGTCAACGTCATGGGGTATGTGCACGGTGCCCGTTCCGTCCTGCCCGTCATGCGGGAACAGGGGTGGGGCACGCTGGTGAACATCTCCTCCGTCGTCGGTGTGGTGAGTCAGCCGTACACCCACGCCTACGGCATGTCGAAGTACGCCATCCGCGCGCTGAGCGCCGGCCTGCGCCAGGAACTGCGGCTTCAGAAGGAGAAGCACATCCATGTGTGCACGGTGCTGCCCGCCGGCATCGACACGCCGCTGTTCCAGCACGCGGCGAACTACACGGGCCGCAAGCCCGTCGCCATGCCACCGGTCTACAGCCCCGAACGGGTGGCGCGGGCCGTCGTGGATCTGGTCCGTGTGCCACGGAGGGAAGTCGTGGTGGGCCCGATGGGACGCGCCATGGTGCTGCAGTCCAGGGTGATGCCGGGGCTGGTGGAGCGGATGATGGCCCGCCAGGTGGAAAGGAGCCACCTGTCCCGTGAGGAACCTGCTCCGGCCGGTCACGGCAACCTGCACGTTCCCGCACCCGGCCCGGGGGACGTCCACGGCGGCTGGGGCGGACGGCGTCGTACCACCGTGCGTCGGCTGACCACCGCGACACTGCTGGCGGGCGCGGCGGCGGGCGTCGCGCGGCGGGTGCGGAGCCGGTGAGTCGCTGGGACGCCCACGAGTTCACGGCTGCGGGGGGCACCCGCGTCCATGCCGCCGCACTGGGACCGCCCGGGGCGCCCGAAGTGGTGTGTGTCCACGGTCTTGGCTGTTCCTACCGCTACTGGCTGCCCTTCGCCAGGGCCCTCGCTCCGCATGCGCGGACGGTCGCGGTGGACCTGCCCGGGTTCGGCCGCACGCGGGGGCCCAGGCGTGCGCTGGACGTCCGCGGCCTGTCGCTGGCCCTGGCCGACTGGCTGCGTGCCGCCGGCCGGAGACCGGCGGTACTCGTCGGCAACTCGGCCGGCTGCCAGATCGTGGTGGACCTGGCCGTTCACGCTCCCGAGCTGGTGGGACCGGTGGTGCTGAACGGTCCGACGTTCGACCGCCATGCCCGTACGGTCCTGACCCAGGGGTGGCGGCTCCTGCGTGACGCCCGGTGGGAACGACCGTCGCTCGCGGTGGCGTTGGCCGCGAGCTACGCCGACTGCGGCCTGCGCCGGGCCCTGCGCACCTATCTGCTGGCCTTGCGCGATCCGGTGGAACGCAAACTCCACCACCTGCGCACACCTGTCATCGTGGTCCGCGGGACCAGGGACCCGATCGTGCCGAGGGCCTGGGCGGAGGAGGTCACCGGGCTTCTTCCGGACGGCCGGACGGCGTCGGTGCCGGGCGCCGGGCACACCCTGAACTATTCGGCGCCGCTGGAACTCGCCCGCATCACCCGGACGCTGCTCTCCTAGGGAGATCGGCGCCTGAGCGATCGGCGCCTGAGCGATCGGCGCCTGAGCGATCGATGCCTGAGCGATCGGCGCCTGAGCGACTCGCGCCGGTCCGGCGGAACGTCGCGGCGCGAACCGTCACGCGGCCATGGCGAGGGCGGCGGCGCCGGCGATCGCGGCGTCGATACGGGCATGGACGACCAGGCGGGTACCGCTCGCCTCGGCTCCGGCCTCCATCAGGCGCCGTGCCGGGGCGTTGTGGGTGGCCACGGACATCAGAAGCCCGAGGCGGCCGCACAGACGGTGGACCCGCAGGACCACACCGACCATGGGGGCGCCTGCCGCCGGCTCGTGGAGCACGATGACAACGGAGGCCGGCTGGTACACGTGGATCAGGTCGCTGATCCTCGTCAGGAGCGTGGCCCGCGCGCCGATGCCCGGATCGTCGTACACCCTGATGACAAGCACCCCTTGCTCCATCGCATGAGAGAGCATCGCGGCCAGCGCTCCTTCCCTTCACGGTCGGTTCACCCACCGGGTACCCGGGTGCCAACCCCGCCATACGGGCGCTCCCGCGGTGGGTGCGTGCAGGGCATTGACCGCCGCCATCCGTGCGGAAAACCCGCGCCCGGGCGGCCCACCGGCGCAGCCAGGGGTACAGCAAGGAGGCACCTGGCGGCGATCGGCGTCACATCGGGGCGCCGACGGCAACCAATGGGCCGGCGATCGAGTGGGAGGGCCGCGGACGGGAAGTCGCCTTACGGACGGGGACTCCACGACTCCGCACGGGCGCACACGAGGGCCGCCGGTGCCGGACCAGGACGGAGGGAGGACGGGTGCGCCGGCGTTTGAGGGCAGCTCGCTGTCTGTGCGACTTCGATTCCTCGGTGGCGGCGGTACGGGCGGTGAGCCGGTTCCTGCGGGGCGAGGACTTCCCCGGTCTCGGCGTCGCGCCGGGCTCGGCGTGCCTGGCCGACCTGATCGCGCGTCTCCCGTCGCGGGCACGCCGGCGTGCGTTCGTCCTGGGCGCCCGGTTGCAGGGGGCGCCCGTCTCCCGGGTGAGCAGGCTGAGGGCCGAGGACCTGGCGGCGTGGACGGCGGACCAGTACGGGCCCGGCCCGTATCCGGCGGCGATCATCGGCTCGGGCAGCGGCGCCGCCGTCCATCTGGCCGCAGCGCTGCGGGCGCCCGTGCTGCCCCAGACCTACCTCGTACCGGTCAGGGCCCGCATCGACCCGGACCGGCCGCGCGCGGCCCTGGAGGCGGGCCTCGACCTCGGGCGGCGGCTGGTCGAGGCGAACCCGGACCTGTCGCTGTGCCGCATGCACGACCCGAGCCAGGACCGGGCGATGATCGTCCGCTTCGCGTACTTCAGGTTCAAGCGGCTCCGTCTGGGCGCGACCCTGGAAAGGTTCCTGGAACAGCGCCTGACCCCCGGTGCGACGATCTTCATCCTGGACGCGACACTGACCTGGCCGGTGTCGGTGCTCGGCGAGCGGCACCGTTTCCAGTTCGGCGCGCTGGGCGGCATGGACGCGGAGGAGTACCGGACAGGCAGCGAGCGTCTGGCCAGGCACCTCGCCGAGCAGGGCTCGGCCCTGCGCCGCTGGGACGCGCCACCGGCCGACGGCACGTATCCGGAGGCCGAATGGGGCTACGACGACACCCTCACCGCCGATGTCCTCGCCGTCGCCGCCCGGTGCGGCTACACCGTGCGCCGAATCCGGGTCGGCGAGCCGGAACAACTCAGTCCGCTGGTCGCCGACTTCCACCGCTGGTGGTACCGGCGCCGTGGCCTGCCGGCGGACCGGCTGCTCGTGGAGACGTACAACCAGTGGGAGCCGTACTGGGCTCTGCGGCTGGGGGCTGTCCCGTTCTGGGTGCAGTTCACCGCCAGGCCCTCGTACGACTGGCTCGAGCGCTACCTGCGGCGGAGTGACCCGTACCGGCGTATCGACGTGAACCTGTTCTCCAACGGCCTGCGGTCGGTCGGCCAGGTTCCGGCCGAGGAGTGGGGCGATATCGCCCGCCGGTACGCCACCGGGACGGGCGGCACCATCGGGGTGGACGAGGCGGCGTTCCCCGAGGACGTGGGGAGTACGCTCCGCTACCAGCCGGCGCTGGCCGGGCTGCCCCAGCGATACCCGCTTCCGCCGCCGGTGTCCGTCGACGAGCTGGACGTGTTCCTCGACGAAGCGCGGGACACCCCGTCCGCCGGGCAGGTGCGGCTGGACACGCTCCAGACCGCCACCGGCCGTCCGAGGAAGGGATCGCCTTGAGCGGCAGCGAACCACCCTTCCCCGAGGAGACGGTGACGGCCTACCACGACGGGGTACTGGGGCGGATGCGCAGCCGGGCCGTCGGCCGGCCGCGCCCCGGCGTCCCCGAAGTCGTCCTGGTGCAGGGCATGGCAGTGTCCGACTACCTGCTGCCGGGGCTGGGAGCGTTCGGGCAGTGGACCCGCGCCCACCTGGTGGAACTGCCCGGATTCGCCGGCAGCGGCGACCCGCCGCACGAACTGGACGTGCCGGAGTTCGGGCGATGCGTCGCCGACTGGCTGCGCGCACGGGCGCTGGAGCCCGTCATCCTCGCCGGGCACTCCAGCGGCACACAGGTGGCCGCCAGGGCGGCGATCGGGCACCCCGGCGTCGCCGCCGTGGTACTCGCGAGCCCCACCGTCGACCCGGTGGCACGCGGATGGGTACGGCTGCTGGTCCGCTGGCGGCTGGACTCCCGGCGCGAACCCGACGGACTGAGCGAGTCACACCGCCCGGAATGGCGCCGCGCGGGCCCGCGCCGGCTGGTGCACACCGCGCACGTGCACCTGAAGGACGCGCTGGAGGACTCCGTCGCCCAGCTGGACGTGCCGCTGCTGGTCATCCACGGCCGCGAGGACCGCATCGGCACCGCCCGCTGGGCCCGCCACCTGGCCGCACTGGTGCCGGACGGCGAATGCGTCGACGTACCCGGCGCGCACACCTTCCCCTGGCTCGACCCGCACGCCTGGTCGGCGCCGGTACGGCGACTCGCGGCACGAGTCGGCCCGCACCACTGAGCGCCGACCGACCGAAGGTCACAGCCGTGGCTTCACCTCGAACCGCGGCCCCATGTCCGGCCTGTCGGATACGGCCAGCTCGGTGGCGAGGCCGTGCACGGTCACCAGGTCGTGCAGCAGACCGGCGGTCTCCTCGGGAGGCAGCCCCGAGGCGCGCGCCACCTCGTCCAGGTGGACGGCCTCGCCCTGGTGTTCCTGCCGGGTGCGGCTCAAGGCCTGGAAGACCTGCTCGCGCGTCTCGGTGTACGGCCCCGAGCCACGGCCCGTGAAGGAGCGGCCCTCACCGGGCGTCCGCGCCGCCGGGGTCGTTTCCCGGTGTTCGCCGCCCTGACCGCCGCCTCAGCTCAGTCCTTGCCCGCGGGCGCGCTGTGTTCGCGCAGGGCCCGGGTGACCTCCTCGTCGCCGACCTGGTCGAAGTCGTCGTACCACAGGCCGACGGCCCGGAAGTCCGATGGCTGATCGAGACAGATGACGTCGTCGGCCTCCGAGCGCATCTCCGCCACGGTCTCGGGCGCGCCGACGGGGACGGCCAGGATCAGCCGGGCGGGCCGCTGGCGCCGCAGATGGCGCAGAGCGGCACGCGCGGTGACCCCGGTGGCGAGACCGTCGTCGACCAGGATCACGGCGCGGCCTTCGACGCGAGGCGTGGACCGGTCGCCGCGGTACAGCAGTTCCCTCCGGCGCAGTTCCGTCCGCTCTCGGGCCACGTCCGGGCCGAGCCGGTCCTCGCTCAGACCGAGCATCTCCAGCGCGCGCCGGTCGAACAGCGGCGGATCGTCACCCACGACCGCGCCGACGCCGGTCTCCTGGCGCCCGGGGACGCCGATCTTCCGGGCCACCAGGATGTCGAGCGGTGCCCCGAGGGCCTGGGCGACTTCGGCTGCGACCGGGACGCCTCCCCGGGGCAGGGCCAGGACGACGGGATCGACGAGATCACCGTCGGCCGACCACTCCATCAGCCGTAAGGCGAGTTCCTGACCGGCGTGACGGCGGTCGGGGAATCGCATGATCCGCACCTGCTTTCCTCAGGACTTGGTGTCCGGCTCGTTGCGCCGGGTCTCGAAGTTCTTGTGGCCGTTGGGGCAGGGCGGAATCTCGTCGCCCTGCTTCACGTGGACCTTCTCGCTGCAACTGGCGCAGTAGAAGTCCCCGGTCTTCTGCGCCTTCTCGCCGGCCTTCGCCGTCATGACGGCCTCACCTCCCGGTTCGTCGCCTCGGCCGCGGTGGGACCTGGTGTGCCCGCGGTGGTGGCCGCGCCCGTGCCCGCCGCCTCACCGAGCCCAGGGGCCACCGCTCCCTCGTCCGAGACGCCGAGGACGACCTTGGTCCAGCCCGCCTCGCGCCGGTCGAAACGGCGGTACGCCTCGACCGCGTTCCGCGCGTCACCCCAGCGGGTGACCAGGGGCGTGGGGTCCAGCCGCCCGGCGGCCACGAGTGAGACCAGGTCGGGCACATAGCGTCGGTGGTTGCAGTTTCCCGACTTCAGGGTGAGGTTCTTCATGAACGCCTCACCGAACGGATAGTGCTGCACCTGCGGCGGATACACGCCGACGGTGCCGACCGTGCCGGCCTTGGCCACCATCTGTACCGCCCAGCGCGCCGCCAGGGACGGCGCGTCACCGGGTACCCAGGTGTCCCCGTCCGGATTCCGCTCGGGCGCCACCTCGTCGCGCTCGTGATCGAACTGCCCGGCCCGCTCGCGCAGCGCGTCGGCGGCCGGCCCGCCCCGCGGCCGCTGCGCGTCCACGCCCACGGCCTCGATCACCCGGTCGACCCCGATCCCGCCGGTCAGCTCACGCACCGCCTCGACCGGGTCCTCGGCGTTGAAGTCGACGGTCTCGGCGTGCTGGCTACGAGCCACGTCCAGCCGGTCGGCCACACCGTCGACGACGATGACCCGGCCGGCACCCTGGAGGCGGGCGCAGGCGACGGCGGCCTGACCGACCGGACCGGCACCCACGACGGCCACGGTGTCTCCGTCGCCGACCTCGGCCAGCCGTGCGCCGAACCACGCGGTGGGGTAGATGTCCGACAGCAGGATCGCCTGCGCGTCGTCCACGGTGTCCGGCAGGGGAACCAGCCCCACGTGGGCGAAGGGGACCCGGGCGTACTCGGCCTGCAAACCGTCCAGCCCGCCCGCCGCCTCCGGCCCGCCGAAGAACACGGTGCCCGCCTGCGGACCTCCCGGGTTCGCGTTGTCGCACTGGGCGTAGTAGCCGGCACGGCAGTAGCTGCACGTCCCGCACGCCACGGTGGACGGGACCACCACGCGGTCACCCGGGCGGAGATTGCGCACGCCGGAACCCACGTCCTGCACGACGCCGACCGCCTCGTGGCCGAGGATGCGGCCTTCCTTCAGGCCGGGCATGGTGCCGCGGACGAAGTGCAGGTCCGTGCCGCAGATGGCGGACGTCGTGATCCGCACGATCGCGTCGTACGGGTCCTTGATCGTCGGTTCCGGCACGTCCTCCAGACGGATGTCCCCCGGTCCGTGCCATACGACAGCCTTCATGCGAACGCTCCCTCCACGGATTCTCGGCAGGTGGGGAGGGGATGGCCGGTCCCCCTGCGGTCCGGGGTTTCCTGCGGGACGGCGCCCAAACGGTGGGGCGGTCGCTCAGGGGCGGGGGCGCAGGTCAGGGGTGCTGGGGGGCCGGCCGGTGACGTTGGTGATCAGTTCGGCGCACAGGTCGCGGAGTTTGATGTTGCGCTGCTGGGAGGCGGTCCGCAGGACGCCGAAGGCTTCCTCGGCGGTGCAGCGGCGCTGGCCCATGATCACACCGAGGGCCTGGTCGATGACGGTGCGGGATTGCATGGCGGTGCGCAGCTGGTCGGCGAATTCCTGGGCGTCGCTGATGCGCTGGGCCAGGGCGATGGCGCCGGTGGCCTGCGCGGCCAGGGAGCGGAGGGCGGCGTGGTCCGCGTTGTCGAAGGCGCCGGGCGGGGCGGCGTAGAGGTTGAGGGCGCCGGCCGTGTGGGTGTGGGCGGCGATCGGCAAGGAGAAGGAGGAGCGGACCCCGCAGGCGGTGGCGTAGGCGGGATAGGGGCCCCACCTGGTCTCGTCGAGCATGTCTCGGACGAGGACCTCCTCGCCGGTGCGCAGCGACTGGAGGCAGGGGCCGTCGTCCTGGCCGTACTGCTTCTCGTCCAGGTCTGTCGCCCCTTCTCCGGAGCTGACCACGGTCAGGGGGCGGCTGTCCCGCTGGAGTGTGACCCCGGCGCCCTGCGCGTGTGAGAGGTCCAGGGCGGCGTCGGCCAGTTGCTGCAAAAAGCCCTCCAGAGAGTCTGTTTGCAGCAGCCACTGAGTGAGGTCGAAGTCCTCGTGCGGGCGCTGGCCGGCACTGTCGTCATTCACCGGGCGTCCTCCGCCGGGCCCTTGGCCCTGCTGGTCGGCAACGTGTCGTGCCACCGGGGCGACGGATCTCCACGTCCGACGGAACACCTCAGCGTGACCACTGCCTGACGCCGGCTGAATCAGTCGGCGCAGCGCGGCCTTCGCTGCCCACGCTACTCCGGTCAGGCCGGTAGATCACCGCCTCCGGGTCAGCTGGTGCGATCGGGGGCGCCGTTCCACTGACAGCACAGCACGGTGGCGTCGTCGCTCAGCCGGCCGTGGTGGTAGTCGAGGATCGCGTGGATGAGGCGGCGCAGGGTCTCCGGCAGCGGTACGTGGTCGGCGTGGTGGCGGATGACGAAGTCGACGAAGCGGTCGCGTCCGAACTCGTGACCCTTGTCGTCGCGGGCTTCGGTGATGCCGTCCGTGTGGAACAGCAGCCGGTCGCCGGGCTCCAGCTGCTCTCGGCCGAGGGTGACGGGCAGGCCGAGGTCGGTACCCAGGGGGTGGGTGGGCGTGCGGGCCAGGGTGGTGGTCCAGCGGCCGCCGCGGACGAGCACGGGCGGCGGGTGGCCGTAGTTGATCCATAACAGCTGACCGGTGCCCAGGCCGAGGTCGGCCAGGATGCCGGTGACGTAGCGCTCGTGGGCGAACTCCTCCAGCAGGCTCTGTTCGATGGCAGCGCCGATCTGGGCCAGGCCGGCGCCGTGGCGGCGGTGACTGCGGCAGGTGGCAACGGCCAGTTGCGCGGTCAGCCCGGCGGTCGTGTCGTGTCCCATGGCGTCGAAGACGGCCAGGTGGGCGACCTGGGAGGCGAGGGCGTAGTCGAAGGCGTCGCCGGCCGTCTCGTAGGCCGGCTCCATCGCGGCGGCGATCGTCACCGCGTTGCTGGCGAACGTCTGCGGCGGCATCAGCGGCCATTGCATCTCGGCCGACGGGCTCATCGGCTGGGTGCGGGTCAGGCGGGCGTAGGAATCGCTGAAACTGCGCTTGGACACCAGCAGCAGTCCCAGCACGGACGCCAGGTCCTGCATCGCCTGACCGTCCGCCCCGCCGTTCGCCGCCGCATCGACGCGCAGGACACCGAGCCGTTCCGTTCCGTCGGCGACGAGGATCCAGTGGCGTCCGCGCCCGTCGGCGAGGGACCCGCCCATACCGTTGCGGAAGGCGCGGCCGGCCAGTGTGGCGTCGATGCGCAGGGTTTCACCGCCATGCCCGGCATCCATGCCGCGGCCGGTCACCTCGCGCAGCACCTCCTGTTGAAGGTCGGCGAGGAAGAGGGAAACCGATCCCAGACCTGCCCGGCCCGCGTGAGCGGCCAGCAGGCGGGGCAGCTCCTCGAACACGGTCAGGTGGCTCGCCCGCAGCAGGATGGCCAGCATCCGGCACGAATCCTCGTACGTTGCCACAGCAGGGCCCCCATCGATCAAGGGGACTGCCCGCGTCCGTCCGTCGACCTCACCGAAAGGGAAGTCAGGACCTGCCTGCGGCAGACGAAGACGAGAAGCCCGGGAACGGCTGTTGGCACCGGCCTACGTCCGATGTCCCGGCGCCGGCGGCGACGGATCTCCCGGCGATGGCCGTCAACGCTCGCGACACCGCGACAGCTGTGCATCCGCCTCTCGGACCGGGCGGGTGCACCCCGGACGCACCCTCGTCCACCCGGTGCGCCGTCTTCAGCGCACCGGCCGCTCGGATCGCCGCTCAGTCGGAGGCGGCCACGATGCCGTAGGTCACGACCCCGTACATCAGGTGCGGCACCGCGTCCGATGCCCAGTCCCGCACGGACCAGCTCGTCGGATCGCTCACTCCCAGCCGCGCCATGGGCACATCGTTCGCTGCCATGGCCAGGGCGCCCGTGACCACACCGCCGAGCCACCAGGGCATACGGATGCCGGCCCGACGCAGCAGGGAGACAGCCACTCCGGTACCGCAGCCGACGGCGATGCCCGACAGCGCGCCCAGGCCGGAGAGCCGGTTGGCCCGGGTGTCGTCGGACCCGGGGACCGGATGCCCCACGTCTTGGCTGATCTTGTCGACGACCTGGGCGGGTGCCTCGCTCGATGGTCTGCCCCGCACGGCCATGTCCGCGTACGTCACAGCGTTCAGGACGGTTGTCCCGGCGGCGCCTGCCGCGCCACCGCGCACGATGTTCTGCAACATGCCAGGCGGGTTCCCCCGTCCGACGGCCCGAAGCGGGCCCGCTCGAGGCAGCCCCCGGGACGGCCTCGGCCCGTCCGGGGGCGGATGCGGGGTCCTACAAGAGTTCGCACAATGGGTAGGCTTCTGCGGTTCAGAGCCGACACCTTGGGGGGACGATGCCGGCCGCCGGTGAACTGACGGCAGCGGAACGGGAACTGGTGCGTGCGGCGGCCCGCGGACAGGCCGCGGATCTGCGAAGCGGCGCTGCTTCGGACGACCCGGGGCGCGGTGCGTCATGGGGGCCGGAGCGGACGATACGGGCCGCACTGGTGGCCCAGCTGACGACCGACTCCGAGGTGCGCACCCCGCTCCGCCTGGTCGGCGCCCGCGTCACCGGTCGGCTGGACCTGGAAGGCGCCGAGCTCGGCCGTTGGCTGCTGCTGACCGACTGCTGGCTGGACGAACCCGTCATCCTCGCCCACGCCACCGCCCCCCTGATCCGCATGACCGGTTGCCACCTTCCTGGCCTGGACGCCGAGAACCTCCAGACTCACGCAGACCTCTCGCTGGACCATGGGTTCACTGCGCGCGGCCCGGTCAAGGTGACACGTGCCCGGATAGGCGGCGTACTGTCCCTGGCCGGGGCTGTCCTCGACCATCCCGGCGGGACCGCGCTGGAGGCGGCGCGGGTCGCGGTGGGCCACCATCTGCGTCTCGACCACGCCTTCGTCGCCCGCGGCGGGGTCCACCTCGCCGGCGCCCAGATCAACGGAGACCTCGTCCTCACCGGCGCGCGGATCATCAACCCGGACGGCACGGCTCTTGCCGCCGGCCAGTCGCAGATCGCCCAGAACGTGCTCGCGAACGGGCTGAACGCCGAAGGCGACGTACAGGTGTCCGGCGCGAGTGTCGGCGGATCGCTCAGTCTCGCCGGAGCCCGTCTCGCCGGTTCCGGGAACTGGGCGCTGACTGCCCCTGCCATGCGGGTGGCGCAGGAGACGCACCTCGGTGACGGCTTCGTCGCGCGCGGCGGCATCGATCTGCGAGCGGCGCACCTCGGCGCGCTCGTGCTCGACGGAGCCAGGCTCGACAATCCGGGCGGCTCCGCGCTGGAAGGCGGTTGGCTCACGGTGGACCGCCAGGTCTCCTGCCGTGAGGGATTCACCGCACGAGGCGAGTTCAGTCTGTACGGCGCTCAGGTAGGCGCCCGAGTGGACCTGCGCGGGGCCATCCTCACCAACGCGGGTGGCCTGGCCCTGGACTTCGAGAGGCTCAACGCCTCGGCCCTGTACCTGCTGCCCCACCAGGCACCGGACGGACTCGTCGACCTCAGCCACGCGGAGATCGGCACCCTGCACGACGACCCCGACACCTGGCCCGACCGTCTGGACCTGCGCGGACTCACCTACCAGACGCTGGTCGGCGGCCAGATCCCCGTGCGGACCCGACTGCGCTGGCTGCGACGGCAGCCACACGGCTACGCCCCTCAACCCTACGAACAGCTCGCCGCCGCCTACCGCCGAGCCGGTCAGGAGGACGCCGCCCGGCTCGTGGCCATCCACAAGCAGCAGCACCGCCGCCACACACTCAACCCGGCTGGAAGGACGCTCGACCGGCTGCTGTACCTGACCGTCGGCTACGGCTACCGGACCTGGCTCGCCGCCTTGTGGCTGCTCGCCCTGCTCGCCTTCGGCGCCGCCGTCTTCACCCATGCCTACCCGGAGCACATGGCCGCCGCCGCTACCCCGCCCCCGGCCTTCCATCCGATCGCCTACACCCTCGACGTCCTGGTACCGATCATCGACCTCGGACAGCAGAAGGCATGGCTGCCCACCGGCAGTGCCCTGTACTGCTCCTGGCTCCTCTCCGGTGCCGGCTGGGTGCTGACCACGGCCGTGGCGGCGGGGCTGAGCGGGGTGCTCAAGCGGAACTGATGAAAACAGCTGACGCGATGTGGTCCGGGCTGTCGTGGCGGGTGCGTTCACGGCGTACGCCGACGGGATGTCCCGGGCACCGACGCCGACCGGACCATCTGGAAGCCGTGCCAAAGGATGAAGCTCCACGGCGAGTTCGGCAGCGGGGGCCGGTCAGCCCAGCGCATTCATCCGGAGCTCTTGGTGTCCATACCGGGCCGGGCGGCGCCGTGGCTGTGTTGGCCACCCGACCGGGGTCCTCAGGGGCCCGCCACGAGTTCGGGATGCTCGTGGTCGCAGGTCTCGTCGATGTCGTAGGTGTCCCAGGTGGGGAACGGGTCCGTTGGCGGCAGTCTCTCGTCGCCAGTCATGAGGCGATCGGTCATTGCCGCGTGCAGGGCGTCCGCGTGCAGGTGCGTGCCGATGAAAACCAGTTCCTGGCACTCGGGGCTGGTCGGTGTCGCGTGCAGCTGCCCTTGGAGCGCAGGATCTGTCCGTATGCGCCGCTGTCGAGTTCCTCGGTCACGAACGTCCACAACCGGCACGGATGAACGGTAGTTCGGAGCGGAAGACGGTGGAGGAGATGCCGTACTCCTCCGTCTCGGGTATGTGGTCGCCGTTGAGTTCCCTCACCCGGCCGGGGGCTGTTGGGCGCGTTCCAGGTCGAACAGACGGGTGCCCAGCACGTCTCCCACCTTCACGCGGCCGCGGACGGCCGGGACGAGGCGTGCGGCGGGGTCGAGGCGGGTGAGTGTCGCCCGCAGCCGGTCGGCCGACTCCCTGTCCACGAGGTCGAGCTTGTTCAGGACGATGACGTCGGCGAACTCGATCTGGTCCACGAGCAGCTCGCTGACGGTGCGTTCGTCGTCCTCGTACTGGTCCAGGCCGCGCTCGACGAGTTCGTCGCCGCTTGCCGGCTCGGGCAGGAAGTTCGCGGCGTCCACGACCGTGACCATGGTGTCGAGGCGGGCGAGGTCGCCGAGGGTGGCGCCGTCGTCGCGGGCGAAGGCGAAGGTCGCGGCGACCGGCATGGGTTCGGAGATGCCGGACGACTCGATGAGCAGGTAGTCGAAGCGGCCCTCGCGGGCCAGCCGGTCGACCTCCTGAAGCAGGTCGTCGCGCAGGGTGCAGCAGATGCAGCCGTTGGTCATCCCGACCAGGCGTTCCTCCGGTGCGCGACAGGGCCGCCTCGCCGCCCCGCACCAGGGCGGCGTCGAACGCCGGTTCCGGCAGTCGGCGGTCTCGGCCGGCAGTGTTCAGCAGTCCCGGAACTCCGGTGACTGGTTGAGGATCTGCGCGCGCAGGGAGGTGAAGCGGATGTGGGTGGCGCCGCCGCGTGCCTCGGGGTGGAAGGCGGCGACGCGGTGGCAGTTCTGGAAGGCGAGGGCGATGCCGAAGTGCCGTTCCAGGCTGCCGCGGATGGCGTCGCTGGACAGGGCGCGCAGGAGCTGGCCGCGCTCCTTCTCGGAGGGCGGAGGGGTCTGGTTGTCGGCGAACTCCGCCGTGCCGGACCGCAGTTCCTCGGCGAGGCGGGCGATGAGGTTCCCGGAGGCTCCGTCGCGGCCTCAAGGCGGCGGCCGGCGTCGGCACGGTGACCGGGAGGTGCTGGCTGCGAGCGTGTTCGCATCTGGCTGCACCTGGCAGCAATTGCCGTCGGCGTCGTTCGGGCCGTCGCGTGCCACGGCCCATCGACGCTTCGCCGAATGGACGAAGGCCAGGGTGTGGGCCAAGCTCCACCGCCTGGTCCTCGACGAGCTGGACTGGTCCCGCTGCGCGATCGACTCGGTGAACATGCGGGCCTTGAAAAGGGGGACCTGACAGGTCCGAATCCTGTGGACCGGGGCAAGTACGGCTCGAAGATCCACTTGATCACCGAGTGGACCGGTCTGCCCCCGTCCGTCAGGATCTCGGGGGCGAACCTCCACGACAGACAGGCGCTGATCCCGCTGGTGAAGGGCATACCGCCGATCCGCTCCCGGCGCGGACGCCGACGGCGCAGACCGGGCAAGCTCCACGCCGACAAGGGATACGACTACGACCACCTGCGGCGATGGTTACGGCAGCGCGGGATCACCCACCGTATCGTCCGCAAGGGAATTGAGTCCTCGCAACGGCTGGGCCGCCACAGGTGGACCATCGAACGCACCATGTCCGGGCTCGCACCCGGTCTCCTGGGTGCTGCTGGCTCCCGGGCCCGACCTCGATGCCCGTGGGGCCGCGACCGGAACCGGGGACCGTGCTGCCGGGCTGTGGTTCAGGCGTCGATGATGACGGGGATGATGAGGGGCTTGCGGCGGTGGGTGCGGAACGCCCAGTTCGCCACGGCGCGGGCGAGGAGTTGTTCGAGTTGGCGTGCGTCCCCGACGCCTTCCTCGGCCGCGGTGGCCAGGGTCTTCTCGATGACGGGGATGACCGGCTCGAAAGTGGTGTCGTCGTGGACGAAGCCGCGGGCCAGGAAGTCGGGGGCCTCGGCGAGCGCGCCGGTGTCCGCGTCGACGATCGCCACCACGGTGACCACGCCTTCGGCGGCGAGGGTGAGACGGTCCTTGAGGGACGCCTCGGTGGCGCCGCCGACTTCCATGCCGTCCACGTAGACGTTGCCGGCGGGGACCTTGCCGGTGATGGACGCGCGTCCGTCGACGAGGTCGACGACGACGCCGTCCTCGGCGATGACGACCCGGTCGGGGTCGACACCGGTACGGATGGCGAGGTCGCCGTTGGCCCGCAGGTGGCGCCATTCGCCGTGCACGGGCATGACGTTGCGCGGTTTGACGATGTTGTAGCAGTAGACGAGTTCGCCGGCGCTGGCGTGCCCGGAGACGTGCACCTTGGCGTTGCCCTTGTGGACCACGTGGGCGCCCCACCGGGTGAGTCCGTTGATCACCCGGTAGATGGCGTTCTCGTTGCCGGGGATGAGGGAGCTGGCGAGCAGGACGGTGTCGTCCTTGCCGATGCGGATCATGTGGTCGCGGTTGGCCATCCGTGACAGCGCGGCCATCGGTTCGCCCTGGGAGCCGGTGCACACCAGAGTGACCTTGTGGTCCGGGAGCTTCTCCAGCTCTTTCGTGCTCACGACCAGACCGGATGGCACCTTCAGATACCCCAGGTCACGGGCGATGCCCATGTTGCGGACCATCGACCGGCCGACGAAGGCGACCTTGCGGCCGTGCTGGTGGGCGGCGTCCAGGACCTGCTGGATGCGGTGCACGTGGCTGGCGAAGCTGGAGACGATGACCCGGCGCGGCGCGGTGCGCATCACCTGCTCGATCGCCGGGTTCAGTTCACGCTCGGAGGTGGTGAAGCCGGGTACTTCGGCGTTGGTGGAGTCGGTGAGGAACAGGTCCACGCCCTCCTCGCCGAGGCGGGCGAAGGCGCGCAGATCGGTGATCCGGTCATCGAGAGGGAACTGGTCCATCTTGAAGTCGCCGGTGTGCAGCACCATCCCGGCCCGGGTGCGGATCGCGACCGCGAGGCTGTCGGGGATGGAGTGGTTGACAGCCACGAATTCGCAGTCGAAGGGCCCGAAGCCGCGCCGGTCGCCCTCCCGCACCCGCACGGTGCGCGGCCGGATGCCGTGTTCCTTGAGCTTGGCCTCCAGGAACGCCAGCGTCAGCTTGGAGCCGACGACGGGAATGTCGGACCGCTCGCGCAGCAGGTACGGAACGCCACCGATGTGGTCCTCGTGACCGTGGGTGAGGACCACCGCCACGATGTCGTCCAGCCGGTCCCGGATCGAGGTGAAGTCCGGCAGGATCACGTCCACGCCGGGCTGGGTCTCCTCGGGAAACAGCACGCCGCAGTCGACGATCAGCAGCTTGCCCGCGTGCTCGAAGACGGTCATGTTGCGGCCGATCTCACCCAGGCCGCCCAGGGCGATGACCCGCAGCCCTCCTTCGGGAAGGGGCGGGGCGGCTTTCAGTTCGGGGTGTGGATGACTCATACCCTGACGGTACCCGGAGAGTGGGGCAGGGTGATCCATTGCCTGCGGGATCTGAGCGCTCGATACGACCCACCGCCGACGACGTACTGCCGCTCGTCGACCGCTGGCCGGGGAGGGTGCGTTGCTGATGCCGAGGGGTCTGTCTCGACAGGGGCTTGCCGACCAGGCGCCGTCACTGTTCTGACCGTCCGTGCGGTCGGTGCCAACTACGCGATGAGCCGTCGGGTCGGAAGGTGAACGAGCGTGACCGGTACGTCCTCCGCCCCGTGTACCCGCCGACGTCGGCCGACAGGGGAGGCGGTCCTTGGAGTGGACACGCACCGGGACGCTCATGTGGCCACCGCGCTCTCAGTGGTGGGGGAAGTGATCGGCACCGAGGTTTTCCCGGCCAGCGGGAGCGGAGGGGGCCGGTTCCATCGGGGCGGCCCTGGCCCGCTGCATGCTGGCCCAGGACGTGGAACGACGTGAACCGGCCTGCCCGACGCATGAGATCTATGACCGAAGTGTCCAGTCACGGGCTTGTCGACTGTCGCTGCGGGATGGTGCCTGCTGTCACCGAGCCACAGGGCGTGTCCCAATAGGGGCCTTGCCGACGATCAGGCGCCATCACGGTTGAGACCGCCCGAGCAGTCCGGTGCCATCCACCCCACCCAGCACTTCACCACCGGGAGGCGACCCACCATGACGAGTCCTTTCCGGCCACAGCGGCCGGCTGCTCGTCTGGGCCCGCAAGCTGGGGACGGTACGCCGGGCCGGCGTGGAGGGCACCGGCACCTTCGGAGCGGGCTTGTCCCGCTACCTCCTGGCTCAGCACGTCCAGGTGTACGAAGTGAACCGGCCCGACCGCACGGCCCGCCGGTTGCTCGGCAAGTCGGACCCGATCGACGCACAGGCCGCCGCGCGGGCCGTGCTGAGCGGTCGCGCCCGGGCCCGGGCCAAGTCCGGCGACGGTCCGGTGCACAGCGCCCGGATGTTCAAGCTCGCCAAGGACTCCGCGGTCAAGGCCCGCACCCAGGCGATCAACCAGCTCAAAGCCGTCCTGGTCATCGCCGACCCCGCCCTGCGGGAGCGGTTGTCGAGCTTGGGCAACGCCGAGCTGATCCGCACCTGTGCGCGCCTCACCCCGCCCGACGGTGGGGAAGACGAGGACGTGGTCGCCCAGGCCACCCACATGACGTTGCGCATGCTGGCCGAGCGCATCGAACAGCTCACCGCGCAGATCGATGAGCTGAACCCAACGCCTGACCCGGCTCGTCGAACGCCACGCCCCGCAGCTGCTGGCACCAGTGGGCATCGGCCCGGACAGCGCCGCCACCCTGCTGATCACGATGGGAGACAATCCCGAGCGGCTGGGCACTGAGGCGTCGTTCGCTGCGTTGTGCGGGGTCAGCCCGGTCGAGTATTCGTCGGGCTGGCGGAGCACGCGTCGGCTCAACTACGGCGGCGACCGCCGGGCCAACGCGGCCCTGCACCGCATCGTGTTCACCCGGCTGCGCTTCGAGCCCCGTACCCAGGCGTACTACGAACGCCGCACCCAGGAGGGCAAGACCCGACGTGAGATCATCCGGTGCCTCAAGCGATATGCCGCCCGCGAGGTGTTCAACCTGGTCCGGACGGCGTCCAGCGCCCCCTCGTCATAGGGGCGTCTGAGACGTGAGAGGGTCTGGGGCGTGAGTGAGACACCCCCGAACACCCTGCAATACCGCTTTGACGGGCCAAAAGAGGCCCCGGTCCTGATCCCGGGTCCCTCACTGGGTACCACATGGCACAGGTAGGCGAAACCGTCTCTTGGCGTCCACATGGTCTAGATCGATGCCGTTCACGCGGGTGGGGCCTTTGTGGTCCATGTGCGTCGACGGGGTTGGTGACAGCAACGTGACACGTGATGGTCGCTGAGGCCCCCGCCGGGCAGGTGCTGGGGGGTGCCTCAGCGTTCCTCAGTGGCAAGGTCCGCTCCTCGATGCCGCTGCGGCGTCTGCGAACGCCTCGATTGCCCGCAGCGGGCGGCGCCGCCACCGGCAAGGTGATCGGTTCCCTGCACCGGCGCCACCGAGCCGTGGAGTTCAAGAAGTTCCTGGCCAAGCTCGACAAGGAAGTCCCTGCCGGGCTCGACGTCCACCTCATCCTGGACAACTACGTCACTCACAAGACACCCGCCATCAAGAAGTGGCTGCTGGCACACCCGCGTTTCCGTCTGCACTTCACACCGACGAACCGCTCCGTCCAAGCCCTCGAACGCGACATCCGAAACTGGCACGCCGACTGGAACGAGCACCCCAGGCCCTTCGCATGGACCAAGACCGCCGACGAGATCCTCGACAAAGTGGCCGCCTACTGCCGACGAATCTCTGACTCAGGTCACTGGATTCTCAGGTGCTTTGGAACGAGCTCACCGCGATGGCACCCGAGCAAGCTCGCCGGCAGGTCGACACCGCGCGCACCAGCGTCGACTTCTTCCTGCCACATCGGTTGATAGTGCCGATCCTCCAGTTCTCCTCAGCACGGCCGGCGTCCTCTGCGCTCTGTGCCCGCTTTGGTATCGGGCCGTGGTCGCAGCGACTGATGAATGGGCGGCAGCCGTCCGCGCACTGGTCAACCTGGGGCGCCACCCATTGGCTCAAGCCATGGGCCTTGACCTGCCACAGGACATCGCAGAAGAGAGAGAAATGTGGCGGATGGTCTCTCGGATGTCCCGTTCCCGGTTCCACGACCGAGCTGTCGCTTTGAACCGCTTCCGCTCCCCGCCTGGCATGGGCGAGCCTCGGTGAACGACCGCCCGGCGACGACGGGAGTCAGCGCTGGCATCTGTGGGCGAGTTGCGTCTCCCGGATGCGACTTCTCGTCCGACGTGGACGTGGAGGCGGGCCGAACAGCTGCTCGCAGGATCGTCTCGCGGTGGTCCCAGGCGGGTGGACGAGGTGCCCGTACACGTCGACCGTAGTTTTGATCAGTCGCGTCGACCCCGCGCCCCCGCGGGGATGCTCCGCGGATGGTGATGGTGATCGCTCCTGCGGGGCCGTCGACCCCGCGCGCTCAGGACTACTACGAGCGCCGATCAAGGAGGGTAAGTCCCGTCGCGAAATCGTCCCTTGCCTCAAGCGCTACGCGGCCCGGGAGGTCTTCCACCTGGTCGGACAGCTGCAGCCAGGACCCCGCTCATAGGGGCCGTCGTGACAGCACTGGTGATGGGGCGAGGCCGCGCCGGGGAGCACTCTGTCGGGGTCTCCGTCGGGAGCCGTGAGACGGCCGACCCATCATCACGAACGCACTGAACGCACAGGTGGCAGCTTCGGCTGACTGCGGCCCACCGCACTGGGCCATCCGGCCGCACGGCCGGATGGTCGACAACAGGTCACGCTTGGTGTTCTCGTGCGCCCGCAGCCAGAGTCCCCGAACCGCCAGTCTGGCAGCGCGCTAGAAACAAGCATCCGCCGCGCCTGTCGTCGACCCTCCGTGAGGCGCCTACGGCGTCGTTGCGGCTGCTACGGCGCCGGAGTCGAACTGGTTGATCGCTGATTGGGCGGTGTCGTGGGACGTGGAGAAGATGCCCGCGTCTTGCTTCGCTGCGGCGGAGGCCAACGTCACGGGCTGACCGATCGGGACATAGTTGGCACCGTCGTAGGAGTACGAGGCGCTGAACGAGGTGCCTGATCGGGTGAGCTTCACCCAGATGGGGCGGTAGATGTCGACGCTGGCGCGGGCGTCGGTGTCCAGGTACCCGTCGCCGTTGCTGTCCCACTCGAACACGACGCCGTTGCGGGCGGTAACCGCGACGACGGCGTACCCGGCCGACTCTCCCGCCTTGGTCATGTCGTTGCGGACCATGACCCCGGACTTGGCCCAGGCGTTGGCGTCGTTGACCGACACTACCCGGGTAGACACGCTCGAGTCGGCGTGAAACGAACCGGCCCGGTAGATCGATCCGAACTGGTCGTCGAGTTGACCGCCGGCGCCCCACACGTCGGCGCCGGCCGCCGCGATCCCGAAACTTTCACCACTCTGGCCGAAGTACGAGCTGACGGCCGAGCCTCCGGCAGTGGCGAGGCCGGGTGCGACCGGTGCATGAACCGCGCACCCGCTGAAGCCGAACTGGTTCGCGTTCAGCGACGTCCGGTACTTCGGGGCGACGCCCGCCTGGCAGATCACGTCTCGTGCGCCCCCGGGCCAGTTGACGTCGGCGACCTTCACGTTGTTGATCAGCTTGTTGTTGTGCGCCTCAGCGTTCGGCGTCGACGCTCCACCCGAGTTGTACCAGTTGTTCTGGATGACGTTGTCGCTGGTGTTGTTGCGGAGGCTGTACGCGTTGGTGAAGAGGAAGGAACCGCCTTGGACCACGTTGTTCTCGTACGTCATTGAGCGCGAGCCCTCGTCGAGGTAGAGGCCGACTCCTGAGATGTTGAACAGGTAGTTCCTGGCGACCACGGTCCCCGGGCTGGCGGAGAGGTTGTAGACCGATCCACCGTCGGCGAAGCGTGCCTTCGTGTTGTGCACGAGGTTGCCCTCGACGCGGTTGTCCCTGAGCGTGGTCGGCGTCGTGTAAAGCGTGTTCCACTTGTAGTAGCCGCGGTCGACGTAGTCGTTCGATCCCCCGGCGTCGTTGATGCCCCAACCGTAGCCGGTGTCGATGCCGTCATAGGGGACGTTGGAGACCTCGTTGTGCAGGATGCGGGCATTGGTGACGTAAGTGCTGAAGATGCCGCTGTTGTCCTTGTAGTCCACCGCCACGCGATTGATCGTGTTGTCGGAGATCAGGATGTCCCGGTTGGTCATCCTCGGGTCGCTGGGGTGGTGTGCGTCAGGCAGCACGCCGCCGACCGCGATGCCGTGCCCGCTGTTCTCCATGAACCGGTTGCCGACCACGTCGATGTCGCTGGCGCCCAGCCCGACGCCGGTCGTCGTGGCGTTGGCGTCGTTTCCGACGCCCAGCGCCGACTGGCCGAGGTTGGTGAACGTGTTGCCGGTGAACGAGATGCGGCTGGCAGCGGAGACCTGCACGGCGGCGGGCTCCTGGTACCAACTGGTGCGCGCTCGCTCGAACATCTCGCATCCGCGCGAGCAGCTGGTGAAGGCGTCAGCAGGGCGGTAGTCGTAGGTGCCCTTGATGAAGAGGCCGTTCTGCTGGTCCGCATACCCGTCGGTCGAGGGGCCGAGCCAGGAGGTTCCGGAGAACTGGATGCCCTTGAAGGCAAGGCCGGTCACCGGCTTGCCGTACGTCCCGCCGATGCTGATCAGTGTCTCCAGGCGGGGCAGCTCGATGTCGAGCCGGTTGGGGTCGACCCCGTTCGCCGGCTTGTAGTAGAGCTTGCCGGCGCCTGGATCTATGTACCACTGGCCGACCTGGGTGAGGAAGCTCAGTGAGTTGTCCAGGTACCAGCTCGGACCGGCCAGGAACGAGTTCTGGACGGTGTCCCAGCCCCACGTGTTGTTGTCCCACGCCGGCTGTGCCATCGTGATCTCGGTGGCACTGATGCTCTGAACCGGTGAGTAGCGGTTCGTGAAGTCGCCGAGGGACTCGAACTCGATGCGTCCCTGGTCGGGGAGCGTGGCGAGGTAGCTCAGGGCCGGGTTCTTGATGGTGAGACCGGTTGCCGTGGGAGTGACGTCCGCGTTGGCCAGGCGGATGGCGGCGCGCGGAGCGATCACGCCGTTCACGTAGAGCTGGCGGGTGTCGAGGCCGCTGGGGGTATCCGCCTCCCAGATGCCTGACCCTGCCTCGGACTTGGACCAGCCGGTGACCTTCGAGGCGCCAGTGATGACGGGGTGAGCGTCCGGGGCGGCGTTCCAGTGGATGGTGTGGTCGCCGCCGTCGTTGCCGGGTCCGAACCGGAGAGGCTCGGAGAGGCGGTAGGTGCCGTCGGCAAGCTGAACGCTCACGTCACCATGTTTGGCGGCCGGGCCGACCACATGCTGAGCCTGCTCGAGCGAGCACGGCTGCGACTGGCTGCAGCGTCCGGAGTCCTTGCCGTCCGGCGCTGCGAAGTACACCGTCCGAGGCGCGGCTTGTGCGTGCATGGGAATGAGCGCTGATGCGATGACGGCGCAGACGCCGAGCGCTGCCAGGGTGCTCGCCCTGCGCCTCCATCGTCTGCTTACCGAGCGTGTCGAGTCTGACGTCGATGTCATGTTCGATCGCTTCCTGTGACTGAGGCATTGATGCCCGCCACAGAGTTAGCATACGTATGATGTTTGCGACAAGATTCGTATGATGTTTACTTGTGCCCTTGAGCGCTAGCTTGTGCGGGTGGGGTCAGGGACGAGTCCTGTGAAGTGCAGTTCCTCCCAGAGCGCCTCTGGGATCACGGCCCGATACCGCGCGATATTGCTTCGCACGTGTTCCTGAGTGCGCATCCCTGTCACCACCGAGGTGACCGCGGGATGGCGCAGCGGGTATTGAACGGCGGCCATGGGAAGCTCCACGCCGTGTCGCTCACAGGCGGCGGCAATGCGGGCGGCACGTTCGACGACGGCCCGCGGCGCTGCCCTGTAGTCGTAGGTCGCCGAGCCGTCCACGGTCGTACTGCTCAGTAGTCCGGAGTTGTAGACCGCCGCGGCGACGACGCCGACGCCGCGGGCGCTGGCGACGGGTAGCAGGTCGTCCAGTGCCGATTGATCAAGAAGAGTGAATCGCCCGGCGACCATCACCACGTCGACGTCGGTCTGCCTCACGAACTCGGCCAGCATCGCCGCCTGGTTCATGCCGGCGCCAATGGCGCCGACGACGCCCTGGTCCCGAAGCTCGGCCAGAGTGGCGATCCCGCTCGACGATGCCGGACCCCAATGGTCGTCCGGATCGTGCAGGTAGGCGATGTCGAGTCGGTCCGTCCCGAGCCGAGCTAGTGACTCCTCCACGGAGCGAAGGATCCCGTCGCGGCTGAAGTCCCAGACGCGCCTCTTCGTCGCTGGCACGATGAACCCGTCGTCGTCGAGCCGGTGACTCATGTCCGGGCTGTCCACGAGCAGGCGCCCGACCTTGGAGGAGATGGTCACGCCTTGCCGAATGGCCGCGTGCAGGGCGTCCCCCAGGCGGCGTTCGGAGAGCCCGAGGCCGTAATGCGGGGCGGTGTCGAAGTAGCGGATCCCTTCCTCGACTGCGGCTTTGACGGCGCGATGCGACTCGTCGTCGGTCGTCTCGGTGAACAGGTTGCCGAACTGGGCTGCACCCAGGCCCAACTCCGTGAGCTGGTGCCCGGTTCGCAGTCCTCGGGTCGGCAGCGTCTCTTCCGTGGATGCGTGGTCGCGCGGTGGTTGCTTGCTGGTCACGAGACCGACTATAACGGCGACAGCATACGTATTATGTTTCTTGTGGGCCGCGCAGTGCTGTGGGCCGGTGCGGCCTGCGACAGAACGAGGAGGAGCCGATCGGCATGTTGGCAGCAAGTTACGTAGGCGCGCGCACGATGACGGTGGAGCAGCGGGAACCAGCCGAGCCGCGTGCGGGGCAGGTCCAAGTCGCCGTGGCTTACGTCGGAATCTGCGGCACGGACCTCCACGTGTTCCACGGGGACATGGACGGTCGGGTCAGCAAGTCGGCGACGATCGGACACGAGATGTCAGGCACGATCGTCGCCCTCGGCGCCGGCGTGGAGGGCTGGTCGGTGGGTGATGCGGTGACCGTCATGCCGCTGGCCTGGGACGGCACCTGTCCGGCCTGCCGTGCTGGTAACGAGCACATCTGCCAGAACCTGGACTTCATCGGCATCGACAGCCCGGGAGCCCTTCAGGAGCGCTGGAATGTGCCGGCGTCGACACTCGTGCGGCTGCCCTCGGAGATCTCGCTGCGAGACGCAGCGCTCGTGGAGCCCGTCGCGGTGGCCGTTCACGACGTACGGCGTTCCGAACTCGTCGCAGGCGGCAAGGCGGTCGTTATCGGTGCGGGCCCGATCGGCGTTTTGATCGCGATCGTCGCTGCCGCGTTCGGTGCCGAGGTCGTGATCGCCGAGATCGACCCGACCCGGCGGGCCGCCGCCGAGGAGATGGGGCTGACGACGCTGGACCCCTCGTCGGTCGATCAGGTCGCCTGGGTGGAGGAGTGGACGGACGGCGCCGGAGCGGACGTCGTGTTCGAAGTCTCCGGCTCGGCCGCTGCCGTGCTCGGCGCCACCAGCTTGGCGAAGGTCCGTGGCACGCTCGTGGTGGTGGCCATCCACTCGCAACCGCGGCCCATTGACCTGCACCGCGTGTTCTGGCGGGAGTTGAGGTTGCTCGGAGCACGGGTCTACCAGCGCCACGACTTCGAGCGCGCCATCGAACTCTTGGCCGAGGGCGCCATCCCGGCCCAGAAGCTCATCACGGGCATCGTGCCCCTGAATGAGCTCGAATCGGCCTTCGGTGTCCTCGAGGCCGGGCAGGCCATGAAGCTGCTCGTCGAGGTGAGCGCGTCTTGAACCCGTTCGATCTGACCGGGCGCCTCGCCGTCGTGACGGGGGCCAAGCGTGGAATCGGGTTCGCCGTCGCCGAGGCTCTGGCCGCTGCCGGTGCCGACATCGTTGGACTCTCCGCCACCCTCGATCCGGCGTCATCGGCGATCGGCGACCGCGTGCGCCAGCTCGGCCGCGAATTCTCGGGACACCGCGTCGACTTCGCGGACCGGCGGCAGGTGATCCGGATCGCCGAGGAACTCGCCGCAGGCGAGCGCCCTGTGGACATCCTGGTCAACAACGCCGGGACCATCCGCCGGGCTCCCGCCGCCGAGCACCCTCTGGAATGGTTCGACGAGGTGCTCGAAGTCGATCTCACGAGCACGTTCGTGCTCAGCCAGGTTCTCGGGCGGCGGATGCTGGATGCGCAGCACGGGCGCATCGTCTTCACCGCCTCCCTGCTCTCTTTCCAGGGCGGGATCAACGTGCCGGGCTACGCGGCGGCCAAGTCCGGCATGGCGGGACTGATCCGGGCGCTCTCGAACGAGTGGGCTGGATACGGTGTGACTGTCAACGGCATCGCACCGGGCTACATCGCGACCGACAACACCCAAGCGCTTCAGGACGACCCTGACCGGTCCCGCGCGATCCTCGAGCGGATACCGGCAGGGCGGTGGGGAACGGCGGAGGACCTTGCAGGCGCTGCCGTGTTCCTGGCCTCGGACGCCGCGCGCTACGTCTCCGGGACGATCCTGCCGGTCGACGGCGGCTGGCTTGGCCGATGAGGCTCTTCGAACGCCCGCCGGTGGTGACAACGCTCCGGCAGGAAGCGGTGAGGGCAGCCTGATAGGCGGGCACGTGCTGACCGTGGGGAGACGCTGGCGCTGTTCCGCGCCGCCGATGTCGGCGCCCCGCCGAGGTGACCGGCGCTCGCAGCGCGACTGGTGTGCGGGACAGCAACGTTGCCACGGGCCTCAGCCGGCTCGGCATTGAGGCGGTCGGGGTAGGACGAGTCGGCTCCAACGCCCTGGGTCGGCGGGTTGTTCGCGCCACCGGAGGGCAAGGTGTTCAACGCGAGCGTCACCGTCGATCCCGACGCGCCGACGTACCGGATGCGCCGGTTGCGGACGGGCTGACGACGCCCCGGGATTCGGCGGAGCCGGAATCGCAGGTGCCGGTGTGGCGTGAAGGGCTGGCCCGGCCAGCGCAGGCGGTGGACCACCAGCGCATTCTGCAGGCTCTCTCGGACCGCCTCCGGCTTGGCCAAGGATCGCTGACCTGCCCGGAGGCGGCCGCCGTGTTCCGCATGGACGTGGCGCCAGCGGGTGGAGCCGCTGCGGTCGTGGGCGAGGCGTCTGGTCACGCGAGGCCGGCTCGCCAAGGTGGCGCCGGGCCGGTTCACGCTTGCCCAGGGTGTCGCCGGGCAAGACCGCGAGTGCGCAGGAGGTGGGCGAAAGGGCCGCGGCGCCTCTCGCGGATCACCGCGCGCAAACCGGTCCTGGGACTCACCGGCCAGTGGTCGTGCCTACGGCGGCAGGACGCACAGATTCGGTCCCGCGGCGGGAAGCCGACGGACATCGCCCGCAAGTGATGCCGTCGACGAGGAGGCGAATCACTTCAGTACCGCCCGATGGCAGTGCCCCTCCGGCTGAGCGGCACAATCACCCCTCGGTGCGGCTGAGTTGAAGTCCACCGGCGTGAGCGCGTACAACGCGGCGACAGAGTCGCGGGATCTCAGTTGGTTTCGCGACCTCGAACTGCCAAAGGGCCCTGACTTCATGCCCGCAGCCGACGGCGCCCACCGAACAAGACCACCATTCGACGCGCACCTCTCCAGATCAGAACGACGTCAGCGACTCAGGTGATGACAAACATCATACGTATGCTCTAAGGTCCTGGCGCAGAGTCGTCAACGAAGTCGACAAGACAAGGACATCCCATGGTCGGAACCCGCACTGTGGTGCGTTCGCGCCGTAAGGCGTCGACCGTCGCCGTATTGTGCGCAGCAACGGCGCTCCTGACCCTCGCTGGTTGCGGCGGCGAAGGCAGCTCGGCGAACGGGTCGTACGGCTTTCCCGAAGCCAAGCAGGAGGCCTCCTCGACGATCACCGTCTGGGTGGACGCGGACCGACAGGCTGCCGCGAAGGCGTTCCAGACGGCGAACCCGGACACCAAGATCAAGGTCGTCACCTATGACGGGTCGGCCAACGGGTCCAACTCTTTCCGGACGAAGATGCAGCTCTTCGACCGCGCCGGTAGTGGCTGGCCCGACGTCGTCTTCTCCAGCCAGAACAACGACGCGGCATGGGCCAGCCAGAAGAGCGCCGGCAAGCAGGCGTTCGCGGCCGTGTTGGACAAGGGCCTGGTCCCGAAGGACACGCTCAGCAACTTCACCGAAGGCTCACTCAACCCCTGCACGGTGGACGGCCGCGTGTACTGCCTGCGCAACGACCTCGCCCAGGCGGTGCTCTGGTACGACAAGTCCCTGCTGGAGCAGTTCGGCTACGCCCTCCCGACCACGTGGGAGGAGTACCAGGCGCTCGGGGAGAAGGTCGCCAAGGAGCACCCCGGCTACATCATCGGGACGGCTGGGGATGCATGGACGCCCGAGGTGTTCATGTGGGCGAGCAAGTGCCAGGCCAATGACGTGCCCGGCCCCAAGTCCCTCACCGTGAAGACCGACTCGACCGAGTGCAAGCGGGCGGCCTCGATGCTCGACGCCCTCCGCCAGAACGGGACCGTTCCGGTGGTCAGCGTGTTCACTCCCGAGTTCTTGAAGAAGTACTCAGGCAAAGTGCTGATGATGCCGGGCCCGGCCTGGTACGCCGGCGCGATCTTCAACAACCCTCAGTCGCTCAACATGTCGGCCGGCCGGCTCGGCGTCGCCGCGCCGCTGCCGTGGAAGGGCGAGAGTGAGGCGGTGACGGGCAACGTGGGTGGCGGAACCTGGTTCATCTCCAGCCATTCGAAGAACTTGAAGGCCGCTGAGAAGTTCGTCCGGTTCGTTACCACGGCCGACGAGTATCAGGTCAATGTCGCACCGGGTTACCCGGCGTACGCGCCCGCCGCGCAGAAGTGGATCGCCAAGCAGGAGGCGAGCAAGTACTACGCCACCTCGCTGCAGCCGGTGGAGACCGCAGCGTCGCGAGTCTGGGATGGCTGGGGTTACCCCACATTCAGCCAGGAGGCGATATGGGCGAAGACGATGACCCCAGGGATCACGGGCGGCAAGTCGATCGTGGACCTGCTGCCGACCTGGCAGAAGGCGATCGAGAACCAGGCCGAGGTCAACGGATACAGGGTGAAGTGAAATGACCCTCGCTCCTCCGAGTGACCAGCCGACCGCTGACGCCTCAGGGCGTCGGCGGTCAGGCCGGGGTAGAGGCCGGCCAGCCGGCCGCGCCTTCGCTCGCAGTCCGATCGGCTACCTCTTCGTCTCGCCCTACGCGCTGCTCACCATCGCCTTCGGAATCGTCCCCTCGCTCTACGCAGTACTACTGGCCTTCACGAACGCCGACGGTGGATTCGCGGGCTTCGACAACTTCACCAAGGTCGTCGGTGACTTCCGGTTCTGGCCGGCCGTGTTGCACGTCACCACCTATCTCATCATCTGGCTCCTCGGGCTGGTCGTCTTCGTCGTCGGCCTGGCGTTGGTGGTCCACGCCGTCAGTGTGCGGTGGGTGAGCACGACCCTGCGCTTCGTCTACTACCTGCCCGGCGCGCTCGCGGGCGCGTCAAGCGTCCTGTTGTGGCTCTTCGTCCTCGATCCGACGGCGAGCCCGGTCAGCGGTCTGCTCAGCGCGATGGGGTTCGACAGCTTCGTGCAGGTGATCCAACCCGGCCATCTTCCGACGATCTTCGCGATCATCGCGTTCTGGACCGGAGCCGGCGGGTGGATCATCATCATGTACGGCGCCCTCAACAACATCAGCACCGAAGTGATCGAGGCCGCCCGCATCGACGGCGCGAACGCGGTCCAGATCGCGTTGCGGATCCAGCTTCCGATGCTGCGCAAGTGGGTTGCGTACATGGGCGTCATGTCGCTCGCGGCCGGCACCCAGCTTTTCGTCGAGCCACAGCTGCTCAGCCAGGCCAGCAACGCAGTGGTGCCCAACGACTACTCGCTCAACCAGCTGGCTTACCAGTACGCGTTCCAGCAGAACGACTTCAACGGTGCGGCCGCGATCTCGCTGATCCTGCTGGTCGTCGCACTCCTGCTGTCCTGGGTGTTCGTGACTCGCGGCGGCCTCTTCGAGAAGGAATGACCATGGCAGCACTCTCCGCCGGACGCCGCCGGCCGAGCCTCAGCGGGTGGAGCGGGCGGTCCATCGCCGGCGTCCTGCTCGTCGTCTTCGTCCTGTTCTTCGCCGTCCCGATCGTCTGGCTGCTCCTCGCGGTCACGAAATCCTCGAAGACGCTCGTCGTCGCCGACCCGTTCTCGCTCGGGTCGTGGTCGGACCTCGTCGCCAACTGGCATCAGCTGTTCGACTTCCAGGACGGTGCGGTGACGACCTGGATCGGGAACTCCGCGCTGTACGCGATCGGCGCTCTGGTGATCACGCTCTTCGTGAGCATCCCCGCCGGCTACGCGCTCGCGCTCACGGAGTTCAGACTTCGGCAGGCCCTGCTCGTGCTGACACTCGTCGTCATGCTGATCCCCAGCACCGCACTGGTACTGCCCATCTTCCTCGAGCTGAACAGCGTCGGGCTGATCGGAAGCCCGCTGTCGGTGATCCTGCCCATGTCGTTCTTCCCGTTCGGCGTCTATCTCACCTACATCTACTTCTCGACCAGCATCCCTCGTGACATCCTCGCCGCCGCGCGCATCGACGGCTGCAACGGGTTCCAGGTCTTCACCCGGGTCGCCCTTCCGCTGGCCGCCCCGATCGTCGCCCTGGTGGCGTTCTTCAGCTTTGTACAGAACTGGAACAACTTCTTCCTCCCGTTCGTGATGCTGCCCTCGAGCGACGGCTACCCGATCCAGGTCGGGCTCACCTCGCTTCTGGCGTCAACCCCGGCTTTCAATCCCAGCTCCGCTGGATCCGACTCCGTCCAGCTGCCCACCCTGGCGCTGGGGACGATCGTGTCGATCCTGCCTGTCCTGGTCGTCTTCCTGTTCTCCCAGCGATTCCTGGTCGCGGGCATGACAGCTGGAGGAACCAAGGAATGACCGCTCGCACATGCAAGGAGAACCACCGCCGATGAAGATCACCGGGTACCGCAGCCTGAACACCGTTCACGACTGGGGCAGAATCACCGGGGATGTCAACGGTGTCCAGCCCAGCCACGCCACGCCGGTCCCCGTCCTCGTCATCGAGACCGACACCGGCATCGAGGGAGTAGGCCTCGGGTCCCACGCCGAGATCGCCCGTGTCTTCCCCGCGATCGAGGGCGATGACCCGCGGTCGGTCGTGGCGCTCTACGACCGAATGCTCGACTGGGTGTTCAAGGCCGGTCACTCAGGATCCACCTTCGGCACCATCGGGGCCGTCGACATGGCCCTCTGGGACATCAAGGCCAAGGCCGCTGACGAGCCGCTCTGGCGGACCCTCGGAGCCCGCGAGCGCTTCGTCCCCGGGTACGCGTCCGGTCTTGAGTACGGCCTGACCGAGGACGAACTCGCCGACCTCTACACTCGGTTCGCGGACCGCGGGTTCAAGGCCGGCAAGCTCAAAGGCGGCCGCGACCTCGACCGCGACCTGCCCCGGCTGGAGATCATGCGCGACATTCTCAGCCGCAACTCCCGCCGTCCGGCGCTCATGTTCGACGCCAACGAGTCGTGGAACCATGCCCAGGCGGCCCGGTATGTCGCGGCCATCGAGCAGCGCATGGACCTCACCTGGGTGGAGGAACCGCTGCGCCGGTGGGATGCGGCCGGCATGGCCGCGCTGCGCGGGAAGGTGCGCGCGGCGATCGCAAGCGGCGAGAACCTGACCGGGCTGGAGCAGTACCGCCCCCTGCTGGACGCCAACGCGGTCGACATCGTGCAGGTCGGCAACGTGTGGGGGATCACCCACTTCCTCCGCGTTGCGACGCTCGCGCACGCCCACGATCTGCCGGTGAGTCCCGTCGCGTACAACGCGAACCCCGTGGCGCACGCCGCCGCCGCCGTGCCGAACCATCTGGCCTTCGAAGTCCAGGATCTTCTCTTTCCCGTCGGTCTCGACGTCGACCAGCAGTTCGACGACGGAGGCATCGTCCTGGGCGATCGCCCAGGCATCGGGATCGTGGTCGACGAGTCCCAGATGTCACCGGCCGGTGCTGTGACGCCCCGGCCCGCGGCGACCGGACCGCACATTCGGCCCGAGCGCGCTGCCCTGCGGCTGGTTGCCGAGCCGGACATGATGGATGACCCGTCGCACCGCGGAGGCCGACCCTCGTGACCCGTCGACCTGAGCGCAGGGCCTTCGTCGTGGGTGTGCGGCCCGAGAAGCGCGAGGAGTACCTGGCGCTGCACCGTGCCGTGTGGCCGAGCGTCGAGCGAAAGCTCACCGAGTGCAACGTGCGCAACTACAGCATCTTCATCTTCGGCGACATCCTGTTCGCCTACTACGAGTACGTCGGCGAGGACCACGAGGCGGACATGCGACGGATCGCCGAGGACCCGGCTTCGCAGGAATGGTGGACGCGCACCGACCCGTGCCAGGTGAGGATCGCCGAGGAGCGTGATCCCGGGGCGCTGTGGCAGCCTGTCGAGGAAGTGTGGCACCTCGCATGAATGCCGGTATTGACGCCCACGTACACCTGTGGGATCGAGCGGTGGACCCGCAGGACTGGATCGACGCGGAGACCATGGCGCCGATCGCCCGCGACTTCGGCGCCGCCGATCTGAGCGAGATGTTGGCCACGACCGGACTCGACCGTGCCGTGGTCGTGCAGTCGAGCAACAGCCTCGATGAGAGCATCCGGCTCGCCAAGCTGGACTCATCAGCCATCGCCGGCCTCGTCGCGTGGGTCGACCTCGCGGCGGAGGTCGGACCTCAGCTCGACCAGATCCGCAAGAACGCCGCTGTCCCCGTCGTCGGGGTGCGGCATCTGGCCCACATCGACCCGGACCCGCAGTGGATGATGCGCGAGGAGATCAGCGCTGGCCTCGCCGTACTCGAGCGTGAGGATCTCTGCTTCGACCTCGTCGTGCGTGAGTGGCAGCTCCCTCAGGCAACCCGCTTGGCCGCACGTCACGGCGGACTCCGCTTCGTGCTCGATCACCTGGGCGGTCCGCCCGAGCCCGGTCAGGACAGGAGCACGTGGGCATCGCGACTGCGGGAGTTCGCGCGGCAACCGAACGTCGTCGCGAAGGTCTCGGGACTCACGTCGGGCCTCGCCCCCGGATCATGGCGTGCAGCCGATCTCGCCGCCCCGGTGACGATCGCCCTGGGATCCTTCGGCCCTGAGCGCCTGCTCTACGGCTCCGACTGGCCGCTGGCTGAGCTCGGCGGGGGTGCGGCACCCTGGAAGTCCGCTCTGGAAGCCCTGCTCGACGGGCTTTCCGCCTCGGAACGCGCGCGTGTATTCGGCGGCAACGCTGCCGACGTCTACTCGCTCTCCTGATCGAGCGCCCGACCACGCGCCCGTGGCGCGTGGTCGGGCAGCCGGCGACGCTCCCACGAGACGTGGATGTGATCATGCATCGCCTTCTGGGCCGCCGCGACGTCCTTCCTTGAGATGGCATCGACGATCGCCGCGTGTTCCTTCAGCGTCAGTACGAACGCATCAGGCGGGTCGATGCCCTGGTAGCGGCTGGACTCCACGGCTCGCTTGTACAGATGCTTGGCGATGTTCTCCGCCAGCCGGTTGCCGGAGATCTCCATGAGCGCGTAGTGGAACACCACATCCGCCTGCCGGAAGGAATCCGTCTCGGACGCGCTTTCACGCATCGTGGTCAACGCGTTCTCCAGCCTCCTCAACTCATCTGCGCTGCGAGAACCGGCAACCGCGCCCGCCATCGCCGACTCGAGGCTCGCCCGCACGATCGTCAGCTCGTCAAGGACACCGAGCGTCTCATCGTTGTCGATCAACGCGGACAGCACCACCGGATCGAGCATGTTCCAGTAGCCCGGCGCCCGCACCTGGGTGCCGCGACCCTGGGAGACGATCACCAGGCCCTTCTCCTCGAGCCGCTTCACCGATTCACGTAGCACCGTGCGACTCACGCCGAAGTGTTCGCTCAGTGGACCCTCCGGGGGCAGCAACTCGCCTTCCTTCAACTGCCCCGTCACGATGAGGTCGACGAGTTCGGAAACGACTGCAACACCCAAGCGGCCGACGGGCAGCCGTCGCGGGAACAGCCGGGTTGCGGGCTGCGACTCGTTTGGCATACGTATGACCTTATCGCCTCAATCAATCTGCTGTCGAAGTGGTTCCTGGTCCACGACATGTCGTCGACGTTCAACGGCCGCGTCAGACGCGTTCACGACATACAACGTCGAAGTCTTCGGCAGCGGCATGTCACATCCGGGACTGCACTACGCCGGCCGCCGAAGTCCGCGCCTGGCCCTCATACGCCACGTCGAAGAGGTCAGCGGAAACGGCGTGATGTCCTGCCGGTATTTCGGCATCTCGCGGCAGGCGTACTACACCTGGTACCGCCGCTACCAGGCCGAGGGCGTCGAAGACCTGCGCACCCGCTCCAAAGCGCCCAAGAAGTGCCCGAACACGACGCATGTCGAGGTGGTCGGGAAGATCATCTACCTGCGGCAGAACTACCACTTCGGGCCCGAGAAGATCGCCATGTACCTCAAGCGATACCACGACGTCACCATCAGCAAGTCCGGCGTCTGGCGCATACTCAACCGCCTCGGCATGGGCCGCCTGCCGGCCTTTCCGCGCTACAAGCGCCACGACCGCCGATGGAAGCGGTACGAGAAGCAACTGCCCGACCACCGCGTGCAGATCGACGTGAAGTTCATCGAGCCGCTCACCTCGATGCCACAAGGGCGCCGCGGCGGGCGCAACAAATACTTCCAGTTCACGGCCATCCAGTTCCTCGACTACGTCGTCCTGCGGCTGCCGTTCCAGGCCGAGGTCCTTCAGACGGACAACGGCGCCGAGTTCCAGTCGGCGTTCCACTGGCACGTACTGGACAAGAGCTTTGCCCACACCTACATCAAGCCGCGGCCACGGCGGCCGGCTACGGTCGGCTGCTCGTCTGGGCCCGCAAGCTGGGGAGGGTGCGCCGGGCCGGTGTGGAGGGCACCGGTACCTTCGGAGCGGGCCTGTCCCGCTACCTGCTGGCTCAGCGCGTCCAGTTGTACGAGGTGAACCGGCCCGACCGCTCGGCCCGCCGGCTGCTGGGGAAGTCGGACCCGCTCGATGCGCAGGCTGCCGCGCGGGCCGTGCTCAGCGGTCGCGCTCGGGCCCGGGCAAAGGCCGGGGACGGTCCGGTGCAGAGCGCCCGGATGTTCAAACTCGCCAAAGACTCCGCGGTCAAGGCCCGCACCCAGGCGATCAACCAGCTCAAGGCCGTCCTGGTCATAGCGGACCCGCCCCTGCGGGAGCGGCTGTCCAGCCTGGGCAACCGCGAACTGTTACGCACCTGCGCGCGCCTCAACCCGCTCGATGGCGAACACAGCGGGTGCGAGGAGGACGCCGTGGCCCAGGCCACCCGCGTCACCCTGAGCCTGCTGGCCCAGCGCATCGAGCAGCTCACCGCACAGATCGATGAGCTGAACCGGCGTCTGACCCGGCTCGTCGAACACCACGCCCCGCAACTGCCCATCCCGGTGGGTATCGGCCCGGACGGCGCCGTCACTCTCCCGATCACCATGGGAGACAACCTTGAGCGGCTGAACACCGAGGCGTCCTTCGCCGCTCTGTTTCTCCTTGATCAGCGCGCCGTCGGTGTGCAGTGGCTCACCGGCCGACAGACGGGCCATGGCCTCGCGGAGTTTCGTCTCAGTGGCGGCGGACACCGGCATCAGGCGTCCTTCAGCGCGGCCTCCTGCCGTGCCCACACGCTGTGCCAGGTCTTCGGCGGCAGCACGTCACGCATGTGCTGGATGTGTTCGAAGAGCAGCAGCTGCTGGGGCAGCTGAGAGACGAAGACGACGGCGTTATCGCAGATCATGTACATCGCCGGAGCGACGTGGCAGAGCTTTCCGGGCACCGAGTGGGGAGAGTTGTGCGGGTCCTTGCAGTTGCTCACGCCCATGTCGAGCTCACCGTCGCGCAGTTCGGCGCCCCTGTTCCGGCGTGACACCGAGCGCGGAGGCGACCTCGAGTTCGCCGAGGCGTGCTTCATCCTCGGGCCGCACCAAGGTCGCCTTTCCGGTGACCTTGGCGAAGACCTTGGACTGGGCGCGGTTCATCGCGGCCCCCGCCAGTACGTGTGCGGTGGTGCCGTGAGCGTAGTGATGCTGGAAGACGCGGACACTGTGATCGTCGCCGGCCAGGTCGGTCAAGGTGCCGCCGAGCGCGACCACCCGGGTCGTCTTCGCGGTCTTCCGCAGACGCCGGACGTCATGGGGTCGTGAGACACCCTTTGGGAACGGACGGCCTACACCGCTGTGGCGCTCGGGCCAGTGCGTGAAGCGCCGGCCCGGGTCCTGGAACGCGGCCAGCGTGGCATCCATACGCACGCTCCGGCGGGACTCCACCGCAGTGAACAGCCACGGCTCGCAGTCGAACACCTCGCGCGTCAGCGCGTTGACCTCCACCAGGCGCAGGGGATGCGCGACTTCCGGGATGTCCCCACTTATTCTCACGCCTCGTTCGAAGACGATGCCGCCGAGTTGTTCGATGCTCTGCTCGAGGAAGGAATAGGACAGATTGCGCTCATGGATCTGACGAGAGCGGACATGGGGATCCCGGTGATGAAAGTGATCGTCCCGGAACTATCGTTCCCCTGAGGCAGGAGAGAAAGTGCCGGCGTATGTGTTTGTGGGACCGGTCCCAGGCCATCGCGCGGGCGGTGCCGTACCGGTCGGTGACCTGGGCCGTCGCCGCGTCCGGCTCGCCCCGGGTCTCCGGCTTGGCGAAGCGGAACTCCTTGCCGCGCCTCGGCGGTCGCCCGCCTTGGGGGTAGGACAGGGCGTACTACTTGAGCGAGGGCGTCGGCCGTCGCATGACGCGGTCGGAGTGCATCCGCCCCAACACCTCGACCGGGAGGCTGTCGAGGAGGTGGGCCATGCGCGGGGCGCCGTAGCCGGCGTCGAAGACGATGAGGATGTCGCGGTCGCCGAAGTGCCAGCGGCCCATCTCGATCAGGTCGACGATCACCCGGCGGACCTGTGCGGCGGTGACCTCGGCGACGTCATTGCCCGGCCCGAGACGCACGGCGTCCAGGAACTGGCACCAGGACGTCCGGCCCGATTCCAGGGCGGCGACGAACGAGTACGGCCAGCCGGGAATGAACTGGTCCGAGGACCGTCCGCTGCGGCCGTAGACGTGGCAGAACAAGTGGTCCGCGCTGGTCGGGGCGTCGGGGCGGAGCCAGTTGCTGACGTCGACGGCGAGGACCATGCGGCCGTCGGCGGCCTGCGGCATGGGCAGGCCCGTCAGAACCCGCCGCAGCCGGGGCACGTCCATGTTTCCGCTGTTCAGTGCGTCGTACATCGCGCCGTGCCCGCGCCGGTGCTCAGCCGCCAACGTCAGGTCCACCGGGGCCGTCACCGGTCCGTCCGCGCACAGCAACGCGTCGGTGAGGTCGAACAGTTCGTCCCCGCGCGCGGTCAGGCAGTCGAATACGTCCTCTCGGAAGCATGACGCTTTCGCGAACGCTTCCCCCGGCGGACTCACCTTCACGGCCTTCGTCGTGGTCACGTGCATCCTTGGTCGGAGCACATGATCAGACGAAGGCCGCCTCAGCGTCCGGAGAACACCAGGTGAGCGGCCTAGTTCGAGGAGCATTTCGACTCATCGATAGCCTGCATCACCATGATGCGCGCTTGGATCCTGCCGATGCCGCTTGTGCGCAGCGGCTCAGCCGTCGCGACTGGGTAGATGTTCAAGGGGAGCTCCGGCACAGCCGCAGCACTCCTGCTGGCATTCCTGGCGCTCGCCAGCGTGAACTCACCCCTGATCTTCCCGAGGTCGATAGGTGCACAGGAGGCACAACGCCGCAGCGCGGTCGACAGCCAACCCGTCGTCTTCTGGCGGCCGGGCTGCAAGTACTGCATACGACTGCGCATCTGGCTGGGCAGCAGCGCCCGCCACTAGCACTGGGTCAACATCTGGCGCGACCCGGCAGGAGCCGCAGCGGTGAGAGCAGCCAACGACGGCAACGAGATCGTGCAGACCGTCGTCGTGGCGGGCCAGCCACACACCAACCTCGATCCCGAATGGGTGCGCGAACAGCTCTCCCCTTCCGCGTGATCAAACACCGCACCCTACGGAGGCGCGCCTGCACACCCAAGCGCACGGAGGTTAAAAGACAAGCTCAGTGCGTCAGTGCGCCGCGCGATCGACTCGCGACGGCCGGGCGGTGGGTGCCGCGGCTGTGCTGGAGCGCAGTGAGATCGGGGGCGTCAACAGGATGTGCCGAGGCGGAGTGTCCGGCGAGGCGATACGTTCCACCAGCAGGGAAACGGCCTTCTCGCCCATCTCCTGGGCCGGTACGTCCGCCGCCGTGAGCGGCGGATGGAAGTCCTCGGCCCATGTCCTGGCCGCCACTCCGGTGATGGAGAAGTCGTACGGCACTTCGAGGCCTGTGTCCGCCAGCGCACGCTGGATGCCGGGCAGGGCGGCCTCGTTGATGGTGGTGATCGCGGTGAGGTCCGGATGGCTGCGCAGGAGCGCCTCGACGCATTCCTGGCCGGAGCGGGCATCGTCCCCGCAAGACACTTCGATGCCGTCGAGACCGCGTTCGGTCAGAGCCGTCTCGAAGCCCTCCCTGGCCCTGCGCGCGGGGCCGTAGCCGGCCGCGATGAGTTCCGGGGAACGGGTGACCAGAGCCACCCGGCGGTGCCCCAGATCGGCGAGGTGCCGCACGCAGTGCTGGATCAAGCCGGCGTAATCGACGTCGATCCAGGACATCTGCTGGTCGCCGGCTGTGTGCCCGATACCGACGAAGGGCAGCCCTGCCTTCTGCAGGCGGCCCACGCGAGGGTCCTCCAGGCGGATCTCCATCAGAATCACGCCGTCCACCCGGTACTCCGAGACCAGGCGCTCGAAGGAACGGTCGTGATCCCCGCCGGAGGAGGACAGCAGCACGTCCAGGTCCACCCGGGCGGCGGCGTCGACCACGCTGGCGACGAAGTCCAGCTGCATGTGCGTGAGCCGGTTGCCGGCCGGTGGGATAACGAGACCGATCGTCCGGGTCCGGCCCTCCTTGA
Organism: Streptomyces sp. NPDC029138; assembly: GCF_055564375.1. Lineage (NCBI taxonomy): Bacteria > Bacillati > Actinomycetota > Actinomycetes > Kitasatosporales > Streptomycetaceae > Streptomyces > Streptomyces sp. NPDC029138. The sequence goes on from NZ_JBVHWM010000028.1 coordinate 57,638, forward strand.
GAGCCCTCGCCGCCGCGTTGGGGCGATATCCCAATTCGTCGATGACGTCTTGGATCCGTCTGCGGGTGCTGGGCGCGACGTGCCGCTTGCCGCTGAGCGCATACGACACAGTGCTACGTGACACGCCGGCGCGCCGGGCGATCTCCCCTATGTTCATGCGACTCCCCAAGAACCTGCCGGCCGGCCGGCAGGATACCTCGCGCTAATCGGTTCGCCGACGGGGCATGGAGTGGCGGGGAGGGGCGGAGCCGTCGCGGAGTCCGTCACCGATCCAGCTGCCGGCGAGGTGCCCGCCTCGCCTCGTGTCGGTGCCGTCAGCATGATCGCCGTTGTCGATGGAGTCATGGCGGCCGTGGCCAAGCGGCCGGGTCTCGTCTCATCGCGTCTTCCTCGGCTTCGGGGCTGTGGACGTGCGGCGCAAGGGTGATGAGTCCGCGGCGGCGGGCCGTGCATACGGCGGCGCAGCCACCCCCGAGGGACTCGTCATGGGTGGTGCCGGACGAGCGCCCTGGTGCCAGGCAGATGGCCTGCGCGCCGTGGGCCAGGGCGGCCAAAGAGTGCCCGAGTGTCATGAGTACGCGGGGAACTGCGTCGGGCTGCCGGGCACAGACACGCGTTCCGCGTCTCACGCGTTGCGGGAGGGCAGGTAGCGAATACGTAGCGAATCGATTCCATGCAAGCGCTTCGACGGGAAGCTACGACCGGCGGAGGGTGGGGTCAATGGCGTGCCACAAGACCAGGGCGGCTCCGACGCACGGGCCGAGGCCCGCCGCTTCGGCCCGTGCCATCGCACCGGCCCCTCATCACCCGGGGTTCGGTGGCTGCGTCCCTGTTCAGTGCCGTGGTGGTGGGTCGCCAGGGTGATCCGGGCCCGGCCGTCGGGCGAACCCACGCGATCCGCCGCGCCGCGCGGGCGGGAGGCGCACCACCACTTGCCCGCCGCCTCGCCGAACTTGCTCAAGCGCGCCGGTCGATGGTCGATCCGCAGGAATCGGCCATCGAATCGATTCCGCGACAAGAGTCGCGGAAGAAGGCTCCGCACCCTTGACAGCCCTGCGGAGTCGGGAGCACCGTCTCCCCCCGAAACCTCTCTGCAATCTCACTGCACGAACGGATGTGCAAGCGCATCCGCATATGTCAGCGCCACCTACAAAACCCGGACTGGGTTACGCCGGCACAGTAGGGAGATCAGATGGGAACCACACGTACGAGACGCCACCTGCTGTCCGGGCGCGGTGGCGTCCAACGGCTGCTCGCGGCGCTACGGCGCCGCGGCAGGCCGGAAAATGTGCCGGATCAGGCACTTGTACAACAATGGGAGCGCTCCCGCCGCTCCCTGCCGAGAACGTTCGCCCGGGCGGGGGCCGCGGCCGTGCTCGTCGTCGGCGCGCTGGCCGGTGCCACGGCCACGGCGGAGACGGCATGTCACCGGCGCCTCCACCGCCAACGGCGCCCTGGCCGAACTCTGGACCTGCAACGGCGGCTCCAACCAGCAGTGGAACCTCGGCTGACCTGACCCCGCTCCGGCCCCTGGTGGCTTCGCCACTGGGGCGCCACACGGCCCCGATGCCACCCGAAGGATGACATGTCCAGACCAGTACCGTTCCGGGCTCGCTGGGCCACCCCCGCGGCGCTGCTCGCCTTGCTGGCCGGCAGCGTGGCCACGGTCGGGACCGCGAGCGCCGCCCCGGCCGCAGACCAGGCGGCCACCGCCGCCCTGTACGTGGCGCCGGGTGCGGCTCCCGGTGGCAACGGCAGCGCCCAGCAGCCGTTCGCGACCATCGAGCAGGCGCAGCAGTTCGCGCACCAGCTCTCGGCCGACGCGGACGTCGTGGTCTACCTGGCCGGCGGCACCTATCGGCTGTCCAAGCCGCTGGCCTTCGGAGCCGGAGACGGGGGCCAGAACGGCCACACCATCACCTACCAGGCCACCTCCGGGCAGCAGCCGGTCGTGACCGGCGCCCAGCAGGTCACCGGCTGGCAGGTACAGGATCAGACGAACAACATCTGGTCGGTGCACGTCGGCACCGGCGTGAACACGCGCCAGTTGTACGTGAACGGCAAGGAGGCACCTCGGGCGGCGATCCAGGTGTCCCGCTCCGCCTTCACCTTCACCCAGACCGGCCTCACCTTCACCGACTCCTCACTCGACTACCTGTCCGGCCTCTCGGACCAGAGCCATATGGAAGTCGAGAGCGTCGACTCCTTCACCGACCGCTACGCGCCGGTCCAGTCGATCAGCGGCCGGACCATCACGATGCAGCAGCCCGCGTGGAACAACAACTCCTGGGGCTACGACACCATCAACGCGCCGTTCGCCGGCGGGACGATGTACCTGGAGAACAACTACGCGTTCCTGAAGCAGGCCGGGCAGTGGTACCTCAACGCGTCCACCGGCGACCTGTACTACCGGGCCCCGTCGGGGCAGAACCCGAACAGCCTCGACGTCGAACTGCCCCGGCTGCAGAGCCTCCTCGGCGTCAGCGGGAGCTATAGCTCGCCGGCGGCCAATCTCCGCTTCAGCGGCATCCACTTCACCGGTACCTCCTGGCTCGGCCCGAGCGGCTCCGACGGCTACGCGGACCAGCAGAGCGGCGCGCACATCACCGGCGTGTACCCGATGCCCGCGAACTGGCTGACCAGCTGCAAGTCGGGGTGCACGCAGTTCGAGGCCACCCGCAACCACTGGGCGCAGATGCCCGCGGCCGTCCAGGTCTCCGCCGCCAGCGGCATCACGTTCTCCGGCAACACCTTCTCCGAACTCGGGCAGGCCGGTATCGGCGTGGGCAACGACGGCGTCGCCACGGCCTCCGGCACCGGACTCGGCGCCAGCGGCGTCACCGTCACCGGCAACACGTTCACCGACCTCGCGGGGAGCGGCATCCAGGTCGGTGGGATCCGGCCGGACGCTCACCACCCCAGCGATGCGCGGATGACCAACCAGAACATCACCATCAGCAACAACAAGGTCAGCGGGGTGGGCACCGACTACAAGGAGACCGCCGGGATCCTGTCCACCTACGTCACGAACGCGACGATCACCCACAACCAGGTGGACCACCTCCCGTACGACGGGATCGACATCGGCTGGGGCTGGGGAGTCAACGACCCGGGCGGCAGCCAGGACTACGTCAACCGCGGCACGTACAACTACCAGCCCGTCTACAGCACCCCCACGACGCTGAAGAACACCACCGTCTCCCACAACCTGATCTACGACACCAAGAACGCGATGTTCGACGGCGGCAGCATCTACGCCCTGTCCGCGAACCCCGGCGCGGTGATCTCCGACAACTACATGTACGACAACAACCAGACCACCGCGCTGTACCTCGACGAGGGCGCCCGCTATCTGACGGTCTCCCACAACGTGGTGCAGGACGCGGGCAACTGGGCGCTCACCAACGCCAACGCGAACAACCACACGGACGACAGCACCTTCTCCGGCAACTGGTACAACGGCGGCAACACCTACGTGGCCACCGGTCCGCCGCACAACAACGTCCTCACCGGAAATGTCCAGGTCAGCGGCACCAACTGGCCGCAGGGCGCCAAGGACGTCATCCAGCAGGCCGGCGTCCAGTCCACAGGCGGCGGCTTCCCCACGGGCCACCACCGGCTGGTGATCGGCAGCAACAACTTGTGCCTGGACGTGTACGGCAACTCCAGCAGCGCGGGCGCCAAGATCGACCAGTGGTCCTGCAACGGGCAGGCCAACCAGCAGTTCCAGTTCGTGCCGGCCTCAGGCGGCTACGGCCGGCTGCAGGCGCAGAACTCCGGGCTGGTCGTGGCGGTGTCCGGCGATGCCACCACCGCCGGTACGCCCGACATCGTGCAGCAGGCCGCGAACGGTGCGACCGGCAGCCTGTGGCTGCCGGTGCAGCAGTCCGACGGCTCGTACTCCTTCCAGAACCAGAACAGCGGCTTGTGCCTGGACGTCTACGGCGGCGGCAGCAACACCGGCCAGCAACTCGACCAATGGCCGTGCAAGAACGCCGCCGGCTCCAACCAGGACTTCACTCCGCGCTGACCGGCCCGTTCCCTACGCCCGCTGTCCCCCACCAGTGAGGAAAGAGATGAAGAAGCTCTTGGCAGCCTTGGTCGCGGTGCTGTCGGCCGCGCTCGGTATGGGCGCGGCATGGCCCGCGGCGGCCGCCACCGGCACCTCGGCGTCCGCCGCCGCGCCCGCCACCCTGCGGCTGATGCCGTTGGGCGACTCGATCACCTGGGGCGTCGGCAGCGCGTCCGGGAACAGCTACCGGAGCTTTTTGTGGAACAGGCTGGCCGCCGAGGGGCACACCCAGGACTTCGTCGGCTCGGGCCGCAACGGCACCATGTCCGACCCGGACAACGAGGGCCACAACGGCTGGCGGATCGACCAGATAGCCGGCATCGCGGACTCCGTGCTGGCCCGCTTCCGGCCGAATGTCGTCACCCTGGAGATCGGCACCAACGATCTGAACGGCAACTACCAGATCCCGACCGCCGCCGACCGGATGCGTGCGCTGATCGACCAGATCACCAACGCCGCACCCGACGCCACCGTCCTCGTCGGCACCGTGATCATCTCCACCAGCGGTACGGAGGAGGCCAACCGGCCCGCGTTCAACGCCAAGCTGCCCGGCATCGTCCAGGCCGAGCAGGCGGCCGGCAAGCACGTCCGCCTGGTCGACATGAGCGCCCTGACCACCGCGGACCTGTCCGACTCGCTGCACCCCAACGACAACGGCTTCAGCAAGATGGCGGCGGCATTCGACGCGGGTGTCCAGGCCGCGGACGCCGCCGGCTGGATCCAGCCGCCGGTCTCCGTGGGCGGCGGGCAGGTGCGCTCCGGCATCGCGGGGAAGTGCCTGGACGTCAACGGCGGCAGCAGCGCCAACGGTACCGCCGCGCAGATCTGGACCTGCAACGGCTCCACCGGGCAGCGGTGGTCCGCGCGCTCCGACGGCACCCTGCGGGCGCTCGGCAAGTGCCTCGACGCCACCGGCCGCGGCACCGCCAACGGCACCAAGATCGAGATCTGGGACTGCAACGGCGGCACCAACCAGCAATGGCAGGCCTACAACAGCGGCTACCGCAACCCGGTCTCCGGCCGCTGCCTCGACGATCCCAACTCGTCCACCGCCGACGGCACGCAGCTGGTCCTGTGGGACTGCAGCGGCGGCGCCAACCAGCAGTGGACCGCGCTACCGGTCTCGTAACCCCCGGACCCCACCCACAAGGAGATTGATTCCTCATGTCCTGGCTCAACGAAGAGCCCCGCCGCCGCAAGGTCCTGGCCCCGGTCGTCGGATTGATCGCCGGTACGGTACTGGCCCTGGCCGGGCCGGCGAGCCTCGAGGCACATGCCGCTTCCAGCACGCTGGGTGCGGCCGCGGCCGACAGCGGCCGCTATTTCGGCGCCGCCGTGGCCGCCGGGAGACTCGGCGACTCGACGTATTCCACGATTCTCGACCGGGAATTCAACATGATCACTCCGGAGAACGAGATGAAGTGGGACACCACGGAACCGTCCCGCGGCAACTTCAACTTCGGCCCGGCCGACCAGATCGTCAGCCACGCCAACGCGCACGGTCAGCGGATGCGCGGCCACACCCTGGTGTGGCACGGGCAGTTACCCGGCTGGGTCAGCTCCATCGGCGACGCGGGCACCTTGCGCAGCGTGATGAACAACCACATCACCACCGTGATGAACCACTACAAGGGCAAGATCTACGCCTGGGACGTGGTCAACGAGGCCTTCGCCGACGGCTCCACCCAGCACCGCAGCTCGGTCTTCCAGAACGTGCTCGGCAACGGCTTCATCGAGGAGGCGTTCCGCACCGCCCGGTCCGTCGATCCCGCGGCCAAGCTCTGCTACAACGACTACAACATCGAGAACTGGAGCGACGCCAAGACGCAGGGCGTCTACGCGATGGTCAAGGACTTCAAGGCGCGCGGCGTGCCCATCGACTGCGTCGGCCTGCAGAGCCACTTCGGCTCCGGCGGCCCGCCCGCCAGCTTCCAGACCACGCTGTCCAACTTCGCCGCCCTCGGCGTCGACGTCCAGATCACCGAACTCGACATCGCCCAGGCGTCTCCGACCGCCTACGGCAACACGGTCCGGGCGTGCATGAACGTCGCCCGCTGCACCGGCATCACCGTGTGGGGGATCAGGGACAGCGACTCGTGGCGGTCCGGGGAGAACCCGCTGCTGTTCGACGGCAACGGCAACAAGAAGCCGGCCTACGACGCCGTCCTGTCCGCGCTGGGCGGCGGGGGGGACACGGGGGGCGGCATCGTCTCGGGCACGGTGTATTCGGTGAGCAATGCCGCCGCGGGCCGGGTGCTGGACGTGCCGTCGGGACAGACCGGGAACGGCACGTCCGTGCAGGTCCGGGACGCCAACGGCACGGCTGCCAACCAGCAGTGGCGGGCGAGCCAGAACAGCGACGGCTCGTACACGCTGACGAACGTCGGCAGTGGGCGGGTTCTGGACGAGCCGGGCGGTCAGACGGCCAACGGCACGCAGATGGTGATCTGGGACGCCAATGGCGGCACGAACCAGCACTGGCGGGCGAGCCGGAACGGCGACGGCTCGTACACGTTGACCAACGTCGTTTCCGGACGGGCGCTGGAGACACCCGGCGGCCTGACGGCCAACGGGACACCGGTCCAGATCTGGGACTCCAACGGCGGCGCCAACCAGCACTGGAACTTCAAGTGAGGTGATCCGGCGAGAACTCCCGCGCCCGGTGCGGCGGCTTTGGCCGGGCGCTGGTTCCGGCATGCCCTCACGGCGGTCTGACCGAGAGAGACATGGGATGGATTGCGTTCAGACCGGGAGTGATATGCGGGTTGACAGGCGAAGTGCCTTGTGGAATCACTATGAAACATGGGATGTCTGAGCGCGTTTCGCAAAATCGGAGCGCTCCCACACCCTCGCCCTCCACATATCCGAGGAACACCATGCAGCCTTCATCGGTTTCGTTCCGGAGCTCCCGCTTGACGACGGCCGCCGCCGTCTGCGTGACGGCGCTGCTGGCCATGCTGCTGTCGATCGCGCCGGCGCGGCCGGCATCGGCGCCGGCACCCCTGGTGAGTGCGGTGTCGGGGCGGTGCCTCGATGTCAAGGGCGGTGTCGACACGGCGGGCACGGCGCTGGACATCTGGGACTGCAACGGTCGGGCGAACCAGGCGTTCGAGTTCACGTCGGCGGGTGAGCTGAGGACGATGGGCGGCACCCGGTGCGTGGACGCCTACGGCGACCGGACCGCTCCGGGAACCGCGGTGATCATCTGGTCCTGCAACGGGCAGCAGAACCAGCAGTGGCGGCAGAACGCCGACGGCTCCATCACCGGCGTCCAGTCCGGCCTGTGCCTGGACGTCAACGGGGCGGGCACGGCCAACGGCACCGCGGTCATCCTGTGGACCTGCAACGGCCAGAGCAACCAGAAGTGGAGCACGCCGTCGACTCCGCCGCCCGACGGATCGGGCCCGTGCGACATCTACGCGGCGGGCGGTACGCCGTGCGTGGCCGCGCACAGCACGGTGCGGGCGCTCCTGGGCTCGTACAACGGCAACCTGTACCAGGTCAGGCGCTCCTCGGACAACGCGACCAGGAACATCGGTGTGCTTGCGGTCGGCGGCTTCGCCGACGCGGCGGCGCAGGACGCGTTCTGCGCGGGCACCTCGTGTGTGATCACTGTCGTCTATGACCAGTCCGGACACGGCAACGACCTGTGGTACCAGGGTTCGGCCCAGGTCCCGGGATCGAGCCAGAGCAGCCCCGCCAAGGCGACCTCCGAGTCGCTGACCGCAGGGGGCACCAAGGCGTACTCGCTCTACGTCAATCCCGGGAACAGCTACTGGCGGGACGGTCACCTGACGGGCGTGCCGACCGGCAGCGCGCCCGAAGGGGCGTACATGGTGACCAGCGGCACCCACGTCAACGGCGGCTGCTGCTTCGACTACGGCAACAGCGAGACGACGAGGAGCGCTGACGCCGCCGGGGCGATGGACGCGATCAACTTCAGCACCCAGTGCTGGTTCGGCGGCTGCTCGGGCAGCGGCCCCTGGGTGCAGGCCGATCTCGAATGGGGCCTGTACTCCGGAGGCAGCCAGTCCTGGAACGCCAACCAGCGGGCGTTCACCGGCAAATTCGTCACCGCGATGCTGAAGAACAACGGGACGTCGAGATTCGCCCTCAAGGGCGCCAACGCGCAGTCCGGCAGCCTGACCACCTTGTGGGACGGCGGCCTGCCGAACGGATACAGCCCGATGAAGAAACAGGGTGCCATCGTCCTGGGAAGCGGCGGTGACTGCTGCAAGCCCGGCGGCGGCGCCAACCTGAGCGCCGGCACCTTCTACGAGGGGGCCATCGTCGCCGGCTACCCCTCCGACGTGACGGACAACGCGGTGCAGGCCAACGTCACCGCGGCCGGGTACCGCTGAGGTTCGCCTCCGTGCTGGAGGAGGCCGGTCTCCTCCAGCACACCCAACGCACGGCCACGAGAGACCCGCCCAGGAGAGTCATTGACATGGCCATTATTAGACGACTTCTGTCCCTCCTCCCGCGACCGCTCCTGCGCAGGGCGGTGGCGCTCACCTCGGTCGCGCTGCTCATCGCGGCGGCCTCCGTCGTCTCAGCCGGCACCGCGCAGCCCGCCGCCGCGCTGGACAACGGGCTTGCGCGGACCCCGCAGATGGGCTTCAACGACTGGAACGCGTACGGCTGCAACGTCTCCGAGTCGCTGATCAAGTCCACCGCGCAGGCGATGCATACGAACGGCATGCAGGCGGCGGGCTACGAGTACGTCAACATCGACGACTGCTGGATGACCCACAGCCGCGATTCCGCCGGCCGCCTGGTGCCGGATCCGGTCAAGTTCCCCGACGGCATCAAGGGCACCGCGGACTATGTGCACTCGCTGGGGCTGAAGCTGGGGATCTACGAGGACGCGGGCACCGCGACCTGCGCCGGGTATCCGGGCAGCCTGGGGCACGAGACCACGGACGCGCAGACGTTCGCGTCCTGGGGCGTGGACTACTTGAAGTACGACAACTGCAACAACAACGGGGTGTCCGCGCAGTCCCGGTACACCGCGATGCGGGACGCCCTGGCGGCCACCGACCGGCCGATCCTCTACAGCCTGTGCAACTGGGGCCAGGACAACGTGTGGACCTGGGGCGCGAACGTGGGCAACAGCTGGCGTACCACCGGGGACATCAGCGCGAACTTCGCCAGCATGCTGTCGATCTTCCACAGCAATGTGGGACTCGCCTCCTACGCCGGCCCCGGCCACTGGAACGACCCGGACATGCTGGAGGTCGGCAACGGCTCGATGACGGCCACCGAGAGCCGCAGCGAGTTCAGCCTGTGGGCGGAGATGGCCGCGCCGCTGATCGCCGGCACCAACATCCCCCAGGCCAGTGCGGACACCCTGGCCACGCTGACCAACTCCCGGGTGATCGCGGTCGACCAGGACCCCTTGGGGAAGCAGGGCACCCTGGTGTCGTCCGCGGGCGGCCTGGACGTGCTGGCCAAGCCGCTGGCGGGCGGGGACGTGTCGGTGGTGCTGTTCAACGAGACGGGCTCGACCGCGACCATCTCCACCACGGCGGCGGCGATCGGCAAGACCGGGGCGTCCAGTTACGCCCTGACCGACCTGTGGTCGGGAGCGACCTCGACCACCTCGGGCACGATCAGCGCCTCGGTGCCGGCGCACGGGACGGTGATGTACCGGGTCGCGGGCGGCACCAGCGGCGGCGGCACCGACGTGACGGGCGAGCTGCGCGCGGTGGGCGCGGACAAGTGCCTGGACGTGCCGAACTCGAGCACGGTCGCCGGCACCCAGGTGCAGATCTGGAGCTGCACCGGCAGAACCAACCAGCGATGGACGCACTCCACCTCCAACCAGCTCACCGTCTACTCCGGCAGCAGCCAGATGTGCCTGGACGCGTACAACAACCAGACCGCGCCCGGAACGAAGGTGGTGACCTGGCCCTGCAACGGTCAACGGAACCAGCAGTGGACGCTGAATTCGAACGGCACGATCACCGGCGTCCAGTCCGGCCTGTGCCTGGACGTCACGGGAGCGGCCACCGCCGACGGGACCCTCGCCGAGCTGTGGACCTGCAACGGCGGCAGCAACCAGAAGTGGACGCTGGCATGAGGCCCCCCGCGCTCCCCCCACGATGCGCAGCCATGATCATGGTTGCCCTGGCGATGATCGTGGCCGCGTTCAGCACACCGGCGCTCGCGGCCGACGCTTCGCTTCCGTGCGACATCTATGCCGCGGGCGGTACGCCGTGTGTGACGGCGCACGCCACGACCAGGGCGCTCTTCGCGTCGTACGACGGGCCGCTGTACCAGATCCAGCGGGCCTCCGATCACAGCTACCGCGACATCGGGGTGCTCAGTCCCGGCGGCTACGCGGACGCCGCGTCCCAGGTGTCGTTCTGCTCGGGCACGTCGTGCACGATCACGAAGATCTACGACCAGACCGCCCAGCACAACGACCTGCCGATCTCCTGGGGCGGCTACTGGAAGGGGCCAGGACCCAACGGCTCCGACATCGGGGCGGACGCCATGGCCCTGCCCGTGACCGCCGGCGGCCACCAGGTCTTCGGGGTCAAGGTCACCCAAGGTGTCGGCTACCGGCACGACAACGCGAGCGGGGTCCCCACCGGTTCCCAGCCCGGCGGCATCTACATGGTGACGTCGTCGAACTACACGAACCAGTGGTGCTGCTTCGACTACGGCCTCGGCGAGAACACCCACACCGACACCGGCAACGCCACCATGAACGCCGTCTACTGGGGCAATGCCTGCTGGTTCGGCGGCTGCACCGGCAGCGGCCCGTGGGTCGAGGCCGACCTGGAGAACGGCATGTTCCACACCAACACCGGCTCCAACAAAGACCCCGACAACAGCGGCGTGCACTACCCCTTCGTCAGCGCGTGGGAGAAGAACAACGGCACCAGCAACTTCGCCCTGAAATACGGCAACGCCACCAGCGGCGGTCTGACCACCACCTTCTCCGGACCCTTACCGAACGGCTACTCACCGATGAAGGTCGACAGCTCGGTCCTGCTCGGGACGGGGGGAGACAACAGCGTCTCGGGCGTCGGCGAGTTCTTCGAAGGCGCGATGACGTCGGGCTATCCCTCCGACGCCACCGAGAACGCCGTCCAGGCCGCCATCACCGCGGCCGGCTACGGGGGCGGAGGCAGCAGCGGCACGACCGGTGCGGTGCGCGCGGTGGGTGCGGGCAAGTGCCTGGACGTGCCGAACTCGTCCACCACGAGCGGCACCCAGCCGCAGATCTGGACCTGCAGCGGCGGCGCCAACCAGACCTGGACCCGTACGTCCGCCAACCAGCTGACCGTCTACAGCGGCGGCAGCCAGCTGTGCCTGGACGCCTACAACCGGGGCACCAGCCCCGGCACCAAGGTCATCACCTGGACCTGCAACGGCGGCAGCAACCAGCAGTGGAACGTCAACGCCAACGGGACCATCACCAGCTCCCAGTCCGGCCTCTGCCTGGACGTCACCGGCGCTTCCACTTCCAACGGGGCCCTGGTCGAACTCTGGACCTGCAACGGCGGATCCAACCAGCAATGGTCGATGAGCTGACCCCGGAGGATCGCATGAGGACGAGAGCAAGGCACGGCCGTCTGGTACTCGCGGTCGGCATCGTCTTGGCGTTCGTGCTGCAGCTGCTCGCGACGGCCGAGAGCCGGGCCGCCGCGGGCGAGGAGCTGAGCGTGAACCTGGCGTCGAATCGGGGCCCGTCGACCGGCGTGGGCGAGGGGTTCCTCTACGGGTTCACGGCGGACGGCAGCCAGCCGGCGGACCAGTTCATCAAGCCGCTGGGGATCAACGCGTTCCGCGGCGGCGGCTGGTTCTCCGGCGGCTGGATCAAGGACAACTACCAGTACGGCTCCGCCACCCGGGCCGACCTCGACTCGATCATCGCGCAGGGAAAACGGCTCACCCAGGCGCCCTATCACGCGCAGTACCAGGTGCTGGTCAGCGACATCTACGGCGCCAACGGCGGCCAGCCGTCGAACACCAGGTACCCGTGCGACAACGGCGACTGCTCCAACTGGATCAATTTCATCGACTCCACGGTGGGAGCGCTGCAGGCTTCGGGGCTGACGTTCGCGTACGACATCTGGAACGAGCCGGACATCTCCTACTTCTGGACCCGGGGCGTGAACAGCGCCCAGTACTTCCAGATGTGGGACACCGCGTACCGCGAGATCCGGCGCCTCGCCCCCTCGGCGAAGATCGTGGGGCCGTCCTTCGCCTTCACCCCGCAGCGTAATCCGGGCCAATGGCAGACCTGGCTCGCGCACGTAAAGGCGGCCGGGACGGTGCCGGACATGATCGCCAACCACAATGAGGGCGATGTCGACGACCCGGTCACCGTCTCGCAGTCCCTCAACAGCAGCCTGAACGCGGCGGGCATCGGTCCGCTGCCGCTGTCCTCGAACGAGTACCAGCCGGCCGACCGGCAGACCGCCGGGGTGACGGCGTGGTACCTGGCGCGGTTCGCGCAGTCCGGGTACACCAACGCGATGCGCGGCAACTGGGTGTGCTGCATGACCCCGAACCTGACCGGGGTCCTGACCCAGAGCGGGGGAAGCTGGCAGCCGACCGGCAACTGGTGGGCGCTGCGGGACTACGCCGACATGACCGGCACCCTCGTGGAGACCTCCGGCCAGGTCGGCTCCACCGCGATCTCGGCCTCCCAGGACTCCGTCAACAAGCGCGCCGTGGCGATGATCGGCGACGCGAACGGCTACACCGGCTCCGCGTCCGTGGCCTTCAACGGGCTGGCGTCCGTGCCCTGGCTGGCGGATGCCGGCAGCGTGCACGTCACCGTGCACCGCATCCCGGACCAGGCGCCGCTCGCCGCGCCGCAGATCGTGTACGACCAGAACGTCAGCACCTCGGGCGGCTCGATCACGGTGCCGCTGTCGTTCCAGGCCTCGCACGACGCGTTCGCGGTCTATCTGACACCCGCCACGTCCGACGCCGGCTTCCCGAGCGGCTACCACCAGCTCGTGGTCGCCGACAACAATCTGTGCCTGGACGTATACGGCAACTCCGGCAGCCCGGGCGCCGCGATCGACCAGTGGACCTGCAACGGGCAGAGCAACCAGCAGTTCCAGTTCGTGCCGGCCTCGGGCGGCTACGGCGAACTGCGGGCCCAGAACTCCGGCCTCGACGTGGCGGGGGCCGGCGGCTCCACGACGGCGGGCACCCCGGACATCGTCCAGCAGGCCACCGGCACGGCGGCAAGCAGCCTCTGGCTGCCCGTACGGCAGTCCGACGGCTCCTACGAGTTCCAGAACAAGAACAGCGGCCTGTGCCTGGACGTCTACGGCGCCTCCAGCACCCCGGGTCAGCAACTCGATCAGTGGCCGTGCAAGAACGCACCCGGCACCAACCAGAACTTCATCCTCCGCTGACCACCGCACCGGCCACGGGGCACCTCTGACCTGCGAAAGGAATCCATCGTGTCAGCATTCCGCCGGTTACTCCGGCGCCTGCGCATCCCGACGGCCATGTTCACGGGCCTCGTCCTGGCCGCGGGCGGCATCGTGGGCACGACCGCCACGTCGGCCCAGGCCGCCACCTCGATCACCATCAACGGCGCGTCGGGCGGCCGCACCTTCGACGGCGTCGGCGCGATCAGTGGCGGGGGCGGCAACAGCAGACTCCTGATCGACTATCCCGAACCCCAGCGCGGCCAGGTCCTGGACTACCTGTTCAAGCCCGGCTACGGCGCCTCCCTGCAGATCCTCAAAGCCGAGGTCGGCGGCGACACCAACTCCACCTCGGGGGCCGAGCCGAGCCACCAGCACACCCGGTCCGACCTGAACTGCAACCGGGGCTACGAGTGGTGGCTGATGGAGCAGGCCAAGGCGCGCAATCCGGACATCAAGCTGTACGGACTCGCCTGGGGCGCACCCGGCTGGATCGGCAACGGCAACTTCTGGTCCACCGACATGATCAACTATCTGGTCTCGTGGCTCGGCTGCGCCAAACAGCATGGGCTGACCATCGACTACCTCGGCGGGTGGAACGAGCGCGGCTACAACGTCTCCTGGTACCAGCAACTGCGCAGCACGCTCAACTCCAACGGCTACGGCAACGTCAAGATCGTCGCAGCCGACTCGGACTGGGCGGTGGCGAACGACATCAACTCCAACGCCGCGTTCCGCGCGTCGGTGGACATCATCGGCACGCACTATCCCTGCGGCTACCGTTCCGCACAGACCAACTGCTCGGTGCCGTCGGCCGCCACCTCGTCCGGCAAGCAGCTGTGGGCGAGCGAGAACGGCTCGGACGACTACAACGCGGGCGCGACGGCCGTGGCCCGCGGCATCAACCGCGGATACATCGACGGCCGGATGACCGCGTATCTCAACTGGCCTGTGGTCGCCGCGCTCACGCCCAACCTGCCCTACCCCACCATGGGGCTCGCCCTGGCACCGGAGCCGTGGTCCGGCTACTACGCGATCGGCAAGAACGCATGGGTGATGGCGCAGACGAGCCAGTTCACCGCCCCGGGGTGGCACTACCTCGACGACTCCAGCGGCTATATCGGCGGCAACCGGAACAACGGCAGCTACGTATCCCTGAAGTCCACGAACAACTCCGACTACTCCACGGTCATCGAGACGATGGACGCCGGCGGTGCCCAGACCCTGAACTTCAACGTCGCCGGAGGGCTGGCCTCGACCAAGACCGTCCACGTCTGGTCGACCGACGTCCGGTCCAACAACACGTCCGACCACTTCGTGCACGCCACGGACATCACCCCGTCCGGCGGCGCCTTCAGCCTGACCGTGCAGCCCGGCCGCGTGTACACCCTCACCACCACGACCGGACAGGGCAAGGGCACCGCCACCGGTCCCGCCCGGGGCACGTTCGGCCTGCCGTACAGCGACTCCTTCGACAGCTACGCCACCGGCACCGAGGCCAAGTACCTCATGGACTGGCAGGGCGCCTTCGAGGTGGCCGGCTGCGGCGGCGGCCGCTCCGGCAAATGCGTACGCCAGATGAGCCCGCAGAAGCCGATCACCTGGGACGCGCTGTCCGATCCGCACGCCCTGCTCGGCGACGTGGGCTGGAGCAACTACACCGTCTCCTCCGACGTGCTGCTCGAACAGTCCGGATACGCCGAGCTGATCGGACGCGCGAACGCGCAGGACTACAGCAGCACCGGCCAGCTGAACGCCTATCACCTGCGGGTGAGCGACACCGGCGCGTGGTCGATCCAGCGCTCGAACACCAACGGCAACGTCACCACCCTGGCCCAGGGCACGACCGCGGCCCTGGGCACCAACCGGTGGCACACCCTGGGCCTGACCTTCTCCGGCAGCAGCATCACCGCCGTCATCGACGATACGAAGGTCGGTTCCGTGAACGACAACACCTATGCCGGCGGCCAGGTCGGTTACGCGACCAGCCAGACCGAGACGGCGCAGTTCGACAACCTGTCCCTCACCCCCGGGCCCGGCGGATCCGGCGGCATAACGGCCCCGATCACCGGGACCGGTTCCGGCCGGTGCGTGGACGTGCCGAACCAGTCGCAGACGAACGGCACCCAGGTGGAGCTGTGGGACTGCAACGGCGGCAGCAACCAGCAGTGGACGAAGACCGCGGCAGACGAGCTGCGGGTCTACGGCAGCTCCTGCCTGGACGCCTCGGGCCAGGGCACCAGCCCCGGCACCAAGGTGGACATCTGGTCCTGCGGCGGCGGCGCCAACCAGAAGTGGACGATCCACGACAACGGCACGATCACCGGAGTCCAGTCCGGCCTGTGCCTGGACGCCACCGGTGGCGGAACGGCGAACGGCACCTTGCTGCAGCTGTGGACCTGCAACGGCGGCAGCAATCAGAAGTGGACGCACGGCTGACCCTCCTGAATCCACCCGCGCCACTCACGCAGAGAGGCCCCGTATGACTTCCTCTTCCCTTCCGATCAGCCGGCGTCGGCTGATCGCGGCGGCGGGCGCGGCCACGGCCTTCGGTCTGCTGCGCTTCGCCCCCGAGGCCGCCGCCACCGACGGCCCGCAGAGCTACACCGCGAGCTGGTCCTCGGTGGACCAGCACCCCCCGGCCCCGGCCTGGTTCCAGGACGCCAAGTTCGGCATCTACTACCACTGGGGCGTCTTCAGCGTCCCCGCGTACGGGAACGAGTGGTATCCGCGCAACATGTACGTCGGCGGCTCGAACGAGAACAAGCACCACATCGCCACCTACGGCGACCCGTCGGCCTGGCCGTACCACAACTTCATCGACGGCGCCCGCGACAAGGCCGGGAACTTCGTCCAGTTCGCCCCCAAGCTCGCCTCCCAGGGCGGCAAGTGGGACCCGGACGCCTGGGCGCAGCTGTTCAAGTCCGCGGGCGCGAAGTTCGCCGGCCCGGTCGCCGAACACCACGACGGCTTCTCCATGTGGGACAGCCACGCCAGCCCGTGGAACTCCGTCCAGCGCGGCCCGAAGCTCGACCTCGTCGGGCTGCACGCGAAGGCCATCCGCGGCCAGGGGCTGAAGTTCATGGCCTCGCTACACCACGCGTACCACTTCACCGGCTACTACGACCACGTGCCGTACCAGTCCGACCCGACGCTGCGCATCCTCTACGGCCAGCAGGGTGCGGCCGCGGAGAACCAGCTCTGGTACCAGAAGCTGATCGAGGTCGTCGACGGCTACCAGCCGGACCTGGTCTGGCAGGACTTCAACCTGGGTCAGGTGCAGGAGTCCTACCGGCTCCAGTTCCTCGCGCACTACTACAACCAGGCGGTCGCCTGGAACAAGGACGTGGCCGCGACCTACAAGGACGGCTTCAACAACAAGGGCGAGGTCTTCGACTTCGAGCGCGGCGGCCCGGCCGGGCTGCTCACCCCGTACTGGCTGACCGACGACAGCATCTCCTCCTCCAGCTGGTGCTACACGGTGGGCATCGGCTACTACTCGACGCAGGCCCTGCTGCACGCGCTGATCGACCGCGTCAGCAAGGGCGGCAGCATGCTGCTGAACATCGCCCCGATGGCCGACGGCACCATCCCCTCCGGGCAGCAGTCGATCCTGCTCGCCATGGGTGACTGGCTCGGCCGCTTCGGAGAAGCGATCTACGGCACCCGCTCCTGGACCAGCTACGGCGAGGGCCCCACCCAGATGGGCGGAGGCTCGTTCAGCGGCCCGGTGGCCGGCACGGCGAAGGACATCCGGTTCACCCGCAGCCAGGACAACAAGGTCCTGTACGCCACCGCGCTGGGCTGGCAGGGCGACACCATGACCATCGCCACGCTGAGCTCGAACCGGATCAACCTCAGCAGCCTGACCGGCGCACAACTGCTGGACAACACCGCAGGCAAGTACATCAGCCTGCCCGCACCGACCCAGGACACCTCCGGCCTGCACCTGGCCATGCCCTCGTCGGGCGCACCGTTCAGCGCCCTGGCGTACACGATCAAGCTCACCTTCTCCGGCCAGATCCCCGCCCTGAACGGCGCGGGCGTTCCCACCAGCTGGGCCGAGATCACCAATGTGGCCAGCGGGCTGGCACTCGACAGCGGGGGCAACGTCGCCTCCGGCTCCAACCTCAAGCAGTGGACCTACGACGGGAGCAGCAACCTGCAGTGGCAGCTGATCGACCTCGGCAACGGCTACTACCGGATCATGAACCGCACCAATGGCATGGCCGCCGACAGCTGGGGCGACGCCGCCAACGGCGCTCCCGCCCGGCAGAGCGCGTGGAACGGCGGCAACAACCAGCAGTGGTCGCTCAAGAGCCTCGGCAACAACCGCTACCAGATCGTCAACCGCGGCACCGGCACCGCCCTCGACGGCGCGGGAAGCACCACGTCCGGCTCGACGACGGTGATGTGGTCGCCGAATTCCAGCACCAACAACGCGTGGACCATCGCCGGCGTCTGAGCCGCCTGCGCCCTCGACGGAGAAGGAGAAGCAGTGAAGAAGAAAAGGTCCTTCTTAATGCCCCTTGTGGCCGCGGCACTTCTCGTCATGTCCGGTGCCGGTACGGCGCTGGGCCGCAGTCCCGTCGGAGGCACGTCGCCCACCAGTGCCAGTGCCGCCGCCGCCAGTGACGGATGCGGCAAGGCTCCGGCGCTGAACAGTGGCACGCACACGATCTCGAGCAGCGGCCAGAGCCGCAGCTACATCCTCAGGGTGCCGGCGAACTACGACAGTACCCGCGCCTACCGGCTGGTCTTCGGATTCCACTGGGTGGGCGGCACCGCCAACGATGTCGATTCGGGCGGAACCGACGGATACAACTGGTCCTATTACGGCCTCAGGCGGCTGGCGGACAGCGCGAACAACGGCACGATCTTCGTGGCGCCCCAGGGCATCAACAACGGCTGGGCCAATTCCGGCGGCCAGGACGTGACCTTCGTCGACGACATGGTCCGGCAGATCGAGGCAGGCCTGTGCGTCGACACGGCGCAGCTGTTCGCCGGCGGCTTCAGCTACGGCGGGGCGATGACGTACGCCCTGGCCTGTTCCCGGGCGACGGTCTTCCGCGCGGTCGCGGTCTACTCCGGCGCGAACCTCAGCGGTTGCAGCGGCGGCACCCAGCCCATCGCGTACATGGGGCTCCACGGCATCAATGACAACGTCCTGCCCATCGCTTCGGGACGGGCGCTGCGCGACACGTTCGTACGGAACAACGGCTGCACCCCGCAGACCCCCCCCGAGCCGTCGTCTGGCAGCCACACGCACATCATCACGGCCTACTCGGGGTGCTCGTCCGGGCATCCCGTCGTATGGGCCGCGTTCGACGGGGGGCACGACCCCGGCCCCATCGACAGCGGCGGCAGCGGCTGGCAGACCTGGACGTCGGGAGAGGTGTGGAAGTTCTTCACCCAGTTCGACTCGACCACCCCGCCCCCGCCCACCGGCCAGCAGATCGTCGGCGGGCAGTCGGGCCGCTGCATCGACATCCCCAACTCCACCACGGCCAACGGCACCCAGGCGCAGCTGTGGGACTGCCACGGCGGCACCAACCAGCGGTGGACCTACACCGCCTCCAAGCAACTCATGATCTACGGCAGCAAGTGCCTGGACGCCTCCGGGCGGGGGACCGGCAATGGCACTGCCGCGATCATCTGGGACTGCAACGGGCAGACGAACCAGCAGTGGAACGTCAACGCCAACGGCACGATCACAGGAGTGCAGTCGGGGTTGTGTCTTGAGGCCGGCGACGCGAGCACCGCCAACGGAACGAAGATCCAACTGTGGAGTTGCTCGGGCGCATCGAACCAGCAGTGGGATCTGAGTGGGCGTTAAGTCCGTTTCTGTTGGCGGCCTCGTCCGGGTTGGGTGAGGAAGCCTTGGCGGGTGAGGCGTCCGAGGCGGCTGCGGGTGACGTTGACGGATGCCTCGTCGGTGGGCATGCCGAGGAGTTCGTGCAGTTCACGGGCTCGGAACTCTTGATCGGGATGCTGGTTGAAGGTGTTCACGATGGCCTGGTAGGCGGTGTTCGTCTCGGGTGGTGCGGGTTGGCCTCCAGCCGGTGCGAGTTCGGTGATGACCTTCCAGTGGTGGCCAGGTCCGCGAGTCGCGCTTCGTTCTCGGCCAGAGTGGCGATCAAGTGCTGTATCTGTTCGCGCAGTTCGTCGGCCCGGGCTGCGGTCTCGTCGTGCTGGGCCTGGAGGTCGGCCAGGAGCTCGATGACGTTCACGCGGCCGGCCCGAGGGTGTCGCGCCAGGACGGGGCGGGTGTGGTGAGACGGCGGGCCATGATCGCGATCGAGGCCCAGTAGACGCGCGAGGCGGAGGTGCCGGGCCGGTGGTCGTACTCGCGGGCCAGAGCGACTTCATTGTGCGGCTCCTGGGAAAGGATGATGAACCGGGGGCCCGAACGGTCCCGGGGCCATGGGGAGACAGCCGGTCAGCGGCCGTCTCGGTGCGCGTGCGCTTCCGCGAGGAGGAGGTAGCTGCTGGCGGTCCAGGTGTAGGCGCGGTCGCGCAGGCCTGTTCCGGTGAGGGCGTCGAAGTTCTCGGCGAAGCCGTGGGTCTCGCACAGGGCGCGGAAGCGGGCGCTGATGTCGTCGGCCAGCCGGTGGTGCCCGGCGCGGCGCAGACCGTCCTCAACGAGAACGGTGGCGGGGGCCCAGATCGGGCCGCGCCAGTAGCCGTCGGCGAGGTAGTGCGGCGACGTGGTCAGCTCGGTGGCCAGGCCGTGCGACGTCAGGTGGGCCTTGATGCGGTCGGCCAGCACACTGACCACCTCGTCGGGCAGGTGCTCGCCCAGCACGACGGGCATCAGGTCGAGGAGGCTGGTGCTGCTCCAGGTTTCCCCGGAGCCGGCTCCTCGGGCGACGAACCGGTCGCCGGTCCAGAGCTGGTCAAGCAGGGCCGTCTGTATCTCCTCGGCCGTACGCGTCCACCGGCTCGCCTCGTCCGGGCGACCCAACTCCGTGGCCAGACTGACGAGTTCACGCAGCTGGAGAACGAGGAAGGCGGCCAGGTCAGCGGTGACGACCACCCGTTCGGGGTCGAAGGTGGTGGCGTTGTCCCAGCCGCTGTCGTTGCCGTGCTGGTAGTAGGGCAGTTCGGCCCCGGGGGCACGCCTCGCCGTCAGCCAGAAGTCCGTCCAGCGCTCCAACCGATCATACGTCTCGGCCAGTTCCGCCTGGCTGGGAGGCGTCGGCAGCCGACGGCGCAGGTGGCCGAAGGCCCAGCCGTGGATGGGCGGCTTGACGAAGTTGTGCAGGACCTCGGAGTGGGTGACGGAGTCGGGCAGAGCACCGGCGGCGTCCTGGTGGTCGAAGGGCAGGTGGAACTGGTCCAGGGCCAGCTCCGGTGAACCTGGCGCCAGAGCAAGGGCGTTGAAGCAGTGGTCCCAGCTCCAGACCTTGTCCATCCAGTGCTTGGACATGAGGACCCCAGGTCGGGTGACCAGGCCGGTCGGCCGCACGGTCGCCGACCAGACGACGTAGGCGGCGAGTTCGGCGGCCGGGGTGGCGGCCGAGCGCCATGGGGCGACCGCGTCGACGAAGTCCGCGAACGCGCCCCGTGCGGACTCCACGATGTCGTCGAAGGCGGCCGAGGACGCGTACGGCGGTCGCGCGGTGTCGAGTTCCTCGACCGCGATCTCCCAGGTTCCGTCCGCCTCCGTCCTCGCGGCGACACCGCGGTCGGCGCTGCCCAGTGCCTGGGCTCCGGCAGCTTCGGCGAGTGTTCCGTTCAGCACGGTGACGCGGTACCGGCGTCCCGTCTCGTACGAGGTGAACACGTGCGCGTCCGCCGCCGGGTCGTGGAAGAAGTACGTCCCGCTGAACGGGGTCAGCGTGTGCGCGGCGGCGAAGACGCCGATGCCCAGCCCGTTTCCCCGCAGTCGTACGGTGTCCGGCGACTCGTAGACGAGGTCGATGCGTCCCCTGTCGCCGATCCAGCTGAGCAGGCCCGGTGTCGCCTCGACACGGGTCTCGGCACGGTCGCCCGTCGCGTTGAGGGGGACCAGACGCAGGACGCCGTGCATGCCGTTCTGGTGCGAGACGAGGTGGAGGTCCTCGGCGTACGTCTTCTCCGCGATCACGGGGGATATGTCGAACCAGGATCCGTATGTGCTGAACGGGATGTCGTGGACGGAGAATGCCGGGCCGGGTCGGGCGGCGGTCATGTGGCGTGACTCGTTTCTGGAGCGGGAGGCGGCGGCCGGTCGACGCGCGAGAGGGTCGGCCGGCGTGGCAAGGGTGGGCGGCTCAGTCCTTGACGGCCCCGGCGGTCACGCCTGCGGCGACATAGCGCTGGGCGAGGACGAGGATGACCGCGGCCGGCAGGGAGGCGACGACGGCGGTGGCCATGATGGCGTTCCACTGCTGGTTGTTGTTGCCGATGTAGTGGTAGATGCCGAGGGTGATCGGCTCGTGGGCACCGCCGTTGACGAGGGTGCTGGCGAAGACGAAGTCGGACCAGGACCACAGGAACGCGAACAGGGACACCGTGACGACGGCGTTGCGGCTGATCGGCAGGACGATGGACCAGAAGGTGCGCAGCGGCCCGGCGCCGTCGGTCGTCGCGGCCTGGAGCAGTTCGCCGGGGATGCCGGACATGAACGCGGTGAAGATGAGGACGCCGAAGGGGACGGCGAGGGTGGAGTCGGCGACGATCAGACCGGGTACGGACTGGAGCAGGCCGAGTTGGAGGTAGATGGCGTAGAAGCCCATCGCCATGATGATGCCGGGGATCATCTGGGCGGCCAGCAGGACGAAGTTGAGGATGCCGCCGCCGCGTGGGCGCAGTTTGGCCAGTGCGTAGCCGGCGGGTGCGGACAGGGCGACGGTCAGGACGACGGTGCCCAGGCCGATGACGAGGCTGGTGCCGAGGTAGGGCAGCTGCTCGTCGAGGACGCTGCGGTAGCCGGCCAGGGTGCCGTGGATCGGCAGCAGGTCCGGCGGGCTCTTGCGCATGTCCTCGTCACGGGTGAGGGACACGTTGAGCATCCAGTAGACCGGGAAGAGCATGATCCCGGTCAGCACAACGCCGATCGTGGTCTTTCCCCACGTACGCCTGCGGCTTCGGCTCATCACAGCGACTGCTTTCTCTGTACCCGGACGTAGACCAGACCGAAGACCAGGGCGGCGACCACGAGCAGGTTCCCGACGGCCGCGCCCGGGCCGAAGGCGGGCAGGAGGTTGCCGAAGCCGAGCTGGTAGGACCAGGTGGCGAAGGTGGTGGACGAGTCCGCCGGGCCGCCCTTGGTCATGATCCAGATGATGTCGAAGACCTTGAGCGTGTAGATCAGCCCGAGCAGCAGGGTGATTGCGGAGACCGGACGCAGCAGGGGGAAGGTGACGCGCCAGAAGCGCTGCCAGGCGTTCGCGCCGTCGATGGCGGCGGCCTCGTACAGGCTCGTGGGGATGGACTGTAGGCCGCTGTAGAGCACGACCAGGTTGAACGGGACGCCGATCCAGATGTTCGCGATGATCACCGAGGTCAGCGCCCAGGAGGGTGAGGTCAGCCAGTTCACCGGCCCGATGCCGATGGCGTGCAGGGCGGCGTTGACGATGCCCGATTCGCTGTTGAGCATCCACGACCAGGTGGAGGCCGAGACGATCAGCGGCAGCAGCCACGGTACGAGGAACAGGGCGCGCAGAGTGGCCGACAGCCGGAAGTTCTGGTTGAAGAAGACCGCGAGGGCGAGCCCGATGGCGTACTGGAAGACCAGGCATACGGCGGTGAAGACCGCGGTGTGGAGCAAGGCGGGGGCGAAGGTCGGGTCGTCGAAGACCTTGCGGTAGTTCGCCAGGCCCGTGAAGGGCGCGTCGCCCTGGACGAAGGAGCGGACAGTGTAGTTGCGCAGGCTCAGGTCGAGGTTGCGGTAGAGCGGATAGGCATAGAAGAGGGTGAGATAAAGGGTCACCGGGGCGAGGAAGGCCCAGGCGGCCCACTGTGTGGAGGTGGGCCGGCGGCGTTTCGGGCTGGGGCCCGGGGGTGGGGCGACGGTGGCCGCCCCGTGCCGGACGCCCGCGGACCGGTGGTCCGGCGGATGTGTCGTCTGCTTCATCGCACTCACGTCACTTGGCGGCGGCCTGCGCCGAAGTGAGCGCTTCCTTTGGCGACTTGGACCCGCTGAGAGCGGACTGGACGGCCTTCCACATCTGCTCGGAGATCTTGGGGTACTTGGTGCCCAGGTCGTCACTGGTGCGGCCCTTGGCCGCCTTGACCGCGTCGACCCACGGCTTCAGATCGGCGTTCGCGGCCACCTGCTTGTCCTGGACCTCGCTGGTGGGGGCCACGTAGGACAGGGTGGTGTCGGTGTTGTAGAGGTTCTCGGTGCTGGTCAGGCAGGTGACCAGCTTCTGGGAGGTGGCGTAGCGGCCCGTGTCCTGCTGGACCGGGATGGTGACGAACTCGCCACCGGTCGGGGCCGCAGCGTTGCCGCCGTCGGTGCCGGGGATGGGCAGGACGCCGTAGTCGAAGCCGGCCTTCTTGGCGTTGGCGAGCTGCCAGGTGCCGTTCTCGCTGAACGCGTAGTCACCGCTGGCGAACTCCTGCCAGCTGGTGGTCTGGGTGTTGTTGAGCACCGAGTTCGGGGCGTAGCCGTTCTTCTGCCAGTCCTTCCACAGGGAGAGGGCGGACACGGCCTGGGAGGAATCGAGCTGGGTGAGCTTCGCGCCCGCGCCCCAGAACCACGGCAGGAACTGGAAGCTGCCCTCCTCGGTGCCGATCGCCGAGAACGTGATGCCCTTCTTGCCCGCCTTCTTGACCTTCTCCAGTGCCGCCGTCAGCGACTTCCAGTCCTTGACCGAGGAGATGTCCACCCCGGCCTCCTTCAGCACCTTCTTGTTGTAGTAGAGGGCGAGGGTGTTGGCGCCGATGGGCGTGCCGTAGGTCTTGCCGCCCGACTGGCCGGCCGCGAGCAGGTTGGGGTCCACCTTCGAGGTGTCCAGCTTGTTGTCGTCGGTCGTGGTGAGGACGCCCGCCTCAGCGAGGGTCGACACCACCGGGTTGTCGACGATGAGGAGGTCCGGGGAGTTGCCCTGCTGGGCCGCCAGAAGCGTTTTGTTGCCCAGGTCGCTGGTGTCGAAGGCGGTCCGCTTGATCTTCACTCCGGCCTTGGTGCCGCACTGGTCCAGCAGCTTCGCCCAGTCCGAGGTCTTGTCGAACTGCGGGTACGGGTCCCAGATGGTGTACGTGCCGCTGCCGGCACCCTTGGTGTCGGTGCTGCCCGAGCTGGAGGAGCAGGCGGTGGCCGTGACGGCCACGGCGAGCGCGGTGATGGCTGCGGCGGTCAGCGGGCGCTGTCTGGAGGAGCTGTTCATCGCGAGGGTTCCTTTGTCTCTGGGCATGCCGGTGCCGAGGGCACGTGGTGGTGAAGGCATGGGGTGGTGAAGAGCAGTTCGGGCGTTCGGTGAAGTGAAGTCTGGAGAGCTGTGCCGGTGCGGTCAGGGCTTGGTGGTGATCAGGGCGTGGTACCGGTCCCGGCGGGCCCGGTGCTGGCCCGCAGCGAGATCGGGGGCGCGAGGAGGTGGTGCCGGGGCGGCGCTTCGGGGTGGTCCAGCCGCTCCACCAGCAGGTCGACGGCGCGTCGGCCCATCTCCGCCGCCGGTACGTCGGCGGCTGTGAGCTGCGGGGTCACCGTCTCCGCCCACCGGCTGGCGACGACCCCGGTGACGGAGAAGTCGCGCGGCACATGGCGGCCCGCCTGGGCGAGCCCTCGGTAGAGGCCGCCCAGCGCGGCCTCGTTCAGCGTGACGAGGGCCGTCGTGGCCGGGTCGTCGTGCAGGACCCGCTCCAGGCATTCCTGACCCGACGCAGCATCGTCCCCGCAGCAGTACGTCCGTACCGTCAGGCCGCGCTCGGCCGCGGCTTTGGTGAAGCCGTCCAGGCCGCGGTGCGCGGACTCGTATCCGGCCCTCAGCAGCTGCTCGGGGCGGTTGACGAAGGCGACCCTCGTGTGGCCGAGGTCCGCCAGGTGGTGCACGCAGGCCGCCGCGAGCCCGGTGTGGTCCAGGCCCACCCACCAGCCGCCCTCCGGGTGGGCGGTACGGCCGATGGCGACGGAGGGGAAGCCGAGGTCGGCGAGGTGGGCGACCCGGTCGTCCTCCAGCCTGATCTCCATCAGGATCGCGCCGTCGACCCGCCGCTCTCCCAGCAGCCGCTGGAACGAGTGGTCGCTGTCCACGCCGCTCGGTGAGAGCAGTACGTCGTAGTCGTAGGCCGCGGCGGCCTCCACCACACTGCCGATGAAGTCCAGCTGCATGCCGGTGTAGTGGTTGCCGGCCGGCGGGAAGACAAGGCCGATCGTGTTGGTCCGGCCGTTGGCGAGGGCACGGGCGCTGGCGTTCGGGCGGTAGCCCAGTTCGTCGATGACCTGCTGGATCTTCCGGCGCGTGTCGTCCGACACCGGTCGTTTGCCGCTCAGGGCGTAGGACACGGTACTCCGCGAGACACCGGCCCGCCGGGCGATCTCACCGATGTTCACGGCGACTCCTTGCTCGAACCGGTTCGAAGCCCCGTGCGGGACATCGCGTCCGATCGCGTGGATCCTGGGGTGAGGAAAGAACGCCCACCGGCTGTCGAACCGGTTCGCGTGAAGTGAAGTTAGGAACAAGCCGGACGGCTGTCAATACTCGAAACGCCACTTGTTGTAACAGCCCGGAGATCTGGGTACTCCGTCCCGCCCGCTCCCGTCAGGGGTATTGCTGCGAGATTTCGCCGATGATAATTTCCTGCGAACCGGTTCGACGAAGCGATCCTTCCGGCAGCCGCATGCCCTGTCTTCTCTGGCCTGCACTTGTTCGAACCCGTCCCACAGAGCGTGAAAGCTCGGCCCTCACTCACTGGTAACGGCATGCAGACAAGCAGCTGGCCGAGGCGGGCCTGTCGGACCCCGCTTCTCAAGGATTGAGGACGCGATCCGTGCCATCCGCTGACAGTTCCACCCGGCGCCGGGCCCCGGCCGCCGTGGCGCCGGCCCTCGGTGCGGGCCTGCTGGCCGCGCCGGTCCCGGAGCGGGCCGGGTCGTCCGTGACAGGGCTTCCTCAAGGACGGGGAAGCCCCGTCGGCCCGTCTGGCGGAGGCTTTTGATGGTGCGACGCCTGCACGCAGGTGCCGTTGTCACAGGTGTCGTGAGCGTCAGGCGTGGCGCAGGCAGAGGGAGCCCCACTGGAATCCCGCGCCGATCCCGGACAGTACGTAGGTGTCTCCCGGGAGCGGGCTTCCCTCGGTGAGGGCGGAGTGGAGCGCGGTGAACATGCCGGCTGATCCGGTGTTGTCCAGTCGGTCGACGGTGACGGGAGCGCGCTCCGGGGGGATGCCCAGGGCGGCCATCGTCGCGGTGAGGATGTTCAGGTTCGCCTGGTGCAGGAAGAAGTACCGGACGCGGTCGATCGGCACGCCCGCGCGTCGGACGGCGTTCGTGATGTTTTCGGGCAGGCGGGCCGTCGCCGTGTTCCAGACGGCACGGCCGTCCATCCGCAGGTAGTGGTCGCCGGCGGTGACGGTGGCGCTGCTGGTCGGCATGCGGGAGCCGCCGGTGGCGATCTGGACGCCGCAGGACAGTTGGGAGCCGAGGTCGTAGGAGAGCAGGCCCGCTCCGGTGGTGCCGGTACGAGTGAGGACGACGGCCGCCGCGGCGTCCCCGAAGAAGACACCGGTGGTGCGGTCGGCGGGGTCCGTGACCCGGGAGGCGCAGTCGGCCGCGATGAGCAGGCCGGTGGTGAGGGACGGGTTCTGCAACAGGTGGGCGGCGATCAGCATGGCTTGGACGCCGTTGGCACAGGCAGCCCGGGTGACGTCCAGGGCCAGGGCGGTGTGGGCGCCGAGGGAGGCCTTGACGATCAGCGCGGTCGACGGGAGCGGCTGGTCCCCGGTGTAGGTGGCGACGATGACCGCGTCCAGGCGGTGGGGCGCGACGCCGGCCGAGTCCAGGGCCGGCGCGGCGGCGACGCACATGTCGGAGGTCGCCAGTTACAGCGGCTAACACAATGAGGTGTGGTGGTGCTGTGGGCCGTGTCTGTGAGGTGGGTTGGGCCGTTGCGAGTGCATGGGGGCATCACCGTGGATCGTGTCGGATGAGTTGTGGGAGCGGATCGAGCCGCTGTTGCCGAGGAGGGAGCGCCGGTTCCGGTATCCGGGCCGGAAGCCGTTGCCGGATCGGCAGGTGTTGTGCGGGATCTTGTATGTGCGGCACACGGACATCCAGTGGGAGTACCTGCCCAAGGAGCTGGGGTTCGGTTCCGGCATGACGTGCTGGCGCAGGTTGCGGGACTGGAACGAGGCCGGGGTATGGCAGCAGCTGCACGAGGTTTTGCTGGCCGAGCTGAACGCGGAACGGAAGCTCGACTGGTCTCGCTGCGTGGTCGACTCCTCGCACGTCAGGTCGTTAAAAGGGGGAGCCTTACGGGACCGTCGCCGGTCGACAGGGGCCGGGCCGGCTCCAAACACCACCTGATCACCGACGGACACGGCACTCCGCTCGCCGTCATCCTGACCGGCGGCAACCGCAACGACGTCACCCAGCTCCTGCCCCTGCTGGATGCCGTCCCGCCCGTCCGCGGCCGGGTCGGCCGGCCACGCCGCAGAGCGGTCACGCTCTACGCGGACCGCGGCTACGACCACGACCGCTACCGCAATCAGGTCCGCGCCCGCGGCATCGTGCCCGCCATCGCACGGCGCGGCACCGAGCACGGCTCCGGACTCGGCGTCTACCGGTGGGTGGTCGAGCGGACCTTTGCCTGGCTCCACGGCTTCCGCCGGCTGCGCGTGCGCTGGGAACGACGAGCAGACATCCACGAAGCATTCCTCAAACTGGCCTGCTGCCTGATCACCCACCGACAACTGAACTCATGGTGTTAGCCGTTGTTAGGTCGTGAACCGGCGGCCTGGGTCTTCCGCGGGCGTGATCCGCGGGAGGGTACGTGCCGTGCGCCAGGTAGTGCCGACCGGCGTTCGTCAGAGCGACGCTCCACTGCCCGCTCTCCCGGGAGACGGTGACCAGGCCCCGGTTGTGCAGTGCCTGGCAGGTGGTCTTGTAGGAGCTGGTCTCCCATAGGTCGGCAGGGCACCCGGCTAGCACCCACTGCAACACTGAGAGCTGCCGCTCATTGACCCGTCGTTCCAATGGTCCGCCTTCGACTCGATTCGCGTCAATTCGCTCGAACGAGCGGACTGACGTGGCTGTAAGCCGGTTAGACGGAGAACAGTAGGCGGGTGCTGTCCTACGGTGGGTCTGACTCCTGAGATCTCTGACCGCGGTGTCCTGATCACACTGTGTCGACCACCGGCCAGGGACAGTGCGTTGCTGGTCTCGGGCTGACTGGACGTGTCTCGATAGGGGCCTGCCGAAAAGGCGCCATCACGATTCTGACCGTCCGCACGGCCGGTGCCAGCTACATGATGAGCCGTCGTCCCGAAGGGGAACTAGCGTGATCGGCACGTCCTCTGCTTCGCGTCCTCGTCGGCGCCGGCCGGCGGGGGAGGTGGTCCTGGGAGTGGACACACACCGGGATGCCCATGTGGCCGCTGTGCTCCCCCTGGTGGGGGAAGTGATGGGTAGCGCGGAGTTCCCGGCCACCGCGGCTGGATACCGAGACCTGCTGGAGTGGGCCAGGGCGTCGGGTACGGTGCGCCGGGCCGGAGTGGAAGGTACCGGTTCCTTCGGGACGGCCCTGTCCCGCTTCCTGCTGGCTATGGGCGTGGACGTTTTCGACGTGAACCGGTTCGACCGGGCCGGCCGCCGTCGGCGCGGCAAGTCGGACCCGCTCGATGCCGAGAACGCGGCCCGGGCGGTGCTGAGCGGGCGGGCGTGCGCTCAGGCCAAGACGGGCGATGGGCCGGTGGAGATCGCCCGTATGCACAAGCTGGCCAAGGACTCGGCGGTCAAGGCCCGCACCCAGGCGATCAACCAGCTCAAGGCCGTCCTCATCCGTGCCGATCCGCAGCTGAGAGAGGAACTGGCCGGGCTGGGCAACGCAGAGCTCTTCCGCACCTGCGCAGGGCTCCTCGACGACAGCCTGAACCACGAGGCCGGCGAAGGGGCGGTGCTCCACGCCACCCACGTCACCCTGGGTCTCCTGGCCCGGCGCATCAGGCAGCTCAGCGAAGAGGCGCAGGACCTGGCAGGCCGCCTGACCCGGCTGGTTGGAACGCCACGCTCCTCAGCTGCTCGAGTTAGTGAGCATCGGCCCGGACACAGCCGTCACTTTGCTGATCACGATCGGAGACAACCCGGAACGCCTGGGCAGTGAGGCGTCCTTCGCCGCGCTGTGCGGAGTCAGCCAAGTCGAGCGTTCCTCGGGCACTCGGCAGTACCGCCACCTGAACCGGGGCGGCGACCGGCAGGCGAACGCTGCTCTGCACCGGATCGTGCAGACCCGCCTGCGCGTTGATCCGCGCACCCAGGAGTACTACGAACGCCGCACCAAGGAAGGCAAAACCCGGCGCGAGATAATCCGAAGCCTCAAGCGCTACGCGGCCCGAGAGGTCTTCCACCTGGTCAGACCTGTGCAGTCGCAACCCCCGTCATAGGGGCAGTCGTGAGACGTGAGAGGGTCTGACGCGTGAGTGAGACACCCCCGAACACCCTGCAATACCGCTTTGACGGGCCAGAAGAGGCCCCGGTCCTGATCCTGGGTCCCTCACTGGGTACCACATGGCACAGGTTGTAGAGACCGTCCAGGGGCGTCTACGCCAGTCCAGCGCGGGCACGTAATTGCAGGTCAGAGCCTCTTGGTCCGGGAGGGTCTGCCCAGTTGGTGATGGCTTTGTGATACGCGGGTGATACGGCGAGGCCCCACCGATGGCCGCCGTGGCGGGATCTCCGCGCAGATCCGTGAGATGGCGAAGCCGCACCGGAGCATGCCGGTGCGGCTTCGCCGTGAGATCGGACGCGCTGGCGAGCACGATGCGGTCGGCGACTCGTGCGGTCCATATTCTGTAACTCTCTCGGGTGCCTGATTTGCGATCGCACCCGCTCATGAGTCCTTACTAGGAGTGCGTTTCCCTCCCAGCGCTTCCGAAGACGTCGGCGCGCAGGGGTCGATGTCGATCCAGTCGCTGACGTACGACTCGGTAGTAGGAGCCAAGTGATTCGGGACGGACGCGTGGGCGACGAATCGTACGTCCGCCTTGTCGATGGCATCTCGAACGCGGAGGTGGCCACCACCACGGCGGGAGCGCCGGCCATGAAGCGGTCGTGGATCCGGCGGCGATCGGCTGCCCTCATGCCCGCGTGGTACGCCGTGGCGTCCACGCCGTCCTGCCGAAGCCGACCCGCGTACGTCCTCCGGATGGAGGTGCAGAGGATGCCCGGGGCGCATGCCTCGGCAGTCCAGCGTGCGACGGCCTCACGTTTGCCGGGGGCGAGGGTGGATGTGCGCACCGCCAGATGGATGGTGGGCCGGTCGCTCCCGGTCATCGCGACGTGATGGACGACGGGCACCGCCAGGTGTTGGAACTGTGCGACGACATCGCCCTTCGACAAGACGCTGACGTGGCTAGAGGAACCGGTCGCGGAGATCCGCTGGAAAGCCTGGCCTCTGACCCCCGCCAATGCCTTCGAGGCATGCCGTCGAACCCCAATTGGTCTTCGACGGCGGCACCGCGCGTCTCCAGAATGCGGGCACCACCCCTTTCGTGTTCCCGAGGAGTTCACCGTGTTCCTCTTGCATGCCCGGCGCCGCTGGGCCGTGTTGACCGTCCTCATACTGGCCCTGGCCCTCGTGCCGTTCTCACCGCTGGCGGCGAGACCCGCGTACGCCGCGACCGCCGTACCCGGTGATCCGCTCACCGGCAGCGGCGCCGTGACCCGATCGGTGCTGACCGCCGCGGACCTGACCAGGGGCGCGGCCACCGGCACCGTCACCGACGACGCCTTCGCGCTGCCCGCGGCGGCCGCAGCCCCGACGCACGCCTTCGAGGGCACCCTGACGCTCAACGGCGTGGCCACCGCAGGCGGTTTCCGGACCGTCAAGGACACCTACAACTACGCGGCCACCGGCGCGCTCAAGCACCTGCCGCCGGTGCGTATCGACCTCGTGCAGAACGGCAGTCACGTCATCCCTGCCGTCCGCGGTCTGCGGATCACCGGCAGCGCGTACTGGAACCTGATCGTGGGGGGCGGCCGGGCCTGGAACGAGAAGGGCGACGGCGGCCGCACCCGCGTCTCGCTGCCCTTCGCGCTGGTCGAGCGCAACGCCAACTGCGTGCACAACGGCCTGCTGACCTTCCTCTTCGACGGCAGCACGATCTCCAAGGTCCGCTACCAGATCACGCATGAGACGTGCGAGTACTTCCAGTTCGACATGTGGGGCCAGGTCGGCGCGACCTACTCCCGGCACACCGTGACCGGTGGCACCGGCCTGAAGAACGCGTACGCCGCCGAGGTCGCCAACCGTCTCCCGACCAAGCCGATCAGCGCGCTGAGCACCGACTACCCGAACGCCGGCATCGACACCAGTGCGTTCGGCAGCGGCATCACCGCCTCGGCGCTGAGTACGTACGGCGTGTCCTACGGCGGGGTGAACTACGTCGGCGCGTGTCAGACCCGGCAGGGCGCGTACCCGTACTGCAACCAGATGGTGCTGCCGTCGTACTCGCTGGCCAAGACGATGTTCGCCGGCATCGTGCTGATGCGGCTGACGCAGGTCTACGGTTCGTCCGTGCCGTCGCAGCTGATCCGCGACTGGGTCAGCGAGGCGGACACCTCCGCCTGGACCGGCGTCACGTTCCAGGACACCGCGAACATGGCCACCGGCAACTACTCCTCCAGCGCCTTCGAGTCCGACGAGTCCGGCAGCGGCATGACGGCCTTCTTCGACGCCGAGGCGTACGGGCCGAAGATGACCGCCGCGCTGGCCTTCCCGCACTCCGCCGCGCCCGGCACGCAGTGGGTCTACCACTCCTCCGACACCTTCGTGCTGGCCCGGGCGATGCAGAACTACCTGGTGTCCAAGGCCGGCGCCGGCAGCGACATCTACCGCTTCATCCGCGACCAGGTGCTGGTCCCGCTGCACCTGAGCCCGGACGTGCTGACCACCGTGCGCACCGGCAACAGCGCCACCGGGCAGCCGCTCGGCGGGTACGGCCTGTTCTACACGCAAGACGACATCGCCAAGGTCAGCCGATTCCTGAACGCCGACGGCGGGAAGATCGGCGGCGTGCAGAAGCTCGATCCGACGATGCTCGCCGACGCGATGCAGCAGAACCCGGCGAACCGCGGCCTCACCACGACCGCCGACACGACCGGCAAGACCTACCACTACCAGAGCGGCCTGTGGGCCCGGCAGTTCACCTCGGCGGACAACCCGGTGTTCACCAGCCCGGTGTACGTGCCGTTCATGTCCGGCTTCGGCGGCATCACCGCGGCGATGCTGCCCAACGGCGCCACGTACTACTACTTCAGCGACAACGACGAATTCGGGTGGTCGGCGGCGGCCGCGCAGGCGTACAAGCTGCCCGCCACCGGCTGAGGCGGCGCGGGCAGCGGGACGTGCACGGCCGTTCCGCTGCTCGGCCAGTGGCGGCTCCGGCACCGCGCATCCGCCAGCCACCTGGTCCGACGCTGACACTGCGCTTCTCCGGGCCGGAGGACCACTCGCTCCGGACGCCGTTCGTCAGCAACGGCGCGTCGCCGAGCACCAGCTGAGCACCCGCTTGCCTACCTGCTGAGCCGTAGGCGCGGCCCCCGCCGCCACAGGCGCTCCCGCTCCTGGGCGTTTGGAGCGGGGGCCGCGCCGGTCCCGTATCACTGCACGACCTACGCGCGCAGCCCGATCACCAGCACCCCCGACGTCGATGGCGTGCGCAACATGACGCTGCTGGCTGTTCGCACGCCTTGCCGAGGGGCGGGGATCGCCGCAACTCACACGCCGGCCCCGCTCCTGATCCGCGCCTTCTCGAACTCGGACACCGGCTCGCCTGCGACGCTCCAGGGCCAAGGCGCGACCGTTCCGTTGATCGCCTCGAAGACCGGACGGGCCTCGGCGCGCCGGTCGGCGGCCGTCAGCGCGTAGGCCAGCAGGTTCAGGTCGGCGAGGGCCGCGGCGTGGTGGAAGAACCCGGGCCGGGCCCAGGTGTGTGCCGCACGGTCGAGGGCCTGGCCGGCCGGTGCGTGGGACCAGTGATTGCGTGCCATCAGCGCCTCGACTCCGCCCAGGGCGAGGAGGGAGTGGTACTGCAGAACCTGGGAGGTGAGCTCGGTGGCCGCGCAGGGCGCGTCCGCAGGTGTGCGGGCGCGGACCGCGTCGGCGAAGTCCAGTACCTGGACGCGCGATCCCATCTCCTCCGGCCCCAGATAGCGCAGCATGCTCAGGTACGCTTCGCGGTTCCATCGGTCGCGGGTCAGTATCTCTTTCCACAGGCCGAGCACCTCCGGCTGACTGCGGCGCTCCAGCCGTGACAGACCCAACAGGACCACCCAGGGAGTGGGGTCCTGCGGCGCCAGTTCGGCGGCGCGCAGACAGCTGTCGGCGATGCCGGCCGCGTCCTCCAGCCGCCCCCGGGAGCGTCCGCGTTCGAGCTGCGCCCATGCGGCAAGGACGAGTGCGCTCGCATTGCGCGGCTCACGAGTGGCCCAGGCACGGGGCCCGTGCGATTCGGACAGGCGCCATGCCAGCACCGAGAGCCGGTGGGTGCGGCGGTCCCAGTCGGCCCGGCTCTGGTCCAGGAGACGGGATGTCTGGGCCATACACAGGTCCGTCGTCGCGATCGTGCCCGTACCTGTCGTCGCCCGGAGGGACTTCAGCAGCCGGCTGAGTGCAGCGTCGCCGAGCTCCGGAGCGAGACGTGCCCGTCCGCGGCGACTTGAGAAGATTGCCATGCGTACCTCGTTGAGGGCCTGGTCGTGCCCGCCTGGGTTCACGAGGCCGCAGCGACCGTTCTGGGCACGGCCCGCGAGCTGCTGCGCCAGTCGTCTCGGAGCATGCGGGATATCGCCGCATGATGGGGTGCGCCGGGGCCACCGTCCAATGCCTGTCCGGTCTGGGCGGGCTGCCTGCCAGGCATACCTCCAGTTCTCGGGAGCCTGCCGGCGGTCGGAGCGGCTTCGTGTCGTGGCGAGGGCCGTGGTCTGTAGTCGTCGCTGCGGTTCAGAGGCGGGCGGCGACCTGGGGTCCGTACCTCTCGACACAAAAGCGTGACAACCCGGACGCGAATGCCTCGATGCTGTGCAGCGCATAGTGGCCGGCGTCCCACGCCGCGTGCAGGTGGATCTGCAGCGGCTCGTCCGCGCTGTCGAGGATCAGCAGCGGGTGAAGGTCGAAGCGGGGATCGTCGGAGACCACCGCGACACCGTGGCCTGAAGCGGCCATGGCCTGTGCGACGTGCGGGGTGTCGCACTCGAGCACGATGTCGTACGAGGCGTCCGCATTCTGCACGGCATGGTCCAGGATGCGGCGGGTGCCGTGCGCCGGGGTGAGGACGATGAGGGGCTCCGCGGCGAGTTCCCTGATGGTGACGCGGTCCCGGCCCGCCCAGGCGTGGTCGTCACGGACGTAGGCCCACAGCGGCAGGCGGGCCACCGGGATCCCGGCGAAACGGCTCCTCGGAGGTGCCGAGGAGATGGCCACATCGGCGCCCCTCGCAAGGGCCTGGTACGCATGTGCCGGACTCTCCGCCTGCACGGTGACGAGCGGATCCTCCGGCCCCCAGGTGGCCAGGAACGGCGCGATCACGTCGGTGATGGTGGTGGGCGGCGCCGCCACGGTGATCCGCATGGCACGACCGGCAGCCAGCGCACCGACCGCGGACTCGGCAGCGTCCGCGCGAGCGACCAGGTCCCGGGCCAGGGGAAGGAAGCGCCGGCCGGCCGCCGTCAGGACCATCTGCTTGCCGCCGCGGTCGAAGAGCGTCATCCCCAAGGTCCGTTCCAGACCGCGCAGTTGGCGCGACAGTGAGGGCTGGGCGACACGGACCACCTCGGCGGCCTTGGTGACCGAACCGGTCTCCACGATGGTCAGGAAGTAGCGCAGCACTCGGATTTCCATGGCGGTGGTCCTTTGGGAGACGGAGGAGGCGTGACACCTTCATGCCTCGGAGGCATGGTAATCAACCCTGCCAAGTATTTGAGGCTATGGCTGACCGGATGCATTCTTGTCCCACCGGAATTCCTGGTTATCGGCACCCGAATCTCCGGCGACTTCCCCTCGTACAACATCCTTTTGATTGGCTGGTTCCCAGATGGCCCGCCCCCTGCCCCTGATCCTCGCTCAGGCGCCCGGCCGCCCGGCCGACGACCTCGCAGGCTTTGCCACCGACGTGGAGCGGCGCGTGAAACTGCACGCACACGCACGCGGCGCCCTCGTCGTCTATCCCGAACTGCACCTCGGCGAGAGCGCCCCCGGCGTCCCGGCCGTCCCGGAGGAGGGGGCCGAGCCGCTCGACGGCAAACGCGATGCGGCCTTCGCCGAGCTCGCGGGGAATCTGGGCATCTGGCTGGTACCCGGCAGTGTCTACGAGCGAGGCACCGGCGACCGCGTCCACAACACGACACCGGTCTATTCACCACAGGGTGAGCGCCTCGGCGCGTACCGCAAGATCTGCCCGTGGCGCCCGTACGAGACGACCACACCCGGCAACCGGTTCGAGGTCGTCGACCTCCCCGGGGTCGGCCGCATAGGACTGTCCATCTGCTACGACGCCTGGTTCCCGGAGATCTCCCGCCATCTGGCCTGGATGGGTGCAGAGCTGATCGTCAACGTGGTCCGCACGTCGACGAGCGACCGCGCGCAGGAAGTCGTCCTCAACCGCGCCAACGCCATCGCCAATCAGGTCTTCGTCGCCAGTGTCAACTCCGCCGCCCCATCCGGGACCGGCCGCAGCCTCGTCATCGACCCGCAAGGCACGGTGCGCGCCGAAACCGTCGATGCCGGCGACTCCACCCTCACCGACGTGATCGACCTCGACGAGGTCAGCAACGTCCGCCGCTACGGCACCGCCGGTCTCAACCGGATCTGGGAGCAGTTCCGCCCCGGCGACCCGGCCCTCGAACTCCCCCTGTACGGGGGTCGCATCGACCCCGCCACCTGGAACCCCGCCCATTCCACCGAGGAGCCACGATGTTGAACAGCGAGACCACACAGAGCACGATGAGACTGAAGGGTGACCTGAGTCTTCTCTCCGTCGTCCTGTTCGGTCTGGCCTACATCTCGCCCGGCATCGTCGTCACGATCTTCGGCGTGGTCGCCGCCACCAGCGGCGGCGCGGCCCCGACCGCGTTCGCCATCGCGACCCTCGCGATGCTGCTCACCGGGCTGAGTTACGCGAAGATGGCGCGCGCCGTGCCCGGTGCGGGGTCGGTCTACACCTATGCCCGCAAGATGCTCGACAGCCGCATCGGGTTCTTGTCCGGCTGGGCGATGCTGCTCGACTACTTCTTCATCCCGATGGTCGGCTGGCTGATCACGGCGATCTACTTCCATGCCCAGTTCCCCGAGGTACCCAAGTGGATCTGGCTGATCGTCTCGGTGGGCATCACCACTGCCATCAACGTCTTCGGCATGAAGCTCGCGGACCGCGTCAACAAGGTCCTGATGTTCATCGCTCTGGGGTCATTGGTCCTCTTCGCCACCCTGTGTGTCGTCTTCCTCGGCAAGCACGGCTCCTCCGCCCCCGCCACGGACGCCCTGTGGAACTCCGGCACGTCGATCAGCGCGGTCACGGCGGCCGCCGCCATCGCCGCGTACTCCTTCCTCGGCTTCGACGCCGTCTCCACGCTGGGCGAGGAGGCCAGGGGCGGGGCGAGGACGATCGGCCGCGGCATCATCGGCTGCGTCATCGCCGCCGGAGCGATCTTCATCGTGCTGTCCTTCGTGATGCAGCTGGTCCACCCCGGCGCGAAGTTCGCCGACGTCGACGCGGCCGCCTACCACCTGAAGGTCCAGGTCGGCGGCAAGACGTACGCCGAGATCATCAACTTCGTCACCATCGCCGGATCCATCGCCTCCTGCATCGCCCTGCAAGCCTCCGCCGCCCGCCTCATGTACGTCATGGGACGCGACGGCGCACTGCCCAAGGCCGTCTTCGGCAACCTTTCGGGGAAGACCGGCACGCCCGTCCTGAACCTGCTGCTGACCGCGGCCGCCGGTGTCATCGCCATGAAACTCGATCTGACCACGGCCACCTCGTTCATCAACTTCGGCGCCTTCCTCGGCTTCACCCTGGTGAACATCTGCGTGATCGCCCATCTGGTCCGAGAGCGCGGACACGGCCACACCCCCAACCTCTTCTCGTACCTGGTGATGCCTGCCATCGGCGCCGGCGTTTCCCTCTACCTGCTCACGAAGCTCGGTGATGTCGCACTCCAGATCGGCGGCGTATGGCTGGGTATCGGCGTCGTCTACCTGGCCGTCCTGACCAAGGGCTTCCGCCGGCCCGCACCGGAGATGACCTTCGACGACGACACCGCGGCCACGGACGCAGTCACCGTGTAGCTCCCCTCCAGACGCCAGGAGACGAGCATGCCCTCGACAACTGCTGAACTGGTGCATGACCCGAGCCTCGGAGACCTGCTGATCCACCGAGAGGTGGTCCTCGAAGGACTCGATGCTCCGCAGCGCGCCGCCCGTACCGTCCTGGCCGACGTCCTGGACGGCAAGGCGGAGGATCAGCTCTTCGACGCCTTCGAGCAGCTTCCCGGTATGCTCCAGGCCGCTGCCCGTGCGGCTGGGGCCGGTGGAGCACAGCTGTTCGTGGCGGACCTGCAAGAGGACGTACTGCGGGAGGTCACCGGCGTCGGGCCGGACGCCGGTCACGGCGGGCACGAGGCACGCATCGAGGGCACTCTGGCCGGCCGCGCCTACCAGACACTCGAGATCGACGCCGACCGCCCGCACAACAGTGGTGTGGGCGGTCGGATCCCGGGCTGTCAGGCGGTGACCCTGCCGAAGAGGTGGTTGGCAGGAGCGTTCGGGTCGTTGCCGTAGAAGAACTCGGTGAGGGCTTGGTGGAATTCGGCGCGGTCCAGCCCACCGGAGCCGTCCCTGTCCAGAGCGGCGAAGACCGTGGCGCAGTCCTCGCCGGGCACACCGGCGACCGAGTCGAACATCTGCTGGAACTCGGCCTGGTCGATCTTGCCGTCCGTGTTGAGGTCGACGAGGTCGAAGAAGCAGTCGGTGACCGGCGCGATCTGCTGCGGATAGAGGGCGGGATCGGTCAGGACGCTCCTGAAGCCTTCGGTCATCTCCCGCAGATCGACCTTCCCGTCACCGTCCTGGTCCATAGGGGCGATCACATTCGTCCAGAACCCGTCCATTCCCTCGATGAGTCGGCGGGCGGTCGCGGAGTCCGGCGCGGTGTCTCGGACGGCGATATAACGCTCGCTCATGGCGCGGACGTCTTGCTGGGTGATGAACCCGTCGCCGTCGACGTCGGCGCCCCTGAACCACTGGCCGTACTTGAGGTCTTGAAGTGCAGTCACGACTGCGTACAGTATTCATCTGATTACGCAAACGCAAAACGAGAGACAGGCGGCTTGCGTGTCAGTGTTCGAGGTGAGGTGGTGCGAAGGCGAGCACCTCCGGAAGAGGGACGTCGTAGCGCTCGACGTCGACGAGCGCGCTGTGGGCGCTCGGTCCCTGGGACAGG
Source organism: Streptomyces sp. NPDC029138 (assembly GCF_055564375.1). Classification (NCBI taxonomy): domain Bacteria; kingdom Bacillati; phylum Actinomycetota; class Actinomycetes; order Kitasatosporales; family Streptomycetaceae; genus Streptomyces; species Streptomyces sp. NPDC029138. The sequence continues at coordinate 96,698 of NZ_JBVHWM010000028.1, forward strand.
CGCGAGCACCCTCGGTCGGCCGTGAGGGTGTTCGGATTGCCGTGGCGGTCCAAGGTGCCGCTCCGGCCTGGCTTGGCCGGGTCCCACCACGCTCCGGTGGACAGTTGGATGACGCCTGGCATGACGTCGTCCGACAGGACCGCCCCCGCCAGGCAGCTGCCGCGGTCGTTGTGGATGCGTACGATCATGCCGTTCTCGATGCCACGGGAAGCGGCGTCCAGCGGATTGATCGTCACGGGCTCACGGCCACGGATCTTCGACTTGAGGCTGTGGCCGCCGTTGTCGTACTGGCTGTGCAGGCGTGAGGCGGGCTGATTCGAGATCAGGTGCAGCGGGAACCGGTCCGCCAGACCGGCACGGAGCCACTCCACTGGTTCGAACCACGCCGGATGCCCGGTGCAGTCGTCGTAACCGAACGAGTCGATCTCCTCGGAGAAGATCTCGATCCGGCCCGACGGGGTCGCAAGGGGAAAGCGCTGCGGATCCGCGCGGAGTGCCTCGAAGTCGCCGGGGAACGGTCCGCTGAGCGCCGGCAGTTCAGCCGTGGAGTTTCGCCAGAAGTCCTCGAAGCTCGGCAAGGCCCCGTCGTTGCCGAGGTCGGCCCTCGTCTGCTCGTAGAGGTGCCGGACCCATTCGATCTCGGAGTGTGACTGGGTGAACTCGCACTCGTATCCGAGCCGGGAGGCCAGGGTGGTGAAGATGTGGTGGTCGGTGCGTGACTCGCCTTCCGGCTCACGGACTTTCGGCATCGCGACGAGGTGGGGGTCGGAGAATCCGGCGGCGAAGTCGTCGCGCTCCAGGCTGGTGGCGACGGGAAGGACGATGTCGGCGAACTTGGCCGTGGTGTTCCACCAGGCTTCGTGAACCACCACCGTGTCAGGGGTCTGCCAGGCGCGGGTCAAGCGGTGGAGATCCTGGTGGTGGTGGAACGGGTTCCCTCCGCACCAGTAGATCAGGCGGAGCTCGGGCAAGGTCAGGCGCCGGCCGTCGTAGTCGATGGTCCTGCCCGGATGCAGCAGGGTGTCGGCGATCCGTGCGACAGGGATGAAATCCGCGACAGGGTTGGGAACCCGGGGAATCGACGCCACGGAGGGCCGGCCGGGGGCGACGCCGGTCGCGTCCATCGTCGCGTAGCCCGCGCCCCAGCCGCAGCCGGGCCGTCCCATCGAGCCCGCCATGGCGGCCAGCACGACCGACATCCAGATCGGCTGCTCGCCGTGGTCCGCCCGTTGAATCGCGTAGTTGACCATGATGAGCGAACGTTGCGTGGACAGGCGGCGAGCCAGTTCGGTGATCGTGTCCCGACTCATGCCGGTGATCCTCGCTGCCCAGGCGGCATCCTTGGCGACGCCGTCGAATGCGCCGGTCAAGTAGGAGGCGAAGCGGTCGAACCCGACGCAGCAACGGCGAAGGAAGTCCTCGTCGTGCCAGCCGTTGACCAGCATGGTGTGTGCAATGCCGAGCATCGCGGCGGTGTCGGTGTTGGGGATGACGGGCAGCCACTCGGCGTCGAGGAAGCCGGCGGTGTCGCTGCGGATAGGGCTGATGTTCACGAACCGCACCCCGGACGCACGGCACCGGCGCTGCAGGTCCTGCGTCTGGTGTCTGGCCAGTCCGCCGGGGTTGATCTGGCTGTTCTTCAGGGCCAGCCCTCCGAACGCCACCACCAGCTCACAGTTCTCGCCGATCTCGTCCCACATCGGCATCCGGGACTGGTAGCTCCACGGAGCTCCGCCGATCACATGGGGGAGGATGACCTCCAAAGCCGCGGTGCTGTACGTGTTGCGGGAGTCGGTGTATCCCCCGCCCAACGCCAGGAACCGGTGGAGTTGCTGCTGCGCGTTGTGGAACGCGCCCGCACTCGCCCAGCCGTAGGAGCCGCCGAACACGGCGCTGTCTCCGTGCTGTGAACGCACTCGGCGCAGTTCCTCGCTCACCAGGGTGATCGCGTCGTCCCAGCTCACCTCCACGAAGGCGTCCGTGCCCCTGGCCGTGTCGTGGGCGCGCGGCAGGCCGTTCAGCCAACCCTTGCGCACCGCGGGACGCAATATGCGGGCGCTGTCGTCGGCGGCCGTCACCATTCCGGGTCCGATGGGCGACGGCGCGTGGTCGTCGCCCCTCGGCTCGATGCGCACCAGCCGACCGGAATCGACCACCGCGACGAAACTGCCCCAGTGCGTCGCGACCGACATGCGTCGTTCCACGATGCCTCAACTCCGTCCGTGAAGTTCCCCGGCTCTCGGACAGCGGCCACTCATGTCGCAGGAGTTCCACGCAAGTTGACGGGCCACAGGACACAGACTCCCCCTATGGCCCGCTGCCGAACCCTGTAGGTGCACGAGCCTGCCAACGGCCGCACGGAAGCGCCGCCCGCAGTGACTCGCCTCAGCGAGCATCTGCCGTCAACCGAGCGTTCGAGGGACCTGGGAAAGGCTCCTGCCCTACGCCTTGTCGATTCCCGTGGGTCTTCGTACAGGGCACGCGGTCCCCGGCAGCCCTGCGCCCTGCTGTCGCTGAGCGCCGGGCATGTCAGGACGGTGGGGGAAAGCGGACGGCGAGCAGGGCCCGGTCGTCAGGGAAGGCCGCCTCGGGCTGGTGGTGCAGGAACCGGTCGCACAGCTCGGCGATGTCCAGGCCGCTGGTGGTGCGGGCGGGCTCGGTCAGTCGCCGCATCCCGATGGCCAGGTCCTCGCGACGGCGCTCGATCAGGCCGTCGGCGTAAAGCAGCAGCGTGTCGCTCCCGGTCACGATGGTGTCTGCCTGCCGGTAGCGGATGCCCCGGACGGGGCCGAGGGGCGGGGAGATGGCGTGGTTGCGGTAGGTGCTGGCGCCGTCGGCGTGGATGAGCAGCGGCGGCGGGTGGCCGGCGGTCGCGTAGGTCAGGGTTCGGCTGCGGCGGTCGAAGACCAGGTAGCAGGTGGTGGCCATCCGCTCCGGGTGATAGCGGCCGAGGAAGGCGAGGACGGCGGCGGGGTCGGTGCCGCAGCGCGGCGCGATGTTGCGCAGGGCGGCGGTGACCTGGGCCATGACGGTCGCTTCGGGCAGTCCGTGGCCGACGACGTCGCCGATGCTCAGGCCGATGTGATCGGCGGCCACGTCGTAGACGTCGTACCAGTCGCCGCCGACCGAGAGCAGATCGCTGCCCGGGGCGTAGCAGGTGGCCGTCTCCAGGCCGGGAAGCAGGGGCAGCCGGGGCAGCAGGCTCAGCTGCAGGCGCTCGGCGACCCGGTGCTCGTGCTTGTGCAGGCCCGCCCGGCGCAGGGCCTGGGCGATCTGCTAGGCCACTGCCGTCACATGCGCCGAAGCGGGGGAAGTGTCCGAACCGTAGACGATCAGCATGCCCAGCTGGTCGCCGTCCGCCTCCAGCGACAACGCGAGGGGGACACCATCCTTGGTCTCACGGGGCAGCGAGGCGTCCGCGCTGGACGGCCGGTCCAGGTCGGTCCAGCCGTGCCCGCGTCGGTCGGAAGGCCGTTGTCTTCCGGCTGCAGGGGCGGTACCAGTCGTGCCGAGTGCAGATAGAGCTCCGCCCGAGGTGGCTCCCAGGGCGGCCGGCGCCACGTCGCTGACGACGCGGGAAACCTGGGCAAGGGTTATCGCCGCGGCCAGAGCGGCGGTCAGGTCGTACAGGTGCTGCAACTGGGAGCGGGCTGTTTGCTCGGCGACCAGCAGCCGTGCCCGGTCCACTTCGGTGGTGCGGCGGAAGACCACCTCCCGGTTCAGCGCCGAAGACGGCGAGAGCGCCCTGCAGGACTTCATCGGTGCCGACGACCAGGCGGTGGAACTCGTGGAGGACTACTACACCCTGGCCTCGCTGCTGGCCGAACTCGACGATCGCGACCGGCAGATCATCCACATGAGGTTCGTGGAGGAACTCACCCAGGCCACGGGTCCTGGGGCGCCTGCGTGAAGGCATGCTCACCCACCGCTGAGATCATCGGCAACGCGATGCCAGCGGCATCGCCCTGGAGATCAAACGGGTCGATAGCGCACGCATGCCGATGTTGATCTCCTACGTGATCAAGCACGGCATCGCCGGCGAGCCCCTGCTGATCCGTGCACCACCGTCTTCGACGCCCGGGACTGCCGCGCCTACGAGGCCGAACTCGTGCGAGCTGCGCGAGCACGGCCCGGCCGGGCCCGCGTTCTGGCGCTTCGGCCGCGACCACTGCGAGCCGCTGCTGGACGCGATCGGCAATGCCCTCCGGGACGCCCACCTCGCCCGCCGCCAGGCCGCCAGGGAAGAGGAACGGCGCCGTGCGGAGCGGGAGGCGCGGCGGCCGGTGTGCAAGGACTGCGGGCAGACCCGCACCTGTGCCAGGACTGCCAGGACCGGGCCGTCGCAGCACAAGCGCAGGCCGAAGCCGACGAACGCGAGCGCCTGGCGCAGGAGCGCCGCGCCTGCGCCAGGAGGCAGAGGAACAGGCCGCCGCGCAGAAGGCCGGCGGCTGGCTCTCCCGCTTCCGCACCTGACCCTGGCAAGCCGCGGCCACCGACCACGCGGGCAAGCCCAAGGCGGTGCTGGGCAAGCCCGCGTTGTCGGTGGCGGCTGCAACGCTGATCAGAGGAACGGAGATGAGCAGCTGCTGAACGGCCGGGTCTACGGCGCGGAACACGACGACCCCAACCCCGGCCCGCTCCCACACCGGACCTACGCCGAACTGGTCGGCGGGCCGCTGGACGGCCCGCTGCTGCCCATCCACGGGTGGCGGACCGAGGAAGTCGACGACGGTGTCGCCCTGTCCGCCGAGCTGTCGCGGTGGCCCGGCGGCCGCGCCCTGTACGACCCGCGCCCCGGCGAACCCCGCACGCCCGGCCCGGGTGTGAGCTGCCGCTTCTACTACTCCGGCGACACACCATGACCACAGGCCCGACCATGGGCCCGACCACGGCACCGGTCGCCCCGACCACAGACCCGACCACGGCAGGTCAGGAGTCGGTGATGTGGTCGAACCCGCTCAGCATCGGCGTCAACTCCTGAGCGCACCCGCACAGCGTGCACAGCCGCGTCCCCGGGTTCTCCGCGACGTTCAACGCGTGCTCCACGTCGAGCAGCGGTGCGCCCTGCGGCGCCTCTTCGCGGTCCGGCGCGTGCAGCACGCCCCGGGCCGGGCCCCGCCCCTCACGCACCTTCGCCAGCATCCACCCGAAGGCCGGCGCTTCCCGAGCACCTCGCGGACCGCCGACTTCGCTGACGGCTCCAACCGCTCGGTGGCGACCTGGTCGTAGTCGACACCCTCGACCGGCCGCACATGGTCGGGCGCGCGGACCCACACCCGGTACTCCGCCGCCTCCACCCCACCGTCCAACTGGTGGAGAGGCAGTACTCGGATCGTGCGCTATTCGGCTCTCGGGTAAGCAGCACTGGGTAGGTCCGCCAGTGAGCTTCTGTGAAGGGAGTGCTGCGCTCGGCAGACGAGCCGGGTTTTCGAGCGTTCGCCTGCTGAGTGCAGGAACTGCTGGAGGGGACCGGGAGCGCTGTGGCCGGCCATGCGATCCGGGCACTGAGAAAGTTTTCATCGTGATTTCGCAGGTCATGGTGCTGGTGTGGGCTTGTGATGACGTACTCGTGGCGGTCAGGAGCGTGATCGTTGCGGAGAGATCGTCGGTCACCGCTGGCGAATGACGCCCCCTCCAAGAAATGATCTCGGAGAGATTAATTGCAAGATCGGTTACCGTGGATGCAGAACCGGCGAGCCGTCGAGCCGTACGCCAATCCGAACACCCCTCCCTCATTCGGAGTCATTCCAGGGCGGGCTCTTTTGGCAGTCGACCGTATGGGCAGGGACGTCGACGACAGATACCACTGGCAGATGCCGCTCGACGAAAGGGACCGTCCATGCGCAAGATCGCTCTCCTGCTTGGTTTGGCACTCTCCGCAAGCGTGGCTGCGGCCGTCCCGGCCGCAGCCAACGGCCCCGGCTACCCCCCGAGCAACCAGGCGGTGGTCATCAGCAACGCCTCGACCGGCTTCTACCTGCAGACCGACACTCAGAATGAGAACCGGCCGCAGTACGTCCAGGTGTGGTACCCCTGGCCGCTGGCCAATGAGGGCTCGGGGTCGGTCTGGCGACTCAAGCAGAAGTACGGCGACCACTACGTCATCGAGACCGAACCGATCAAGAACCCGACCCCGGCCTGTCTGACGGTGCCGGACAACGCGAAGGACAACGGCCCGCTGACCGTGACCAACTGCAACGGCGGTCCGGCACAGGACTGGATCGTCCGCGAGGACGGCACCTCCGAGACCTACACCATCACCCCGGCCGGAGCGAACTTCCGGCAGTGGGCAATCACTTCGCAGTCGCAGAACTACCCCCACCCTGATGTGTACGTGACCCTCAAGCACTTCACCGGAACCAACGCGCCCACCAACATGCGCTGGAAGATCGACCCGAGGTCGGCCGCCTGACCTCCCGGTCAAGGAAGGCTGACAGGCGCGGCGGCCCCGCGCGGCTGCTGCGGACCTGCGCCCTGGGAGAAGCCGACAGAGCCGGATCTGCTGACCCCTCTCGCCATCGGGTGAACGGTGACCCTCTGACGGCGGGGGGGGGGGGGGGGGGGGGGGGGGGGGGGGGGGGGGGGGGGGGGGGGGGGGGGGGGGGGGGGGGGGGGGGGGGGGGGGGGGGGGGGGGG
>NZ_JBVHWM010000029.1:0-102462 GCF_055564375.1 Streptomyces sp. NPDC029138
CCCCTCCTTCCAGCCTAGTGTACCCCCCCCCCCTCCCTCCCCCCCCCCCCCCCCCCCCCCCCCCCCCCCCCCCCCCCCCCCCCCCCCCTCCCCCCCCCCCGCGGCCAGAACCCGCCGATCCACACCGGCGGACGGGGCCGCTGCACGCTGGCGGGCAGCAGCGTCACGTCCCGGACCTCGTAGTGCCGACCGTGGTGGTTCACCGCCTCGCCGGACCAGAAGCGGCTCAACAGCTCCAGTCCCTCGTCCAGCCGCTCGGCGAGGAGGCGGGGTTCGGCGGCGTCGCCGAAGCTGTGGTATTCGTCCTCGATCGGACCGCCCAGCCCGGCGGCGAAGATCACCCGGCCGCCGCTGAGGTGGTCCAAGGTGGCCACCTGCCGGGCCAGTTGCTGCGGACGGTAACGGGGGACCGGCGTCAAAAGGGTGCCCAGTCGTATCCGGGAGGTCGCCAGCGCGGCCGCGGTCAGCAGCATCCAGGGGTCTCCGAAGGGACGCCCCTGGTGCCGGCGGTGCAGGACGTGGTCCCAGACGAAGAGCCCGTCCCAGCCGGCTTGTTCGGCGGCGGTCGCCACGGTCGCGACGTTACGGGGGTCGGCGAAGTCGCCGAAGTTCGGGATGTTGACGGAGAAGCGCATCCCAGCAGGATGGGCGGCCGCCCACAAAGGGGCAATCGGATTCGGCTCCAGGCGGAGGCGGCCTCAGAGCAGGTTGCCGGACACACACTCTCCCCCGCCCAGTCGGTAGACGTTACGCCATGGGCGGGCGGCCCTCGGCGACTCTGTCGCCCAGCGGGGCGGTATCGGCGGACGCGAGGGCGAGGGCGAGGGCGAGGCGGCGGCGGACGACTTCGCTGGGAACGCCGTCATTGACGGGTTCGGTGGCGCGGGGGTGGCGGAGCAGGCGGGAGGCTCCGCGTCAGGCCGGGCCGAGGACGCAGGACTCGTTGCCCTCCGGGTCGGCCAGAACTGTCCGCGGGAGGTCGCCCCCGGCCTGCGTCGGCGGACGTCGCGCCGAGGGCCTCGAGCCGGGCCACCGCCGCCATCGCCGCTTGACGGTCAAGGGGCCGGGGTGCCAGGTCGAGATGGACGCGGTGCCGCATGTCCTTCAGGTGGGGCGTGCGGAGGAACTCGAGATACGGGCCGACACGAACGGGCGTGCTCCGAGGCGGAGGGCACTGTCGACACTGACTGATGACAATGCCGATCCCGTGCGCCCCCTTCGGGCACTCCCCAGGAGGAACGGGGTATGCAACCGCCATGTGGCGTGCTGTGCGGTCGGTCGTGATGGCCGCTCCACCCGCAGTCGCAGTCACAGTCGCTTGGGATCAGCAGCAGGGAGGCCGAGGCGGCCCTGCCTCCCCAGGAGGCGCATCCCTCCCTGATGGACCAGGTGCGGCGCCGGCTGATGGTGGACACGATGACCATGGCGGGAGTCATCGGCAAGGTTCGGCCCGGTACGTGCGAGAAGGCCGTCATCGACAAGGGCGAGGGAGCGACCCACCGCTGCACGGTGATCTACGAGGGCTTCGAGGCGTCGTGGAAGGTCCAGTTCACCGACTGCCAGATCCTCCTTTCCCAGTGCAGCAACGGCACATGGAGCTTCCAGCGGGTGAACCAACCCGTCTGGACCAACGACAAGGGCCGCGTCGACTTCGGCGAACCAGCAGCGGACTGCACACGCCCTGAACACCGGCCGCGTCGGGTTCCAACTGCTTCGCAAGCGCGGGCCCCCCGGGTCCTCCGCACGTCCGAACGGCGATGCTGGACGCGATCCACTCCCCGGTCGACAACGGCATCAAGTGGCAGCCGCTGCTAGCCACTTGATGCCGACCAGGCGGCCGCGCGCATCCGGTGTCGACCAGGGCAGCTCAGACGAGGGTGCCGAGTCGTGCCGGCCTTGACGTGCCGTGAACGTGCCTTGCGTGGGCGGCGTAGCGGCGGCGCCCGATGACGGGTACGAGCAGGCGGACCGGCAGTGGCGCGTGGGCGAGGACCGCCTTGATGACGTCAGGGTCACCCTCGTACATGGCCATGCCGAACGTCAGCGGCAGTTCTCTCTTCGGGATCGCGGCCATACCGTGCTCGCCCAGCTCTTTCCACTCCGCGGCGGTGACATGTCTCTCGGCGAGCGGCAGTACGAGTCTCTCCTCCGTCGCCATGTGCGCCAGGAGCACGGACAGCAGAAGTTCGAAGGCGTCGGCGAGTTCCTCGCCGCGCCGCCCGGTGGAACGCCACTCGCGCAGAAGTTCGGTCGCCTCGGCCTGGGCCCGGTCGATGGACCGATGCTGCGTCTCCATCACGGGCACGATGGACGCGGCCTCTTCGCCGCCCCGTTCCAGGAGCTTCGGCCACAGCAGTACGTCCTCACCCTCATGATGCGTGTGCAGAACGCGGCACACGAGATCCGCATGCGCGCCTACGACGGCGGCACGCGCGGTGTCGCCGGGGACGACGTCCCGGATCAGCTGCGGCAGCAGCCGAAATTCACGGCGCAATGCGGCATGGGCCATATACATGTCTCGTACATCGGCCATGGGTTCGTTGACGGTCGGAGTCACTGCCATTCCTCGGATCGATGGGGAACCTCCCGGCACGCAAAGAACATTTCCGGGTGTCGGGAGGGAGGGGAAGAGGCCTGCGCCCCATTCCATCAGGCAGTCTCACGGATCAGTGAGATCGATCCTGCTACCCGCTTGCACGATACTGTCAACTTGTCGTCGGTACCCTTGAGCCTGCTCATCGGCATCTTCCGGCTCGTTCGACGCAACGCCGTTGTCGCGTGAGTCGCGCCCCGGAGAGGTTCCGAACAATTTCCGGTATTCCCGATGGAACTGCGACGGGCTTTCGTAGCCGACGCGGTGAGCGATATCCGCGACGCTCCCCGAACGGCTCCACAGAAGTGTTCGGGCGGTCTGTAGACGCAGGGTCTTCTGAAACTGGAGCGGTGTCACGGACATCGCTGCCCGGAAGTGCCGGTGGAAGGAGGAAGTGCTCATGCCGCACAACCGGGCGAGATCGGCGACGCTGAGCCGCTCGTCGTAGTGCTCGCGGATCCAGCCGATCGCCCGGGCGATATGGGTGAGCCCGCCGTCGGCCTGGCCGATCATCCGCGTGAGCGCGCCTTGGTCCCCGGTGAGCAGCCGCCAGAGGATCTCCCGTTGATAGGACGGACCGAGGACACGCAAGTCGTCCGGGCAGCGGGCGACGCGCAGCAGTCGCACAACAGGGTCGAGCAGCTTAGGCGTCGCGTCACTGACAAAAAGCTCCGGGTAGACCGGCGTCGTGGCGGTGTCGGTCGTCTCCAGCAGCAGTGAGGCGATGGCCTGCGGCCTGAGGTCCATGATGAAGACGGCAAGGGGCTCGTCAGGATCCGCCTGGACGACCTGGCTGGTCGAGGGCAGGTTCAGCGGGGCGACCACGTACTTGCCGGCGCCGTACTCGTGCGCTTCCCCGCTGCTGACCGTGCGCATGGTGCCCTGGGCCACGATCGCCAGGGTGGGACCGGGCCTCGCGGCGACGACCGGGGGCGTCGTCTCGCCCACGACCGCAACGGTCACACCGTCCGCAACCGTGGCCTTACGGCCACCGTCCCCCACGTGTTCGAGGATCAGAGTGAGCAGTTCCTGTAGAGGTTCCATTCCCGAGCTCCGCGTGCGGGTGCGTTTCGAGTCGTTCTTCCGCCCACACGGTCTTGCCGTGGGCATGGTGGCGCGTGCCCCAGCGCTGGGTGAGCTGGGCGACGATGAGGAGTCCGCGTCCGCTTTCGTCGAAGGTGCGGGCCCGCCGTGGATGCGGGGAGGTGCTGCTGCTGTCGGAGACCTCGCAGATCAACCCTGTGCCGTGGAGGATCAGGCGCAACCGCACGGGAGGGCCGGCATGGCGGACGGCATTCGTGACGAGTTCGCTGACGATGAGTTCCGTGGTGTAGGCGACCTCCTCAAGGCCCCACGCGGCCAGCTTTCCCGCAACGTGCTTACGGGCCTCGGAGACGGCGGCAAGGTCGCCTGTGAGGTCCCAGGAAGCGACGTTGCCGCTGCCGAGCACGCGGGTGCGGGCGGCGAGCACGCCGGCGTGGGCGTAACGCCCGCTCGACAGCAGTCTGTCGAGGGCAGACCGGCAGAGGGCGTTCGGGCAGGGCGGAGATCCGAGGTCCGACACGGGCAGCACGGTTCCGCCGGCCTCGGCCGCTGGGTCGTGTGTCCCAGGGGTGTGTCCGTGCAGCAGCAGCACACTGCCTTCGGGGAGTTGGACCTCTGTGGCCTCCGTGGGCGGTCGCGGCTGTCCGAGCGGCGGGCCGATCGTAAGCTCGACCGTGGTGACCGCGCCGTCGGGCCCGACGACGGTCGGCGCGGGATACCCGGCGCCGGCGAGGGCGCAGCGGCCGGAGACGGGGTCGTAGACCGCGTACAGGCAAGCCGCGGTGATCTCGGACGCGCCCGCGCGGTGCCGGCTCGCGTCGTTGGCGGGCCACAGGCGGGCGAGCACATGCTCCAGGTGGGTGAGGAGTTCCTCCGGTTGCAGGTCCATGTCGGCCAGCGTGTGTACCGCGGCGCGCAGTTCCGCGGCGACGGCAGGCATGGCGGTCCCGTCCTTGGTGACGGAGCCGGCGACGAGCGCCACACGGGCGCCCGGCAGCGGCATCGCGTCGAGCCAGTAGGCCTGGGCGCCTGTCGTGCCGTCGGCGGCCGTGTGGCGACCGGCGAGTTCCACCGCAGCGGGCTGTGGCAGGGGACTCAGTGGCAGATCGGTCACCGAGGTCGGAGACGCGCCACGGGACGCGGTGTCGGCGGATTCCACAGGCCCCTCCGCGAGGGCAGGGGCCCGGCGTTGCGGACGCTGGCGTGCCTGGCAGATGACGAGGCTCAGAGCGAAGGACAGCACAGCCGCGGCGATCACGACCGTCCGGCCGCCTTCCGAGACGCCACGGATCGCGAAGCCGTAGACGGCCACGCTGGCCACCAGCGTCGCCACCCCGATCGCGAGGGTACGCCGAAGGGGAAGCAGCGCGGCGGCCACCAGGGGCGCCGGCACCGAGTAATCGGACCAGCGGACCAGGTCACCCGCGGACGCGCCCAGTTGCACCGCGCAGACCGCGCACAGATAGACGACGAGCAGCGAGCCCGGCTGCCACAGCAGGCGTCGTACAGTGGCCATCCTTGTCAATGTCCCTTCGTGGTCGGCCATGTGCACGGGGCACAATGCGGGCGGTCGTCGTCGCCGGTCATGCCGTTGCCTCCGGTGCTGGTCCCGCGATGGCCGCCGGGGAGGGGCCGGAGCGGGCGGGGGAGTGTACGGCCACCATGGCGAGGTCGTCGTCCAGGTGCCGGCCCGCATAACTCCTCAGGTCCTGGCTGATGTCCTGGAGGAGGTCACGCGGACACTGCCACGCCCAGGCGGCGGCGCGTTCGAGAACGGGATAGAAGCTCCCGGTGGCATCGCGGGCCTCGACGAGCCCGTCCGTGTAGAGCAACAAGGTGTCGCCCGGAGTGAACGCGAAGGTGGCGAGGGGAAATTCCTCGGCCGTGCTTCCGGCCAGGCCAAGTGGCGGAGCGGGTCGAGTCACACACAGGGTGGTCACTGGGCCGCGCCGGTTCACCAGGGGCGGGGGATGTCCGCAGCTGACGACCCTGACGGTCTCTTCTGCGTCGGGTAGTTCGACCAGCAGAGCCGTGATGAAGCGCTCGGCGCTGTCAGGCGCCAACTCGGTCATCTCCTCCAGGTGCCTGCGGACGCTGCGCTCCAGAGCGGCCGCCAACTCCGGGAGGGTTTCGTGTTGATGAGCCGCCTCGCGGAAGGCACCGAGCAGGGCGGAGGCGTCCTCCAGGGCCGGGAGACCCTTGCCGCGGACGTCGCCTATGAGGATGCGGGTCGCGCGGCCGGTGCGGGCGGCGGCGTACACGTCACCGCCCACCAGAGCGTGCGCGGTGGCCGCCCGGTACACCGACGCGATGCGCAGAGAGCCCAGTCTGCGGGGGAGGGGCCGCAGCAGAACCCGCTGGGCCGCCTCGGACACGGCCCGCACCTGCGTGAGTTCTCTCAGATCACGATCGTGCAGAGCGCGAGCGATGATCACCGACGCGGAGACGGCCAGCAGGGCGCCGATGTGGATGGGCAGCAGTGGCGAACGCATCAGCCCGTCGTGCCGGTCGGCGAGAACCACCGCCGCACTGGCGGCCAGGGCTATGGCGGCCGTGTACCGGGTTCGCGCGACTGCCGCGGTGAAGGTGGGGGCGGCCACGAGGAGTGGTGAGAGGTGAATGGCGAGGGGGGCGAAGGACGCCGCCAGAGTGATCGCCGCGATGAGCAGGAGAGGAAGTGCCACCTGTGCTCGGGCGCCGTGGAGAGGGGGGCTGTCGGCACCTGTGGGGCCGAGCCGGTAGCGACTTCCCCGCAGGCGTCGAAGTCCCCGCGACGGACGGACCGCGCGGCCCTCCGGACCAGGCGCCGAGACACCATGGGAAGGAGATTTCATGGGGGGTCCTGGGAAGGGTCGAACCTCATGAGCGCCTGGGGTTGCCCGACGACGCGGCTGAGGCGCTCGGGCGCTCAGTGCCCGTGTGCGACGGGCTCCGCCGACTGGGTCCGACTACGCGGAAGTGGATCATGGACCCACCGTCCTTACCGTTTCCTTGGCGCTTTCTTGCCATAATGCGAGAAATGATTTCCGCTATGCGGACTCAAATGTGCGACACGGGGAGGTGGCAGTCAAGTGCCTGCCAGGTCCTGGCGGAGCTGTCTCACGTAGCGGGCGACAAGGTTCCAAGCCGATGGCCTGCGCGGTGCTCTGGCATCGACGCCGTCAGTACCGGGGCCGCCGAGCACCAGGCGGGTGGTGGGCCCGGCACCACCAAGGCCGAGTCAGCGGCTCGCCGCGATGCGCAGTCTGATCGTGCGGGCTTCAGGGCGAAGCGCGAACTCGGGCCGCACATCCGGTCCACAGGCCCGCGAGCCGAGTCCGTGCTGGGCGGCATCGATGATCAGGTGACTCGTCCTCGACTCGGGAAGCTCGAACGGGTGCCCGGCACGGGCTGTCTGCTGGGGGGTGTGGCGGCTGAGCGTGAAGCCGGGACGACGTCCGAACGTGTCCGGGACCGCCACGACGCGCAGCACCTCGGTGCCGCCGCTCAGCAACGTCAACCAGCGCAGTCGCGAGCGGTGCCCGGTCTCCTGGGGGCGCGCGTAGTCGACCGAGAGGTCGCGGACGCCGGCGGTGAAGCGACCCGTGCGCGCCGCACGCAGACTGTCGGGGTAGGACTCGAAGGGACCGAGACCGAACCACTCGGCGCCGTCGACGGGAGCCGCGCCGTCGGGAAGACCGAAACCTATCCCGATCCGCGGCCACACCGTCCGCCAGCCGCTCGACGGCTCGATCTCCACGAGCAGTTCCAGCTCATCGTCCTTGAGGGACCAGACGGACTCCACCATCACCGACGAGGCGGAGCCCGCCGCGGCGACTCTGTCGACCGTGCGCAGGGACCGCGCGGCCCGCTCCACGCACACGCGTCGCGTGGTCAGCCGGTCGAGACCGTCACGGCGCCACAGGTCGGCGTTGGACACTCCCGCGACGCTCGCGTCGCTGTCCTCGACCTGGTCGGACGCGCTTTCGTCGTTGTCGGTCGGTGCCCGGAACAGTTCCAGCCGTGGGCCCGTCACGGCGCGGCCGGCGAGTCGTACGAGGGATCCGTCGATGAACTCGGCGATTCCCAGCGTCAGGGTTCCGTCTCCCGGCCGCCAGTCGGTCCGGGGCCGGGCAGCCGGAGTCGTACGAGGTGTCGACGCGTCCAGTTGGGCCGTTGCGATCACATGTCCCTCCGGCGCCCAGGCCGTTCCGGCCGCCAGCACCGCGTCGATCGTGAGCCATGTCTCGGCGTCCGGCGACACCGGGATCCGTGGCAGCGGCACCCGCTCCGAGTCGCCCGGTCCGACGACGGGGACCTCCAGGTCACCGTGGTCCACGGGCATCCCGTCGTGTTCGACCCGCCAACGGAAGCGCAGATCGGAGGTGTCGGCCGAGTGCCGCACATTCGTGATCGTGACGCCGTCGCCGCCGAAGTCACCGTCACCGCCGCCGAAGTCGAAGCGGATCGGCTGTACGACCGCCTTGAACTCGTGGAGGCCGGGCGTCGGCACGTCGTCGCTCAGCAGCATCCCGTCCATCACGAAGTTGCCGTCGTGCACCACCTCTCCGAAGTCGCCGCCGTAGGCGTAGTACGGCGTCCCGTCCGGGGCGCCGGCCAGGATGCCGTGGTCGCGCCACTCCCAGACGAAACCGCCGTGCAGACGCGGGTACACGTGCACCAGAGCCTCGTACTGGTCGAGCCCTCCCGGCCCGTTGCCCATCGCGTGCGCGTACTCGCACAGCAGAAACGGCTTGGCCCGCTGGCGGGCACTCTGTGCCGGAGTGCAGTGCGGCAGCGCCGAGCGGGCCCCGTCGGCGCCGATCTGCTCGACCTCCGGCACCGATGCGTACATGCGCGAGTAGATGTCGGTGTACTCGCCGGTGTGGTCACCTTCGTAGTGCACGGGGCGTTCGGTGTCGCGGGCGTGGACCCACGCCGACATCGCGGCGAGGTTGCTTCCCGTTCCCGCTTCGTTGCCGAGGGACCAGATCACGATGCTGGGATGGTTCTTGTCCCGTTCGACGGTGCGCTGGACGCGGTCGAGGAGTGCCCCGCGCCAGGCCGGGTCGTCACAGGGATTGCCGGCCCAGTCGGCCGTTTCGAAGCCGTGCGTCTCCAGATCGCACTCGAGGACGACCCAGAATCCCAGTTCGTCGGCGAGGTCGAGCAGCCGTGGATGCGGCGGGTAGTGGCTGGTGCGGATGGCGTTCACGTTGAACCGCTTCATGCGGGCCAGGTCTTCGCGGGCGTGCTCCTCGTCGAAGACGCGCCCGCGCTCGGGATGTGCCTCATGGCGGTTCATCCCGTGGAACACGACGCGACGGCCGTTGACCAGGAACCGGTCGCCGCTGATGACGACCGTGCGGAACCCCACCCGCAGGGTGATGTTCTCGGCGGCCGTCGACACGCTGGCGTCATAGAGGCGGGGCTGTTCGGCCGACCAGGGCTCCACACCGCCGACGTCGAGGGGAGCCACGTCGGCGGGCGTGGCCCAGACCTGCTCGATGCCGAGTTCGGGGATGCGCAGGGTGACCGGGAACGCCGCCGCCTCGGCCGTGATCTCGGGGTCGACGCGTCCGCGCCCGTCGTCGAATCCGGTGCGCAACCAGACGTCCTCGATGCCTCCGGCCGGCCGGGCGATCACGGTGACGTCCCGGAAGATCCCCGGCAGCCACCACTGGTCCTGGTCCTCGACGTAACTCGCCGCCGACCACTGGTGCACGCGCACGGCGACGACGTTGTCGCCGGGGCGCACCGACGAGGTGACGTCGAACTCGTGGGCGAGCCGGCTGCCACTGGCGCTGCCGGTCTCCACGCCGTTCACCCACACCCGGAAGAGCGACTCCACTCCGTCGAACCGCAGCACGATGCGCTCGGCGTCCGACCAGTCGGCGGGTAGCTCGAAGTGTCGCCGGTAGTCACCGGTGGGGTTCTCGTCCGGCACGTGGGGCGGGTCGAGGGGGAAGGGATACCGGATGTTCGTGTAGAGGGGCCGGCCGTAGGCGCCGTCGCCCTGGAGCACCCAGTGGGAGGGAACCGGAATGCTGTCCCAGCTGCCGTCGTCGAAGCCCTCCGCCGCGAAGTCCTCCGCCTCCGACGCCGTGGGCGACAGACGGAACCGCCATGGCCCGTTCAGTGACTGGGAGGGAGCGTCGGAGTGCAGCCACGACCGCGCGGGACGCAATGCCCCACGTCCTGGTGCGAGGTCCGAGACATGGGCGGAAAGTCTGGAGGACAAGGGTTCACGACTCTCTCTCGGGTGCGAGTGTGCGAGCGGGCACGTCGAGCGCCTGCGGCGACCGGTCAGCGCACCCTGACGGTGCGGATCTCCCACGGAGCGAGGTCCAGTCGGAGCCCGTCCCGCGCCGCTGCCTCGGACAGGGGCCTGCCCAGCAGGTCGACCGTGGTGGCTTCGGTGAACGCGCCGGTCACGCGGACGTGCGCCCCCCTGTCGCTCATCGCCGTCAGCCGGATCTCGGTACCGGCTCCACGATCGGCGTCGGTGACCCGGCGAACGGTCGACACGAGGACGTTCGTGCCGTCGACCTGTATGCCGGTCGCGTCCGGGGGCAGGTGACCCCCGGCGGGGGCGGTCCCGCGGGTGACCAGTACGTCGTTGCGGAACTCCTCGGCACGAGCGACCGCGTCCGCTCCCTCCCAGCCGGTCGCCGAGGGCAGGACCGCGAAACGGTTCTCGACGCGCATGCCCAGGTCCTGCGCACCCGGCGCGGGGATCTCGCTCGCCGCGGGCTCGTCACGGAAGGGATGGATGTTGACGCTGATCGAGCCGATGGCACGCAGCAGGGTGATGGCGAGTTCGCAGCCGTCGTCGACGAGTTCGTACTCACCGGAGTGGGCGAGCAGGACGGTGGCGGCGCCGGCCGACACGAAGGAACTCGCGGGGAAGGTGGGGATCGGGTACTCGCCCCAGCCGCCTTCGGCACTGAGCCCCCGTTCGGTGACGGCGAACTGCCCGGCCGAGGCCGACTTCTCCACGGGCTCGGGCAACGGCACGTGGAAGCGCAGCCGATGGTCGGCGGACTGGTTCAGGAACGACGTGGAGACGCGGACGAACGGCTCACCCGCGCGTACTTCCACGAGCGTCTCGACCGGCGTCGACACGGTCCGGTCGCTGCGCAGATCGCGGTCCGAGGAGAGCGCCGTGGGCCACTCGTAGACGCGGGTGACACACAGTCTCGAACGCAGCGGGCCGGTTTCGAGGACCTCGACGCGGGTCTCCGCCGGCTCCGACACGAGCACATCCCGGGCCGGAGGAGCGTAGTTGTAGCTGTCGCCGCGGTCACCGCCGTCGACGAGCCGGCCGACCCCCTCCAGCACGGTGCCGTCGGCTCCGGTCACCTTCAAGGTGCCGTCATCGGCGACCACGACCTCGACCAGCCCGTTCGACAGCGCCCGGGCCGCCGTCGCCGCAGCGGGTGTCGTCGCGGGGACGGCAGGCCGGTCGCTCGGCGCGACCCGGAAGCTCGCCAGCCCGGAGGCGGGCACGTGCACGGGCACCAGCGCGGTGGCGCGGGCCTCCGCCAGCGTCAGCACTCGCCACTCACCCGGATGCGCGGCGGCCGCGGCGGCGACATCGCGGCGCAGGACGAGCAGATCGAACGGTCCGCTGGTCGGCACCTCGGCCAGGTGGAAGACGAGCGAACCCGGGGTGAGTTCGTAGTGGTCGATCAGCCGGCCGAAGAGTTCGCGGCGATGGATCCGCCGCAGCACGCGTTCGAGCTGCGTGGCGTCCAAGCGCTCGTCGCTGAGCACGGTCGGGGCCTCGGAGACGAGTTGCACGGGATGTTCGGTGCCGTCCGCGGTGGTGGCGACCAGTGTGGTTCCCTCGGGCGGGGCCGTGACCTCCACCTCGACCAACGCCTCGCGGGGGAACGGCAGCGGATTGGCCACCAGATGGCCGTCGCTCGGCACCAGGGCGGCGGGCTCGGCGAGAGCCGTGTCCCGGACGGCGCGCGCGATCTGCGCGGCTTCGGCGAGCCGTGCTTCGACCTGGGCGCAGGTCTCGTCGGTGCCGGAGCCGACCACCGAGTCGTGTGCCGTCGACTCGACGATCTTGTGCCAGGCGAGCGAGAGGAACGGCGAGTCGTCCCGCCGGGACCACAGCGCGTTCACCCGCTCGGCGTGGTCGATGGTGCGCTCGGCCACGGCCATCCGCTGCTTGAGCCCGAGTCGGACGGACAGAACACCCGGGAGGATGTTGCCGCGCACATGACTGCGCAGCTCACCGGTGACGACGGTGGCCGCCTCGTCGCGCACGTGCTCGCGGACGTACTCGTCGAGCGTGGCGATGGTGATGGCGCGCTCCCGGCCGGCCGCGCGCCGCAGCCAGGCCGCGAGCCGCGGGTCGGGCGCGGTGTGGTCGGTGCCGGCCATCGCCAGCACCGGGTCGTCGCCCCACCGCTGGGCCGTCGTCTCCGCGTACTCGCCGAGCGCGCGGCCGATCCGGTCGGGTACCAGCAGGAGGTCGAGGCCGTTGTCATAGCCGTCGAAGAGGAACTCGGTGCGTACTTCGGAGCCGTCGGGCGCGCGCCAGCGAAAGGCGTGACCTTCGACGGCCCCGGGCACACCGCGCCACAGCGCCGCGTGCTCGATGCCGGCACGGGCCAGGATCTGCGGCATCTGCGCGATGTGGCCGAACATGTCCGGCAGATAGCCGATGGGCATCGCCCCGCCCAGGCTCTCCGCGACCGCCCACCCCAGTTGCAGATTCCGGACGATGGTCTCGCCGGAGCAGAGGAACTCGTCCAGCAGGATCAGCCACGGCCCGATGGCGAGGCGGCCCTCGCCGACCAGGGCCGCGAGACGATCGCGGTTCTCCGGGCGCATCTCCAGGTAGTCCTCGATCGCGGCCATCTGGCCGTCGACGGTGAACCGGAATTCCGGGTCCGCCTCGGCCGTCTCCAGCACGGTGTCGAAGGCGGTGACGAGCCGGTGCCGGAACACCTGGAAGGGCTCGTACCACTCGCGGTCCCAGTGGAAGTGGGGCACGAACACGGCCGCTTTGGGCATGGCGACTGACACCTTCTGTGCGTGGGGGCGGACGTCACTTGAGGGACCCGGCGGCGAGCCCGGTGCGCCAGAACCGCTGGAGAAGTGCGAACACGATGATCACGGGCACGATCGACACCAGCGAGCCGGTGATCACGGACTGCTGGAGCAGCGGGGCGCGGGCGGTCTGGCCGTTCCACTCGTACAGGCCGAGTGTGATCGGGAACAGCGACTCCTTCTGCAACATCACCATCGGCAGGAAGAAGTTGTTCCAGATGGCCACGAACTGGAACAGGAAAATGGTCACCAGGGCCGGCGTCATCAACCGGAACGCCACCGAGAAGAACGTGCGGAACTCACCCGCGCCGTCCAGCCGCGCCGACTCGATCAGCTCCTGCGGGACGGCCGCGTTCGCAAAGACGCGCGCGAGGTAGACGCCGAACGGGCTGACGATGCTGGGCAGGAAGACCGCGAGATACGTGTTGACGAGCCCGGTCGCCGAGAACAGCAGGAACAGTGGCAGGGCGAGCGCGGTGGTGGGTACCAGGACGCCGCCGAGGATGACGGAGAACAGCAACTCCCGGCCGCGGAACCGGAACACGGCCAGGGCGTAGCCGCACAGAGCGGAGATCAGGGTGCCCACGGCCGCGCCCAGCACCGCGTAGACGACGGTGTTGAGAGCCCAGCGGCCGAAGACGCCGTCGCTGCGGGTGAACAGGACGCGGAGATTCTCGAACAGGTCGAGGTGCGAGAACACCAGCCCGTTGGTGGAGGCCAGGTCGCCCTGCGGCTTCGTCGCCGCGACGACGAGGAAGTAGATCGGCAGCAGGAAGTAGACGGCCAGAAGGAGCATCAGGGCCATGGCGGCCGTACGGCTGACGCGGCTCTCACGGATCACGGACGGGTTGCTCACAGTCCGGCCCTCTTCGCGGTCAGTCGCATGAACCCGAAGCTCAACACGAAGGTGATGACGGCGATGACCACGGAAATCGCCGCGGCCTGCTGGTAGTTGTTCCCGGAAGCCACCGTGTACGCGAGCATGTTCGGAGTGAACGTGCTGGAGATGTTCGAGGAGATCTGGCGCAGCACGGCCGGCTCGGCGTACAGCTGGAGCGTGCCGATGATCGAGAACACCGAGGTCAGGACGATCGACGGAGCGATGATCGGGACCTTGACCCGCCACGCGATCGTCCAGTTGCTCGCGCCGTCGATCTTCGCGGCCTCGTAGAGTTCCTGCGGGATCGACTGTAGCGCCGAGAACATGATCAGCATGTTGTAGCCGGTCCACAGCCAGGTGGAGACGTTGGCGGTCGACCACAGTACGGCTTCGGGGCCGAGGAAGTCGGGCTGGAGGCCGATGCCGTTCAGCAGATCGACGACGGGGCTGAGTTGCGGCGAGTACAGGTACGACCACATGATCGCGGCGATGACTCCGGGCACGGCATACGGCATGAACGCGGTGATGCGGAAGAACGCCTTGAGCTTCAGCAGCGGAGTGTCCAGCAGCAGCGCGATGATCAGAGCGACGAACAGCATGACCGGCACCTGGACGACGCCGAACAGCCCGATGCGGCCGATGCTGGACCAGAACTCGGTGTTCCGCAGCACCTGTGCGTACTGCTCGAAACCACCGAAGGCCGTGTACGAGGTCCCGTACTGCCCGCCGGTGCGGCGCACCACCCGGACGCTCTGCCAGAGCGCGTAGCCGACGGGCAGCAGGTAGAACAGCAGGAACGGCAGGAAGAAGGGGGTCACGAACGCGGCGACGGTGCCCGCCCGGGGTCCTCCGCCGCGGAGACGGCGGCGGACCCGGGTCGGCGCCACCACGGGTGTCGCGCGGGCTGTGGTGTCGGTCATGCTTCGGTCACTTGCCCGCCGTGACCGGGATCGCCTGGTCCTTCATCGATTTCAGCGCGGCGTTCTGGGCGGCCGCGAGCGCGTCGGTGAGCGTGCCGTTGCCGGCCGCCGCCTTGGCCATCGCGTCCTGCAACGCCAGGTTCACCGTCTTCTGGGTGGGACCCCAGGTGAAGCTGGTGTCGATCTTCTTGGACGAGTCGGCGAAGACGTCGAAGATCTTCTCGTTGTCGTAGTACGGAACGCCCTTCTTCAGCGCGGGCAGTTGGAGCCCGGCGGTGGCGGCCGGGTAGAGGCCGCCCAGCTCGTTCTCCATCGCGAGCGCCTGCGGATCGGTGTTCAGCCAGGTGTTGAACTCCACCGATTCGTACAGGTGCTTGCTGCCTTTCATGAACGCGACGGTCGATCCGCCCCAGTCACCGGACGCGCCGTTCGTGCCCCAGGCCGGCATCGGGACGACCGACCACTTGCCGGCCTGCTTGGGCAGGTTGTCGCGGAACATGCTGTAGCCCCAGGCGGCACCGACGTAGCTGGCGATCCGGTCCTTCTGGTACGCGGCGTACATCTGTGTCGAACCGTTGGCGAGGTCGGTCCGCACGAGCTTGCCGGAGATCAGCTTCTGCCAGTACGCCGCGACCTGTCTGCTCCGGTCCGACTCGACGGTGACCTGCCACTTGTCGTCGGAGTAGCCGTACATCTTCGCGTCGTTCTGCCAGAGGAGCCCGTTGAACCACTCGGCGTTGTTCGGATCGAAGAACGTGATGGTGAGGCCGGGGTCCGCCTTGTGCAGCTTCTCGGCCGCGGACGCGTACTCGTCCCAGGTCGTGGGGATGGCGACGTCGTACTTCTCGAAGAGGTCGCGGCGCACGAAGAGGGCCATCGGGCCGGTGTCCTGCGGTATGGCGTACACACCGGTGCCGCCGAAGCTGGTCTGCGACCAGGTCCACGGGACGAACTTCGACTTGGCCGCGGTGGCCGTCTTGCAGGCCGAGGCGTCCACGAAGGCGTTCTGGGTGCGCAGGTTGGGGAGTTCGTCGTAGCCGACCTGAGCCAGGTCCGGCGCCTTCCCCGCCTTGAGAGCGTTTCCTATGGCGCCGTACTGGTCGTTGGAGATGTTCTTCGTCTCCACCTGGATGTCCGGATGCCGCTGGTTCCACAGGTCCACGACCTTGTCCATGCCCGGAACGGTGTTCCAGTACTGGAGGGTGACCTTGCCCTTCGAGGGCGTGCAGGGTGCTGCCGTTGCCTCGCCCGACGGAGCGGGCGAGGAGCATCCGGCGAGTACGGCGACACCGGCTGCCGCGGCGACGGTGGCGAGGCGTGTGCGCATGACTGTGCTGCTCATGTTTTCCGTTCCCGAGAACGACTAGCGAGGGCGCTAGACGGGTCGACGTTGACTCGCTCAGGCGGGGTGCCGCGGTTGACATGGACGGACGCGACGGTGCCGGTTCGGTTCCCGAGCACCATGGCGGGAAGGGGCAAGCTCCTGTATTTTCCGTCCGTGAGCGTTCACGGGAACGTTCACGGGCGGTGCGAAACGTTCGGAAGTGTGCGCTCGGGTGCGGTTGAGTGTCAAGACTCTTGGATCAGGATGGGGAGGTGAGCGACAGTGCCGTCCGGGACCGAGTCCCGCAGGGTGACGATCCATGATGTCGCCCGTGCCGCCGGGGTGTCCCGGCAGACCGTGTCACGCGCGCTGAACGACAAGGGGGAGATCGACGACTCCACCAAGCAGCGTGTGCTCGACGCCGCGCGGGCCCTGGGATACCGTCCGAGCCGGTTCGCCAGGGGGCTGGTACGGCAGGACACGATCAGCGTCGGTCTCGTCATCCCCGACCTGCTCAACCCGTTCTTCACCGAGGTCGCCGCGGCGGCCCTGGAGGCGGCACGTGCCCGCGGATGGCATGTCCTGGTCTACGACACCGCGGACAGCGCACAGGAGGAGCTGGGCACGCTCCAGGTGATCGCCTCCCAAGTGGACGCGGTCGTCGGCTACTTCAGCCGGTCCGAGAGCGAGATCGAGCAGCTGACCCGGGGACTGCCGGTGGTACTCATCGACCGTGGCGAGGATGCCGAACGCTTCAGCTCCATCCGGATCGACGGAAGGGCCGGGGTCAGGGCGGCCATTTCCCACTTCGTCCAGGCAGGGCACCGGCGTATCGGCATGCTCGACCACGCCGCTCGGGCCGAACCGAGCGTCCGGCACGCGTGGTTCGCCGACGCGCTGGCCGCCTGCGGAATCGGTGAAGCACCGGTGTGCCGCGCGGAACAGAGCGTGGAGGGCGGCGAGAGGGCGCTGGAGGACCTGCTCGCCCAACATCCCGAAGTGACCGCTGTCTTCGCCTTCAACGACGTCATCGCCATCGGCGCGCTCCGTGCTGCCCGCCGCATGGGACGCCAGGTTCCGCGCGACCTGGCCGTGATCGGCTTCGACGGAGTGGCACTCGGCACGCTGGTGGAGCCCCCACTGTCCAGCGTGGCTCTCGACACACGCCGGCTCGGGGCCCTCGCCGTCGAACAGGCCGCCCGTCTCCTGACCGGCGACGGCCCACTCGACCCCGACGACCTCGTGGTACACGCGGAACTCAGGCTGCGCGAGTCGACGTAGGTCCGACGCAGCCAGGTGGCGCTGACGCCCCTCTCACGCCGAATCCGGGCAACTCGGCCGCCTGTGCCTCGTCATCGGCGGGCGGTACGGCAGGGGCTGATCCCGGTCAGTGGTCCCGAACCGTACGCCCGGTTCGAAGCCGGCGTTGCGGCACAGGGTCATGGCCCGGTGCCAGGCGGCCGTGCCCTCGGGCTCCATCACCCAGGGGTGGCCGGCGAGTGAACGCAGCGCCGCCGTCGGGCCGTCGGCGTCCCCCGCGTCGGCCGGTTGCGGCAGGGCGAGGTGCAGGGGGTCGTCGAGCAGGGCCTGTTGTTCGAGCTCGGTGGGCCGCGGGTTGGGGTTGCCGGGTTTCACCCTCACAGACGCGGACGCGGACGCGGCCGGCCGCCGCCCCAGTCATCGCGTGGATGGAACAGGCCGGACTTGCCGTCCGCGTCGACCGGATAGGGAACATCTACGGCCGTCGCGAGGGCACCGACCCCACCACGGCCCCGATGCTGACCGGCTCGCACATCGACAGCGACGGCCTCACCCCTCGGCGGCGAACTCGCCCGCACCGGCTTCGACGGCGCTGAAGAAGCGCGCGAGGGCCAGGGCACTGGCCGGAGAACCGGAGGATGAGCGGGGGCTTCCCATGCATTCGGAACAAGGACCAACTGTTGGCTTAGGTGAAGCAGCAGAATTGGACACGGTCGTCAGTCCCAGCGGGAAATTCCGTAGAAGTCCTCCTGAGGGTGCCACGAGCATGTATGTATGCTGAGGGTCGAACGGGTTGCCGACGGGGACTGGATCACGCTCAAGGCGCTTCGTCTGCGCGCGCTGGCAATGGACGCCGACGCGTTCGGTTCCACCTTGGCCGATGAGGCAGCAAGACCCGAAGCGTTCTGGCGTCAGCGGATCTTGATCAGCGCCTGGTTCCTGGCCTGGGCCGCAGAGCAGGCGGTGGGCGTCGCCGCGTTGGTGGCACCACTGGGCCCACATACCGAAGAACGCCAGCTCGACGCGATCTGGGTGGCGCCGGCCTGGCGTGGGCGTGGTGTGGGAGAAGCACTGATCAGCGCTGCGGTCGACCACGCTGCGGGACACGGAGCCAGATCAGTTTCGTTGACGGTGGCGGATAGCAATAGGCCAGCACGAGGCCTCTACCAACGCATGGGGTTCCACCCCACTGGGGAGCGTTCACCGCGCCCCCGCGATCACACCCAGATGCGCGAGCGGCTCCACCTGAGCCTGGTCTCTGAAGACCACGGAAACGCTTGGACGGATGGAACTCCGCGCTGACCGGCCTGTTGGGGCCTCACCGGAGCTCCGAGTGTGGGCTCTGGAGCACCTCCCACCGCAGGTCGTTCCCACGGTGAGCGCACCTCCGCCCGCATGAAGAGCTGGTGGATGGTCAGGGAACTGGCACACCCGGAGCCAGCGTCCATTGATGCACAAGATCGCCAGTGGGTGCAGAGGAGCTTGAGTTGACCGGCACGGCCACGCGTTACCTGTATCTCGTCCGGCACGGCGAGGCATCGTCTGACGAGAGCGGGCTGACACAGGCCGGTCGGCGGCAAGCCGCACTGCTCGGCCAACGCCTCCGGGACATCCCCTTTGCCGCTGTGCACCACGGTCCGCTGCCGCGAGCGGAGCAGACCGCGCGCCTGATCGGCGACCACCTGAACAACGTCCCTCTGCACGTCTCGGAAGTCGCCGGTGACTACGTGCCCTGCCTACCGGAGAGGGACGAACTCCCGGCAGAATCGGCGGACTTCTACCTCCGTTTCCTCGCGGAGGCCACGGACGAGGAGCGGGAGCAGGGGCCCGCGCTGGCCCGCCGGGCGCTGGACCTGTTCACCGGGCCGGTGGACGGCGAGGAGGACCGGCACGAACTGGTCGTCACCCACAACTTCCTTGTCGCCTGGCTCGTCCGGGACGCCCTGTACGCACCGAAGTGGCGTTGGCTGGGCCTCAACCACGGCAACGCGGCACTCACGGTCATCCGCTACGCCCCCGGTCGAGCCCCCTCCGTCCTCGTCTCCAACGACATGCGGCATCTGCCCGCCGACCTGCGCTGGACGGGCTTTCCCCCCGAGCTGCACATCTGAAGACGCCCGCCAGGCCCTCGCGACCCCCCAGAACCCCCGCGCCACTCCCTGCACGGCGCCGCTTTCCAAGACGGTGCCGCTTCATGCGCCGACCATCCGATTCCCTTCTTTCGTGTGCACGCACCCCCCTTTCTCCCCCAGCCCCCCGGCGGCGCACCGATAGTGGAGGGGCCGCCGGTGCCCGCCAAGGGAGCAGACGGCGTTCCCACCCAACAGCGCTGACAGCAGAGGTGACACACCATGCCCACCACCGAGGCGAACGACCGCGTCCAGCTTGTCTTCTCCCTGTTCGACGCCGACGGCAACGGCGTTCTGGAAGTGGACGACTTCGAGCTGATGGGCAAGCGGGTCATCGCGGCGGTGCCCGAGGCCGGCGACAACGCCAAGCACAAGATGCTCGACGCGTTCCGCCGCTACTGGCAGACGCTCCTTCACGAGCTGGACGCCAACGGCGACGGGCGGATCAGCGCCGAGGAGTTCACCTCCGTGGTGCTCAACCCGGAGCGGTTCGACGCCACGGTCGACGCGTTCGCGGACGCCCTGGCCGCCATGGGTGACCCGGACGGCGACGGCTTCGTCGAGCGTCCCCACTTCACCGCCCTGATGACGGCCATCGGATTCCAACGCCCCAACATCGACGCCCTGTTCGACGCCTTCGAGCCGACCGACGACGACCGCATCCCCGTGATCACCTGGGCGGACGGCATCCGGGACTACTACCGCCCGGAGAAGGCCGGCATCCCCGGCGACCACCTCACCGGGGGCACGGCCCGGTGATCCGCCCCCACGTTCCCGCGCCGGCAGGGGAATTACCGACCACCAAGCCCGTCATCGGCCTCGCGGTGGGCCGGGGGACCGGACCCGAGGTCGCGGACGTCTTCGAGCAGGTGCTCGGCGCGCTGACCGCGGGTCATCCGCACGGCGTGACGATCGATCGCTCCCCCCGCCTCTACCACTCCTATGTCTCACTCCGCGCCGAACGGGACGTGGCAACGATCCGTGCGCTGACGGCCGAGGACGCGGACCACTACGAACGGTTCTGCCGCACCCGCGCCGAGCAGGGCACCGAGGCCGTCTTCCGCACCGCCATCAACGCCCAGTCCCTCTACCTCGTGAGGCAGCGGCTGCGCACCGTCAAGGTCGACCTCCTCGCCGACGCCGGGCGCTCCCTGCTCCTGGTGCGGGACCAGGCCCAGGGGTTCTACACCGGGGACAACCGGCACACGCCCGGCGAGGTCACCCGCACCATGACCTTCAGCCGGGAGATCACCGAGGCCGTGGTCACCTACGCCCTGCGGCGAGCCCGGCACGAATGGCCGGACGGGCACCCCGACCGCATCGTCATGGCGTACAAGTTCCATCTGCTGGACGGCGCCCTCGACGCCTGGGTGGCCGACCTCGCGGACCGGCTCGGCATACGCGTCGACCTGTTCCAGCCGGACACGGTCAACCGCAACCTGATCACCCACGGCCTGCCCGACCGTACGCTGATCGTCGCCGGGAACGAGTGGGCCGACATCATGCACGTCATGCTGCTCGACCGGTTCGGCTCGGACCGGCAGGAGAACCGCTGCACCGAGAACGTCTGCCTCGCACCCGGACTGTCCGGCCTGGTCGAGTACCAGACGGTGCACGGGTCCGCCGACGACCTCGCCGGGCGCGACCTCGTCAACCCGGTGGCGACGATCCGCGCGGCGGCGCTCGTCGCGGAACGCCACGCCGGATGCCCCGGAGCGGTACGGGCCACCGAGCAGGCCCTGCGACTGCTGGACGAGCGGGGCGTACGCACCCCGGACCTCGGCGGGCGGCACTCCACCACCGCCGTGGTCGACGCCCTGCTCGACTGCCTCGACGTGCCCGGAGCCGACGGGACACCGAAGGACGCCGCCCTGGTCGGCGGGTCATGACCGCCGGGGAACCGGACGGGACGACGGCCCTGGTCGTCGTGGACCTTCAGAACGACTTCTGCACCGGCCCGACGGCCCGGGCCCGGTTCGGCAAGGACAAGGACCCGGCGGTGCTGGAGGCGGCCGTGGCCGGTTGTGTCCGGGCGGTGGTCCAGGCCCGCGAGCGCGGCGTGGAGGTGGTCTTCGTACGGTTCGTCGGCGATCCCCGGTACCAGGGCGCCGCCTGGCGGCTGAGGGACCGCACCCTCGGCAAGCGGCCCAAGTGCCTGGAAGGCTCGTGGGGCGCGGAGTTCCACGCGCTCGCCCCCGCCCCGGGCGAGCGGGTCTTCACCAAACGGGCCTGCTTCGACGCCTTCCTGTCCGACGGTTTCGGGGAGCACCTCGCCGCGCGGAGCGTGGAACACCTGGTCCTCGCCGGGCTGTACGCGGACGTGTGCGTGGACTCCACCGCCCGCACGGCGTTCCAGAAGGGCTTCCACGTGACCGTCCTGACGGACTGCACCGCCGCGCTGCACCTGCCGTACGACGCCGTACTGCGGTTCATGCGGGTCGTGTACGGCGCCCGGACCACCACCGCGCACGACCCGCGGGCCTGGACCGCACCCGTGTCCCGACCCGAGGAGGAGCCGTGCGCCCTGCCACCGGGCTGAACGCCGGTGTGGCCGAGGGCGTGGGCCGTACCGCCCTGCTGGTGGCCGCGGCCCGTGCCATCGAGAGCCATCGCCCCGACGCCCTGGCCCGCGACGCCTTCGCGGAGCACTTCGTGCGCGCGGCACCGGCCTCGGCGGGCTGGCCGGTCCGGCCGGAGCAGGTGCCCGCCGGCGAGGCCGACCCGCTGTGGGGCCGCCTCGGCCGCTACTTCGGCCTGCGCACCCGCGTCCTGGACGACCACCTGCTCCACTCGGCGCACCGGGGTGTCCGGCAGGTGGTGCTGCTGGGGGCGGGCCTGGACTGCCGGGCGTTCCGCCTCGACTGGCCGCCGGGCTGCCAGGTCCACGAGGTGGACACCGCCGGGGTGCTGGCGTTCAAGCAGGCGGTGCTCGACCAGACCGGCGCCACCACCACGGCCCGGCGCCGGACGCTCGCGGCCGACCTCCAGCTCGACTCGGCCGAGGCACTGCTCGGCGCGGGCTTCGACCCGGCCGCGCCCACCGCATGGCTCGCCGAGGGGCTGCTGCTCTACCTCCCCGCGGCGGCCGAGCGCCACCTCGTCACCACGATCGACCGACTGAGTGCGCCCGGCAGCACCCTGGCCTACGAGATCAAACAGATCACCGAGTCATCGCGGGTGCGGGCCAGCCCGGTCTACACCGCGGCGAGGCAGCGGCTCGGCATCGACCTGCTCGCCCTGTTCGACGGCGAGCCGCGCCCCGACTCGGCGGGCGAACTCGCCGAACAGGGCTGGACGGTGACTGCCCACACCCCGTACGACTTCACCGCCCTACACGGCCGCGGCCCCCGCCCGGAGCCGAACGACGCCCTGGCGGCCAACCGCTGGATCTTCGCCGCGGCCCCCGACTAGCACCGGGGGCCTGGCCGGCCGGCTTGGTCGACGGGAGGCGTCCCCGGGGTGGAAGCTCGATAAGAACGCTTGTTCCTTACGTAGCGTACTTTGTTCTTATGGATGGGACGGGAACGGGAACCCCCGACGGCCAAGAGACGGCAGCCCGCGCGGGACGACGGGCGCGGCGGCACGATCCGCAGCGCAGAAGGCGGATCCTGGACGCCGCGCTGGACGTACTCGTCGCGGACGGGGTGGCCGGTATCACGCACCGCAAGGTGGCCTCCCGCGCGGACGTACCGTTGGGCTCGGTCACCTACCACTTCGCGAGCTTGACCGACCTGCGGACTCAGGCGTTCTCCTGGTACGTCGAACAACGGACCGCCGAGTACGAAGCCCCCTTCACCGAGGTGGAAACGCGCGAGGACCTGATCGACGTCCTGGTGGACATCGTCCAGGGGGGACCGTCCCGGCACCGCAGTGCCGTCCTCGGCTTCGAGTTGCACCTGGCCGCGCTGCGCGACCCCGCTCTGCGCGCGCTGACGCACGAGTGGACGAAGGCCAGCCGCGCCGTACTGGCCCGCTTCACCGGACCGGAGACCGCCGCACGCCTGGACGCCCTGCTGGAAGGGATGATCATGCATGCGCTGCTGTCGACGGATCGGGAGCCGCGCGAGGCGACGCGGGCGGCCATCGTGCAGACCCTCGGCCCGGTCATCGGACCGGGGACGTGAAAGCCCCGGCCGCCGGCAGGGACGTGAACGTTTCCGCCGGCGGCATGTGCTCGCGTGAGACCACGACGGCCCCACGGTCGACGTACCTGGTATTCCCCGCCCTGGCCCTGGCCGCAGCGACGCGGGTGTCCCGGCTGTCGCAGATCGGCGAGCGAACCGATCGGATACCGCGGCTCCGTCTGCGGCCCGCCGCTGATCGGATTCCTCGCCGAGCGGCCCGCCCTGGCACCGGCCCTCCTGGTCGTCGCCGCCCTCATGCCCGTATCCATCACTTTGGCGGGCGCCGCCCGCGCCGTACCGCCGGCCGCGCGCGAAGAAGCGGCCGACACCGCCTCCGCCGGGCCCGCACACGCAGCACACCGAGGAGAACACCGTGCCGACCGCTACACCCCTGATCAAGGTCAGTGACGCCGAACTGGACGACCTCCGCGCCCGGCTGCGCGCCACAAGGTGGCCCGAGCCCTGGCCGGTCAGCGGCTGGGAGGCCGGCACCGACATCGCGGAACTCCGTCGCCTCGTCACCCACTGGGCCTCCGGCTACGACTGGCGGACACACGAGGCCGCCGTCAACGCCCTGCCCTCCCACCTCGTCGACGTCGACGGCACGCCCGTGCACTACCTCCGCTACGACGGCGAACACCCGGACGCGCTGCCCATCGTGCTCACCCACGGCTGGCCCAGCTCCTTCCTGGAACTCACCGCCCTCGCCGAGCGGTTGGCCACTCCCTCCCGGTACGGAGGGAGGACCGAGGACGCCTTCACCGTGATCGTCCCCTCGCTGCCCGGCTTCACCTTCTCACCACAGCGGCCCACGCTCACCGGAGCCGAACAGACCCACGACCTCTGGCACCGGCTGATGCACGACGAACTCGGCTTCCGGTACTACGCCGCGCACGGCGGAGACCTGGGCGCAGGCATCACCTCACGGCTCGCCGAGGCCCACCCCGAGGTAGTCGTCGGCATCCACCTGCTCGCCGCCGCGGCCCCGGCCGACCAGGACCCGGCCGGACTCACCCCCGAGGAAGAGACCTACCTCGCCTCCGTCGCGGCCTGGCAGGCACAGGAAGGCGGCTACATGCACCAGCAGAACACCCGCCCCCTCACCCTCGCCCCCGCCCTGACCGACTCACCTGCCGGCCTGCTGGCCTGGATCATGGAGAAGTACCGCGCGTGGAGCGACTGCGG
This sequence comes from Streptomyces sp. NPDC029138, assembly GCF_055564375.1. NCBI lineage: Bacteria > Bacillati > Actinomycetota > Actinomycetes > Kitasatosporales > Streptomycetaceae > Streptomyces > Streptomyces sp. NPDC029138. The sequence continues at coordinate 24,508 of NZ_JBVHWM010000029.1, forward strand.
GGGAGACCTGTCCTCACGCTTCAGCGACGACTTCCTGCTCACCCAGGCGTCCCTCTACTGGTTCACGGGCACGATCTCCACCTCGTTCCGGCCCTACTACGAGTACGCGCACAACCTCACCCGGCGGGTGCGGCGGGTGGACGTCCCCACGGCTCTCGCCCTGTTCCCCGCCGACCTGAGCCAGCCGCCACGGAGCTGGGCCGAGCGCACCTACAACCTCACGCGCTACACCCGCATGCCCCGTGGCGGACACTTCGCCGCCCACGAGGAACCCGCCCTGCTGGCCCACGACATCACCGAATTCTTCCGTGACCACCGTTCCCCCTCGCCTCCGGTTCCGCGCCCCGGCGCGTGACGCACCGAGCGTCGAGCATCCACAGCTGAGCCGCGCGCAGCGCGTCAGCTCGCAGGCAGCTCCACGCCGGGGACCGGGGGCCACCCCGAACGACCAGGCGTGGTGACCGCGACGCACCCCCACCGGCCCCGCCGGTCGGACGCTACTCGGCATGGGCGCGGCGGGCGGTGGCGAACCGGCGCTGGTAGGCGGCGGGAGAGATCGACAACTCCCGCGCGAAGACGCGGCGGAGGCTCTCGTAACTCGGGAAGCCGGCCAGGGACGCCGCCTGCGTCGCGGTGTACCCCTGGTCGAGCAGCGACTTCGCGATGTCGAACCGGATCGACTCGACGTACCGGGCCGGCGTGGTGTGCAGTTCCTCCCGGAACAACCTCGTGAGGTGGCGCGTACTGACGTTGAGACGTCCGGCGAGTTCGGCGAGGGAATAGTTGCCGGCGGGATCCGCCGTCACCAGGTCGACGACCCTGCGCAGGGCGGGCGACCGGGGCGGCGGACCCTGGAGGGGAGCGGAGAACTGTGACTGACCGCCCGCCCGTTGCAGGTAGACCACCAGGGAGCGGGCCACCTCCCGGCTCACGTCGGGACCGTGGTCCTCCTCGACGAGAGCGAGCGCCAGGTCGATGCCGGCGGTGACTCCCGCCGAGGTGTACGTGGTCCCGTCGCGCACGTAGATGGCGTCGGGTTCGACGCGGGTCTTCGGGTGCCGGGCGGCGAGTTCGCTCGTGATCTTCCAGTGGGTGGTCGCCCGCTTGCCGTCCAGAAGGCCGGACGCGCCCAGGACGAAGGCACCGGAGCACACGGAGGCGACCCGGCCGGAACGGGCCGAGAGATCCCTGGCGGCTTCGACCAGATCGCGCGTGACGGGGGTCCTGGGGTAGACGTCTCCGCCCGGTACCAGGAAGGTGTCGGGGTCCGGCTCCGTGGCGGCGCTGCCGTCGACGGCGATCCGCATGCCGATCGAGGAGGCGACGTCGGCACCCGTCGTCGACACCAGGTCGATCCGGTAGTCGGCACCGAGAAGATTCGCTTCCCCGAAGACTTCGGCGGGGCCGACGACGTCCAGCAGTTTGACCCCGTCGTAGACGAGGATCGCTACTCGATGCGTGTCGGCGCTCACAGGGCCATCCCGGGGTGGCTGGATCCGAGTGGTTCATGGCCGGACCGAGGCGGCGCCGGGGGCCGCGTGGTCGGCACCGTGGAGAACGGACGCACGGTCCACTCGTAGCACATCGCGCCGGAAAGCATGGACATCATGAGCGACATCATCGCAGGGGTGGAAATACCCGATACCTCGGCTGTCGCGGAGGCCACGGAGTTTCTCTCGGAGAGGGCGATGTTTCACGACAGCGACCAGCTGGACGAGGTCGTCGCCGCTCATCCGCGCGGGGATTTCACGAAGGAATTCCTCAAGGCATTCGTCGACGGCCTCAAAGACCGCCCGGACACCACTTACGGCACCGTCAATGAGCGCATCGTCAATGCTCCCCGGCCGCGGTGACCCGGCAGCAGCCAGGATCGAGTCGATGCAACCGCCACGTTCTCGCCGCACCCCTCGTCGTCTGAGCCGACGCGCCGCGTTCGGCGTGCTGACGGTCACCACCGTCGTACTGATGGCGACCGCGAGCGCACCCTCCCCGATCTATCCCCTGTACCGGGAGCGCTGGGACTTCTCGGTCACCATGGTGACGGTCGTCTTCGCCATGTACGTCGTGGGGCTGCTCGGAGCCCTGCTGACCCTGGGCCCGGTGAGCGACCGCCTGGGCCGCCGCCCCGTGCTGCTCGCCGCGCTCCTGCTGGCGGCGGTCAGTACGGCGATCTTCTGGACGGCCGGCGGTGTCCTGTCCCTGGTGATCGCACGGACGGTGCAGGGCGTCGCCACCGGAACCGCCATCGGAGGGCTGGCCGCCGGGCTGGTCGACTTCTCCCCGGCGAGACGCCCGCATGCGGGGACCACGGTGACGGCGGTCGGGACGAGCGTCGGCCTGGCCGCCGGCGCCGCGGTGGTGGGGCTGCTGGTCCAGTCGCTCACCCACCCGGACACCTACGTCTTCGCCGTACTCACCTGCGTATTCCTGCTCCTCGCGGCGGCGGTGTGGTACATCCCCGAGACAGTCGCACCGCCGGCCGGCGCGCCGCCCCGGCTCCGCGCGAGGGTGCGGATTCCGCACGGTTCCCGGCCCCGGTTCCGGGCCGCCGTACCCGCTCTCGTGGCGGGCTGGTCCGTCACAGGGCTGTTCCTCGCTCTGACCCCCTCCGTGGTCGCCGGCGTCCTCCACGTCACCTGGGGAGCCGCGGGCGGGCTCGACATCGCCGCGCTGTTCCTCGCCGGCGGTACGGGCGGCATCTGGTCCGCCCGGCACACGGTGCGGCGGGCCACCCTGCTGGGCGCCCTCCTTCTGACCCTGGGATCGGCCGGACTGGCGGTGGCCATCGCCGTGCCGTCCCCGGCCGTCTACGCGTGCGGGGCCGTCGTCGCGGGGCTGGGGGTCGGACTGACCTACAACGGCAACCTCCGCGCCATCGGCGAGGTCACCGCCGCGCGGTCACGATCGGAGGTGTTCTCCGCCGTGTACGTCGTCAGCTACGCGGCGCTCAGTCTTCCCGCCCTCGCGGCCGGCCTCCTGGCACCGGCATGGGGTCTGAGGACCACCAGCTTTCTCTACGTCGCGTTCGTCGGCTCTCTGTCGCTGCTCGCACTGGTCCACGCGGCCCGGTCACATACCGACGGGCCCACGGCCCGCGACACCGCGTCCCCGCGGGAGGCGGGGCCGGCTGTCACACCTCGCTCACCCACGAGCGGCGACGATTCCCCCTCGAAGACCCACTGACGTATCCACGTCCCACCTCTCTCACCGCACACCAGAAAAGGAGTACTCGTGCGAGCCATCCTGTCCGGGACCGCGAAGCCGGGGTCACAGGACTGGCCATGGAAGACCTGCTCCATCCGCACGCCGCGGGCTTCACCCGAGGAAACCTCGACTGGCCGCCCGCAACCTGTACCGACCGCGCCGGCCGTGAGGTCTCGGGAGTGGTGACGGAATTGGGCTGAGGAACGACCCGCCTCAGGCGTCGGCCAGCGCGTCGTCGGCCTGCCTGTTCGACAACGCACGCCCTCTTCTCTCCCGCGATGGACGGGTTGACTCCGCAGTTGGTGCCCTGTGGGTTGTCCCCGCGGGCACCTGCGCTGCCGGTGTCCGCCTGGACTTCTTGGGCGTGCTGTGGGCCACCACCATCCAGCGTGAAGTCCCCGAGGAGACCCTGTCGCGGGTCAGTTCCTACGACTGGCTCGGCTCTCTCGCTCTCGCCCCGCTCGGCCCCGTCCTGGCAGGACCCGCCGCCGACACGTTCGGCACCGACCGGATGCTGCTGGTGTGCGCGGGCCTGATCACCAGCGCCACCCTTGCCGCACTCCTGTCTCCCAGCGTGCGGTCGCTGCGAACAAATGCCCGAAGCGCGAGGCATCCCGCACCCGCACCCCGCACTGAGAACGCGGGTCCGGCTCAAGTGAACGAGCCACCAGGCGAGGCGACGCGCGATGGGTTCTCCTCATGAGGTCGGCGCGCGATGCTGCGCACCCGCGTTCGCGAAGGCGCCAACGTCGACCGCACCTTCAACGTGCGACCGAGTCCCAACGTGACCGCCACGGACGAATCCTTTCACGTCACGTCGTCACCCCCTGACCTCGCACGCCCCCAGGAGTGCTTACGTTTTCCACGGCACCGTCACCACCGCTCCAGTCGGGTTATGGCTCCGAGCATGACCCACCGGACGATGACATAGGGTTCCCGCATGCAGTTGGACGAGGGGCGCAGGGCAGCCGAGGCCGGGGACTGGGTGGGCGCGGGACACGCCTTCGTCCGGGCTGCCATGGAGGGCAGCGCGGAGGGTGCCGAACTGGCGACCCGGGTGACCGTCGAGCTTGTACCACTGGCGGACGGCGGGTCGGCGGAGGCCGCCGCACTGCTCGCCGGGATCTACCTGGAGTACTTCGACGAGTCGGCCCTGCCCATGGCCGTGCGTTATGCCCGTGCGGCGGCCGAGGCCGGGCTCCCGGCCGGACAGCGCACCTACGGGCACATGCTCGCGACGGGTCTCGGCGTCGAGGAGGACCGCGCGCGTGCCGCTGAGTTGTTCCGGGCGGCCGCCGAGGGCGGGGACGCCTACGGCATGTTCAACCTCGCCCAGCTGACCGACGACACCGACGAGTCCCTGCGACTGTTCGAGACCGCCGCACGCGAGGGGATCGTGCCCGCAGGCGCGGTCCTCGCCGACCGGCTGTCGGCGCTGGACCGGGACGAGGAAGCGCTGCGCTGGTACGTCTGGGCTGCCGAGCGTGGGCACACGGGGGCGATGAACGCCGCAGCGTGCTGGTATCGCGACGGCTTCGGTACCACGCCGGACCCGGTGCAGGCAGTGCGCTGGTTCTTCGTCATGCTCGCGCACGGCGACGGAAACGGCATCCACGAGGCGATCCAGCTGGCGAAGGCCGGGGCCCTGGACGAGGAGCAGATCCGCGAAGCGGGGCGACTCGCCGGAGACCCCGGGTCGGCGGAGGCGCTGATCGGCACGGTCCTGGGCGGCAGCCGAACCTGAAGCGTTCAGCAGGTCCTGGTCTGCTGGTGGTACAACCACTCGGCCCCACGGCACCGATTGCAGCCGTGAGGCCGTTCGGAACACGAGCATGCTGAGCGCTCCGAAAAGCTTCGGCGGTTGGATCGCGGACATCCCCGACTACGACGGGCGCCCACCGAACTGCCAGTTGTGCACCTCGATGTCGGCGTACCGGTCCGGGGTCAGGATGGTACGTGCCGTGTCCGGGGCCGGCGCGCGGACCAACGCCGCCGTGCCCAGCCAGGTGGCGCCGTCGTCGGACAGCAGCGGCCCGTAAGCGATCAGCTCGTCCTGGTCGGACGGAACCGCAAGGTCTGCGGCCTGCCCCGTGCCGAGTCCGAGCACCAGGTACCGATTGCCACCGGTCCGGCCGCCGGGGAAGTCCCACATGGTGCGCCCCAGCGTGTTGCGCCACCGTCGCAGCAGCACGTCCCGGTAGACGCCGGCCTGGTAGTTGGGCTCGTCAAAGGCGAACGCGCGGGCAGCGGCGGGATCGGGCAGGTCGACGATGTGCACGCTGCCGGTGGGTGTGTCGCCGTCGTCGGCGAGGGTCGGACCCCGGGCGATCATCTCCTTCGCGTACCGGTCCATGTAGGACCAATGCGCTTCCGACAGCGCGTAGCGCAGCGGCATAGAGCCGGGCCGGTCGCGGTGGTAGCAGATGAACTCCATGCCCGAAGGATCTCTGCGAGGAGGTAACCAGGTCGATCGGATTTCCCTGGGAGTCGACGTGGGTCTCACCAGAGAACGACGGAGCACCACACCCATACGGCCGCGAGGAGCAGCTCGGCGACACCGCCGGCCGGGGTTCGGCGGCTCGCCGTCGCAGTGCCGGCCAGCTCGTTGTGACGCGCAGTGATGATCTGTGCCAGCACCTGCTGCCGATCGGTGGGTCCGGCCGGCCAGCCGGCGTAGGCGTCGAGGCGGACGCTGGGACCGCTGTTGAGCCGGAGCAGAGGTCCCTGTCCGGGCAGCCACGTCATGTCAGCGATATCGCTGAAGGGGATGTGCCACCGGGAGAAGCGGTTTCGCAGAGTCAGTGTCGTTTCGTCTGCCTCGATGCGTGCGCACAGGCCCAGTCTCCAAGCGACGTATGCCCCAGTCGCCGCGAGCGTGCAGAACGGAACACGGCGCCAGGGTTCCAGGTGCCAGGCTTCCCGCAGCAACTCGGCGCAGAACGCCAGCCACACAAGCAGTCCGATCGCCCAGCAGATCGTCTTGCCCATACACCTGGACGCGATCTGAATGTGCCGGACGTCCACTGCCTCGTGTGGCACGTGCCCTCCTTGTGTCTGTGCGTCCGCGGATCATAATCAGCGCCCGCGCGCGGAGACCACTGCGTCACGCGCCAGTCCAGCAAGCTGATCTCGGGGCAACCTGCTCCCGCGACAGCTCCGCCGCTGTTCGGCGTGTCCAAGCCGGCCGCCGACCGCATCATCGATCGCCCGGCACCGCAAGGTCCGCGCCCGCATCGAGCCGGCGAGGTGTCCATCACGCCGTACTCGGCATCGCGCGTGCTGGGTGAACAAGGCGTGCTCCGTCACCCGCCAAGATCATGGCGCAGCAGCCCTCAGGCCGGACTCGGGGGCGTGCAGCCGTCCCGTCAGGTGCACTCGACTTGGGGTCCTACCGGTGTCCAGTCGGACGGTCCCCGGTCGCCGACCGCCCGGACCCGGAAGCACCAGGCCGACGAACGGCTGCGGCAGGCGTTTACGGACACCGGGCTGGACACCACAGACTGCGCCCCCCGGGTGGTCGCTGACCGGGCCACGGCCGAGCGGTCCGGATTCACCGGCTCCCCGACGGTCCTCATCGACAGCGGCGACCCGTTCCCCGAGCCTGGCACCACCCCGTCGCTCGTCGGCCGGCTCTGCCGAACCCCCACGGGCCCGGCCGGCGCAACCGGCCTTGACCAGCTCCGGCAAGGCAAGCTCTCCAGGAAGCCGCCGGCGCTGCGGGCCGACGGCCCCGCCCCGCTCGGCAGAAAGATCAGCGTGCCGTTGTCTCTCCGGGCCAGGACCGCAGGCCGGGCCCTCGTTCGGCGGACAGCGCGAGCAGCGCCTCGCTCGTTGTGCGGGCGTGGAGAACGAGCACACGGTTGTGGACGGTGGTGGTCAGGCGGCGTTTCCGGAGCCCGTAGTGGCCCGGGCGTACGGGGCGGGGCAGCTGCGCCGCGCCCTGAGGTTCCGTATCGAGGCCGCTCTGGCCTGGCGCCTTGGAGTGCTGCCCAGGCCCTCAGCGTCGCCCGACTCGGCGAGCTCCGGCGGACCAGGCGATGCGTCGGCTGATGCCAGCTCGTAGGCTGCGGCCATGACCGAGATCCAGACCCCGACGCCCCGCGACGCCTTCGAGCTGCTGCTGGCCGGTAACCAGCGCTTCGTCGCCGGCATCCCCGAGCACCCGAACCAGGACGCCACCCGCCGCACCGAGATCGCACCGGCCCAGCAACCCTTCGCTGTGCTGTTCGGGTGTTCCGACTCCCGGCTGGCAGCCGAGATCATCTTCGACCGCGGCCTGGGAGATCTGTTCGTGGTACGCACCGCGGGCCACGTCATGGGCGCGGAAGTGCTGGGCAGCATCGAGTACGGCGTGGACGTGCTGGGCTGCCCGCTGGTCGTGGTGCTCGGTCACGACTCGTGCGGCGCGGTCGGCGCAGCGTGCGCGGCGCTGGAGGACGGCATGGCGCCGACCGGATACGTCCGGGACGTCGTCGAGCGGGTGACTCCCAGCGTGCTGGCAGCGCGGGCCGCCGGGCGGGTGGAGCCGCAGGAGATTCTCGCCGAGCACGTAAGGCACACCGTCGACCTGCTGCTGGACCGTTCCCGGGTACTTGCTGAGAAGGTTGCCGCTGGTCAGGCCGCCGTGGTCGGCCTGTGCTACCGCCTGGCCGACGGCAGCGCACAGCTCGTCGCGTCCCGCGGTCTCGATGCGGCGGTCCCCACCGCATCCTGACCGCCCCACCCGCGGCTACTCAGTGCGAGGTTACGTCGCGGACGCCGCCAGCCTCCTGGTCGGCGTCGGCTTCCTGCTCGGCGTCCGTTCCACCCTGCGGCTGCCTGGAGGGGCATCCCGCTGAGCAACGGGACGCCCTCGCCGCCGAGACGCAGGGCCGCGGGCGTCGACTGGCGCCTCATGGCCTACGCGAAGCCCTGCACGCCTTCCACGACCGGCCGATCGACCAGACCCTGCTCCCCGGCGTCGGCTACCACCCGCAGGACGCGCAGCGAGCCTGTCGTGACATCGTCGACCAGCTCGCAGAGTGCCTGCCCGAGACGGAATGAGCCCTGCAAGGTGTGTGCGGTCCCGCAGGCGGCCTCACGCGGCGGCTCTGTGACCTGCGCCTTCCCCGCTGGTTCTCGGACCACTCCGTCGGCGGGCCGTCTCAACTGCGCTGCGCTACCCCGTGGTTCGTAGGGCCAACGATGAAGTGCACGCCGTTGACCTGCCGCGACGACCTTCACCTCGCCCTCGGCGGGCACCCAGGTAGCCCGCCCTACTTCGGTGCCTGAAAGCCGCCGATCTTCTGCTCGAGCAGTTCGGCCAGCCGCAGCGGCGTGCGGTCCTCGAACATCGGGCCGATGAGCTGCACTCCCACCGGCAGACCCTCGGGGGACAGGCCCGCTGGTATGGCGGTGGCGGGTAGACCGGGCATGGTGGCCAGACCGGCCCAGACGAGCTGGTCGAAGTACGGGTACGCGACGCCGTCGATGTCGATCCGACGTTTCATCAGGTCGGGGTTGTGGTCGTGCGGGAACGCGGGAGTGGGCGTGATGGGACACACCACGGCGTCGAACTCGGCGAAGAACTGCCGCCAGCCATGGCGGTGGAGCTCGCGAAAGCTGTTCGACTGGATCCAGTCGCGGTGGCTGAACACCATGCCGCGCAGCCGCGCCGCATCGAGACTCCGGTCGTCTGCGCTCAGTCCGGCGGCGCGGGCCTGCAACTGCTCGTACGATTCGACGGGAAAACGTGCAACGGAGCCCGAAAACAGGAACTGCGTGTAGAGCACCGCGGCTTCGGTCAGATCGGGCAGCAGCGGACTGTCCCGCTCGACGCGGGCACCGCCGTCGACAAGCGCCTCGGCGACCCGGTTCACGCCCGCCCGCACGGCGGACCCGGTCGGAATGAGCGGATGCTCGTCGAGGACCAGGACCCGGAAGTCGCGGAGCCGTTCGTGGCGCGCGGGCGGCAGCGTCAGGTGGTACGCCAGACCGAGCGTCAGCGGGTCCGGTCCGGCCATGACGTCGAGCAGGAGCGTGAGGTCGCGAGCGGTGCGCGCCATCGGACCGACGACGGCGAGGTCGTGCTCGACCGGCAGGGTCGGCCCCGCCGGCGGGACCATGCCGCGGCTCGCCGCCAGCCCGAGTGTCGGCTTGTGCGCGTAAACGCCGCAGAAATGCGCGGGGGTGCGCAACGAACCGGCGAGGTCGGAGCCGATGGACAGCGCGCCGAATCCGGACGCCAGGGCCGCCGCCGAGCCGCCGGAGGATCCGCCCGACGTACGGCGGTGGTCCCACGGGTTGTTGGTGGTGCCGTAGATCTCGTTGAAGCTCTGCACATCTTGCAGCCCAAAGGGCACATTGGTCTTACCGAGCACCACCGCGCCCGCGGCCTTGAGCCGCGAGACCTGCACCGCGTCCTCGGCCGGCAGGTAGTTCCGGTGCAGCGGCATGCCCCAGGTCGTGGGCAGCCCGGCGATGTTGTAGGACTCTTTGACCGTCACCGGAATGCCGAGCAGCGGCCGGTCCTCACCGCGGGCGCGCGCCTGGTCGGCGCCGCGCGCGGCGGCCCGCGCACGCTCGAAGTCCGGCACACATATCGCGTTGATCGCCTTGTCGTCCCGCTCAATACGGGTGATCGCGTCGTCAGTCAGTTCCGCCGAGGTCACTTCACCGGCACGCAATGCAGCCGCCAGTTTTTCGGCCGTCGCACAATTCCACTCCATGAATCCGACCGTATCGGCCACTGGAAGAGGCCATAAAATGCCGCTTCACACAATGGGTTAGCCCGGTATACGCGGCCAGCTGTCCGACCTCACGAACGTGGCCGTTCCCGGGCCACCCTCTGCCGGGAGCGCGGGAGCGCGGGAGCGCGGGAGCGCGGGAGCGCGGGAGCGCGGGAGCCGCAGGGCCGGGCCGGCTAGTGGATCCCCCGATTACGGCTCCTGTCACCGGTACTGGCCCCCGATGCCGGGGGAGTACGCGGGGGACTGCTGAACCAGATCCTGTCCAACGACGGCTACGTCCTGGGCGTTCGGTGTTCAACATGCTCTGGGCCTGGTCCAGGTGGCCGGGTTCGCGACGGGCGGCGCACTGCCGGCGCTACTGTCCCCCCCCGGACTGTCTGCTCCTCGCGGCGGCGCTGTACCTGATGTCGGCCCTCGTCACCCGCCTGGGTCTCACGGCCCGCCGCCCGCCGCGCTCCTTGGGCCGCCCGTCAGTCTCGGCGACCTGGCGCACCAACGCCCTCCTGTGGTCCTCGCGCCCCCGCCGCCTGACCTACCTGGGCCTGTGGGTCCCCAACGGCCCGATGGTCGGGAGCGATTCGCTCTACGCCTCCTACGCCTCCTACGCCCCCGGAGTCGCCGGCACGCTGTACGCGTTCGGGGCGCTGGGCATGTTCCTGGGCGACATGGCGGTGGGCCGCCTGGTGCCGCCCGGGATGCGCCCCCGTCTCGCGACCCCGCTGCGCCGGCTGCTGGCGGTTCCCTACCTGCTCTTCGTGCTACGGCCGGGAGCGGCGCTGTCGGCCGTAGCCGTCACCGTCGCTTCCGTCGGCTTCGCCGCGAGCCTGGTCCTGCGAGAACGTCTGATGTCCCTCACCCCCCAGCGACCTCGCGGGCCGGGCCCTCGGCCTGCACGCCACCGGCATGTCCGCCCTCCAGGGCGTCGGCGCGGCACTCGCGGGCACGCTGGCCCAACTGACCTCCCCGGCCACGGCGATGACGCTGATGGCCGCCGCCTCGGTCACCGTGACCCTGACCCTCGCGGCGCTGGGCAGGCACGAGGAACGACAGCCGGCCGTCCCCGGTACCCGCCTGGACGGCCTGCCCGAACCCGCCGCCACGGACTAGGAAGGGATCAGGTAGGGGATGCCCCCGTTCACCGAAAACGGGGTTCCGGCACAGAACTCATCCACTTCCTGATCCTCGGCCATGATCGTGACGGGTACCCGCTCCGGCGCGGTCGCCGCACCGACTGCCGCCCGCCGGAGCACTACCTTCAACCGGCGCCGCAACCGTCCGGAGGAGCCTTGCCCGGCACGAGACCCTGTGGCGTCTTTCGATGCCTGATCCTCAGCCGGGTCGCTTGGCCATGACGACCAGACCCGGCCCGCTCTGCTCATCCGCAGGGAGCCGAAGTTCGGCGACCGGGCGCAGTCCAGCCTGCTCGATCAGGTCCACGAGTTGTTCCGGCCGCCATTTGTGTGTCGTCCAACGAACGGGTACACCTCCGTAGGCCTCGGTGCGCACAAAGTCCCCGTCGCCGACGTGTGTTGCGGTGATGAAGTGTCCGCCAGGCTTCAACGCGCGTGCGAACAGGGCGAGAACCTGAGGAAGGACGTCACGGGGGAGGTTGAACAGTGACCACCACCCGAGCACGCCGCCAAGAGACGCTTCATCAAGGTCGAGGTCGGTGGCAGAGGCGACGCTGAAGCGGCATTGCGGATGAAGACGGCGCGCGTTCTCGATCATCCGAGGAGAGAGATCCACCCCGGACACGTCGAGTCCGCGTTCGGCAAGGTAGGCGGTCACCGTTCCGGGCCCGCAGCCGACGTCGAGGACAGGACCAAGCTCGCTCACGGTGTCAGCGAAGGCGTCGATTGATGCCTTGAGCCATGGATGGCTACGGATGTCACCGACTCCCGTCGTCAGCACCATGTGGGCGTAGTTGTCGGCCACCCGGTCGTAGGACTCACGTACCACGTCGAGATCGGCTGGGCGGTCAATAGGATGTGCGCGCATCACCCAACGATAGGACAGCGCGGCGGTGTTGGGACTGGTACAGCGGTCAACGCCCCAAGCCGTCGATCATGGCTCGGCTGTGTCGGGTGCTCTGGGGGGCCCAGCACTGCGAGCGCGCTGACGTGACCGGCGAGCTGCCCGGCCAACGTGGCCGGCGAGGCCGCTACGCCGCATGGTCCTCGGTAGCGATGCGCTGCACGGCATCGAGGAATCGGTCCGCCGCGCGATGGACACCTGAGCCAACGTTCGCTGCCTCGCTCCGCACCGTACGGACCATGTCCATCGTGCCGAGCATCACCGGCGAGGCTGCTCAAGGAACGATGTGAGTCATGTCCGACCGCGTAGATCCCTGCTCCCCATGGAGCTCGTACTTCCGTTCAGTGACCGGATCCCCGTCCCACGGTGGGCCGCGGAGCGAGCCTTCGCCCATCTGCCCTGACTCCGCCGCCTGCGGATCCGCTGGGCGATACCTGACAACATCCACGAAGCCTTATTCACCCTTGGATGCCTCGGTCCCTTGCGGAGGCGTCTCGCCATGCCACGACGGCAGACGGTGGCCCCTGCACCGCAGGGCCTATGAAGCAAAGAAACCCGGTCAGTGCACGCGGTCACCGCACACCGCCGGAATCAGGACGGCGCCGGGCGGCAGTTCGCCCGGACGCCGTCCCCTCACCCGCAGGCACGCCTCGAGAGAGCCCTCCACAGTGGGGTATTCGAGGGCAACCTCGTCCAGCACGGCGATCTCACCGCCGAGGTGCAGTTCCGCCGCGTGCACACCGCCCGGGAAACGGCCGACCAGGGCCCCGAAGGCTGCCGTGTCATGGCCGTCGGCGACGCACTCTCGGATCTCGAAGCGCCAGTGCTCGGCCGCATCAGCGAGCAGCGCCCTGCCTCGCTTGCCCAGTCCGGCGAGGAGAGGTGTGCGGGCTCGCAGGTGGTGGGCGATGGCACAGCAGATCGGGACCGCTGTGCCGTAGGCCGTCGTAACCCGCGTGTACTCGGCGTGGGGATAGGACGACAGCGCCTCATCGACCAGCCCCAACGCAGTGTCCCGGGCCGCCGGGTGACCCTGCTGAGCGATGTCCAGGAGGAGAGGTGTGGCGACCGCGGCCGCCGGAAACACCGCGGCACTGTGACCGTGGACGATTCCGCCGCCGCCGAGCAGCGAGCCGGCCTCCGCCGCCTCCACCAGATTCGCCGCATCGGCCAGGGTCCGCAGACCTCGCTCGGCACGAGCCGGTTCATACCAGTCGGGATGGCCCGGTATGGCACCCCAGTCCACCGCGTCGATCGCATCCAGCACGACAGCATCCTCGCACCCGGTTGCTACCCACCGCCCCGGGAACCGACGTCACCCCGTCACGACTTCCAGGACGCCGCTTCTTATGGCCGTGGCCGGTCGTCACAGGCCGGTCGAGGCACTGATAGAACTCGTTCATGACCTATCGGTTCGTGGCACGTGCGGCTGGCGCGGAGACAGACCCCGACGGTGACTTCATGGAGGCCGGTGTCGCAGAAGGGGAGGACGGCAGCGGTTTCGTCATGCTGTTCATGTGCGACGGTACGGAGCCGGACGACCAGGAGATGTCACTCGCAATGGACACACATTGCCTGGTCACGGCTAATCAGGGCACGGCATACGGATGCGTGCGAACGGCGGTGCTGAGCGGCCACGTTCTGCGCGTCTCCCTGGACGCGTCGGCACTGGCGGCGTTGGGCCTGGAGGACACGGAGATCGAAGCAGTCCTCGAAGCACCGACCGAGGACATCGCCAGGTTCCGCGAGGTCCTGCCGCAGGTGCTGGCTTACGGACGGGAGGATGCACGTCCAGAACGCGTCGAGGTCTGACTGTCTGCGCTGACGGTAACGACTCCTAAAAGATGAGGCATCTGGGCCTCCAGGAATGACGGGGTGTCAGTTCTCGGTGATGCTGGCCGAGGGGGTGCGAGCCAGTCGAGACGAGGAAGACCGCTGCCAGACCGTGGAAGATCGAAGACGAGTTGTGGGCGCGCATCGAGCCGCTGCTGCCGGCTGTCCCGCGTAATCCGCGGCGTCCAGGTCGTAAGCGTCTGGATGGTCGCAAGGTGCTGTGCGGGATCCTGTTCGTGCTGTACACCGGGATCCGCTGGGAGTATCTGAGCCAGGAGCTGGGCTTCGGCTCGGGGATGACCCGATGGCGACGGGCTGAGGGACTGGGACGAGGCCGGAGTCCGGCAGCGCCTGCACGAGCTGCTGCTGTCCGAGCCGCGGGCCGCAGACCTGCTGGACTTCTCCCGCGCAGCGGTCGACTCCAGCCACGTCCGCGCGATGAAGGGCCGGTCGGCCACCGGTCCGTCCCCGGTGGACCGGGGCAAGGCCGGCAGCAAGAACCATCTGATCGTGGAGGCGCACGGCATCCCGCTCGCGGCAATCACCACCGGCGGCAACCGCAACGACGTCACCCAACTGATCCCGCTGATCCAGGACGTCTCGCCGATCCGCGGCAAGCGCGGACAGCCACTGCGCCGCCCCAAGCACCTGCACGCCGACCGCGGCCATGACCACGAGGTCTACCGGGACAAGGTCCGCCGGTTCCAGATCACCCCGCACCTCGCCCGGCGCGGCACCGGGCACGGCTCCGGCCTGGGCGTGTACCCCTGGGTCACGGAAGAAGCGATCGCGCTGCTGCACTGGTTCCGCCGCCTGCGCATCCGCTGGGAGATCCGCGACGACATTCATCACGCGTTCGTCAGCCTTGGCTGCGCCGTCATCTGCTGGCGACGACTGTTGACCGCATTTTGTTGAGAGTAAGGGCAGGCTTTGCGCCCCGGGGGACGGCCTGCTCGATGCGTCAGAACGCATACGTGGCAGTCGGGCCCGCCCGGCCTCACATCCGGGATCTCAGCACGTCGACCTCACAGCCCGGCGCGAAGGGGTCGAAGCCGTGCTCGATCAGCCAGCGAACTATCAGCAGGCTTCGCAACGACCACCACGCGTGGATCACGTCGAGGTCGATGTCGATGCCATAGCCGGCGATGACGTCCTCGAGGTGCTCCTCGTGTCCGAGCGTGAAGGTGGCGAGGTCGTACAGGGCATCACCCTGGCCCGCCTCGGACCAGTCGATGATGCCGGTGACCTCGTCGCCGTCGACGAAGACGTGGTCGATCTGCAGGTCGCCGTGCGTGAACGCCGGAGTCCAAGGTCGGAGCGCGGCCTCGGCGACCTGGCGGTTGCGGGTGACCAGGTCGGCGGGCAGGACGCCGTTCGTCACGAGCAACTCGCACTCGTCGTCGAGTTCCGCCGCCAGCGCGACGCTGCTCCGGCCGGCCCGGCCGGGCCGGGCCGGCAACGGCGCGTCATGCAGCTTTCGGATGGCGGCGCCCGCCGCGGCCCACGCCGCCGGCGACCCGGTCGACGGCCCGCCGAGGCGCCCAAGCGTCGTCCCCGGGAGTGCAGCCATCGCGAGCACCGGAGGCTTACACCACAGGATCTCCGGGGTCGGGACCGGCGCCAGGGCCATCGCCTCGACCTCGACGTCGATGCGCCCCTGATCGGCGTCCACCTTCAGGAACACGTCGCCGACGCGCAGGGTCGCGCGCTCGGAATGGGCGACGACGACTTCGACCTCATCCATGGCCGACCAGTATCCCGGGGATGACCACCGACGTCGCCGGGTTTATCGCATGCGATGACGCGGCTGACCGCGTCCCGCTACCAGGCGGCCTCGTGCACGACACCGACCTCTGACCAGGCCAAGCCCACCACTTTTTGGCCGCGCAGTCGTGCTAAGAGCGCGACCGCTACCCACCCGATGGCGGCAAAAACATCGGTGGGATTCCGCCGAAGCACAAGTGCGGACTTCACTCCCTACACAGGGGCGCGGTACTCCTCGTGCGGCAGGGTCGTCAGGCTCTACTACGGCGGTACACCACCAACGCCAGGCATTACAACGTCCGTTGGGCCCCAGCGTGCGGCTCATGGCAACAGCGATGGGAATGGAGCGCCCGCCACCTCTCAGGTCGGGGACATCAGACCAAGCCGACGCACGACCGTGGGGCCCTGGTTCCGGCTCAACTTCTGTGGAGTGGTGGCGCAGGGTGCTGTCGACACCCTGCTCCAGAAGCCTTGCCTGTGATGATCGGCCCGGCAAGTCCTAGGCGGCCGGGATCAGCCGGAAGTACTGGCCGTCGACGAACACCGTGTCGGGACCGGGCACAGCGACAAGCTCGATCCGGTACCGCCTGCCGTCGATGTCGATGACGTTCTGCCCGTGGGCGATGGCGTTACGGATGCGCTGCACCAGTGCCTCGTCCACGACGACGGGGTGTGGGCCGAGTGCGGGGAACTGCTGTGAGCCGGTTGCGGGCACCGGGGGACCGCTGGTTGGTGCCAGGCTCGCGGCGTAGGCGCCGGGGACAGGGCCGAGGAGGGCTGCGAGCACGGCCAGGGCCGGCAGGGATCGCGTACTGATCATGCCGGATGAACGAGGCGGCGGCCATTCCGTTACGTCCAGTACGTCCCACGAGCCTCGCCGGGGTTCCCCATCACCCGGGCCCGCTGAGAGGGGGGCGATGGTGGGGGTCGGTCAGGACCCAGCGGTGGGTACGGGGCACGGTCCCGCCGACGCCGTAGCCCTTTCACCAGCATGCGGATGCGAGCGTCCAACCGCGGTGCCGGCGTGACCACAGCCGGCAGGGCCGTGCTCGACATGCGCGACGGTCGGCGTCCGGTCGGCAGCCCGCCGGTGGATCACATGAGGCCGGCATCGACAGCGACAGGAGGCTCTCTCAGCGCAGGACCGACCGTACGGCCTCCGGTGATCGGCCCACAGCAGCCGTCCCGTCGTCCGCGGTGATGATCGGGCGCTGGATGAGAACGGGCTGGGTGGCCAGGGCCTTGATCCAGCGATCGCGGTGCGCGGCGTTCCGCGGCCACGTTTCCATGCCCAGTTCGTCCGCGGCTGGTTCTGTGAGCCGGGTGATGTCCCACGGCTCCAACTTCAGCCGGTCCAGGACCTCCTCGAGTTCCTGCGTGGTCGGTGGCTGTTCGAGGTAGCGCCGCACGGTGTACTGAGCGCCTTCGGCATCCAGCAGGGACAGGGCGGAGCTGCACTTGGAGCAGGCCGGGTTGATCCAGATTTCCATGCGTTGCTGATCTTCCGTTGTCGGGCCGGTCCGGGTGTGGCGCGATGGGTCAGGAGGTCACGCCGGTCAGGGCGAGGAATTCGCTGCGGGAGCGGGCGTCGGAGCGCAGCAGGCCGAGGAGGGCGGAGGTCATGGTGCTGGAGCCGCCGGCCTGGACGCCGCGCAGGGTCATGCAGGCGTGTTCGGCCTCGATGACCACGCCGACGCCCTTGGGTTGCAGGTGGGTCTGGAGCCAGTCGGCGACCTGTTTGGTCAGGCGCTCCTGCACCTGGGGCCGGCAGGCGAAGTGCTCGACGACGCGGGCGAGCTTGGACAGGCCCAGGATCCGGGCCCCGGGCAGGTAGCCGACATGTGCGGTGCCGACGACCGGCAGCAGATGGTGCTCGCAGACGGTCCGGACGGGGATACGGCGGGCCAGGACGAGTTCGTCGTAGCCCTCGTCGTTGGGGAAGGTGGTCAGGTCGAAGGGACGGGGGCTGAACAGCTCGGCATACGCGCGGGCCATCCGGCCCGGCGTGCCGCGAAGGCTTTCCGAGGCGGTGGATATGCCGAGGGCGGTCAGGAACTGCCCGGCCGCGGCTTCCGCCGCGGCCAGGTCGATCGCCCCGGGCTCGTGGACGACCCGCAGGGCGGGCCGTGCGGGCGCTTTCTCTTCTTCGCCGTGTGCCTCTGTTCGGGCGGTGGCGCGGTGGGGATGCTCGCTCATGTCAGCTGCCTCCGACACCCAGGGCGGTCAGCAGGACGAGGACCAGGGTGACCACCGCGAGCAGACCGTGTGCCACCACGACCGCGACCGGGAAGTGCCGTTCGGCAGGCACGGCACCTTCGGCTCCCGGGCCCGCGGCGGCCGAGGCCGTACCGGCCGCGGCGCGGTCGCGATAGACGGGGATCCAGCGGGCCAGCATCACGAATCCCAGGACGGCGACCGGCAGCAGCAGGATGAACGACGTCCAGGCGAGCGCGCTCTTGTCGGCCACGATGTAGATGATCCACACCACCAGTCCGATCGCGGCCAGGGCGAAGTGGCCGAAGACGGCGGGCGCGGGCAGGCGGCTGGTGCCGGTCTGCTGCTGGCGGATGCCGCCGCGTTGGATCCAGGTGCCGAGCATGTAGAAACCGCCGAGAGCGGTGACCACCCACGTGATCAGTGCGGCGATGTCCATGGGGAACTCCAAAAGGGAACGGTGGTGACTGGCAGCCGGAGGACCCGGTGCCGTCGTAGGGGAGGCGCTCAGGGCCGGTCACACAGCGGATCCGGCACTCCTTCGGCCGGCGTCGGGTGTGTATCCCTCCGCCTGGGTGCTCTCGTCGGCGACGCGGACGCCGTAGCGGTAGGCGAGCTTGCCGCCCAGGAACCCCGAGACGCCCAGCACCGCCACGCTGATCGCGGACAGCACCAACTGTCCGATCCCGACGCTCCCGCCACTGGTCTGGCCGCTGTGCCGCCACAGGAAGTTGACGACGTAGGCGGCGGTCACCAGCAGGTTCAGCGTCATGTGGACCAGGGCGGTCCGGAAGGCGGGGGTGCCGGCCGGAATCGCGAACAGGTCGAGGAACCCGACCATGGCGGCCAGCAGCGCACCGATCACCCCCACCGCGATCAGCCACTCGGAGGAGTGGGTCAGAAATCCGGGACGGTGCACGACATGGGAAGCGATGTCGAACACCAGGCTGGTCACCCAGGCGCCGATCGGCACTGTCACGAGGATCGGGTGGAACGGGTGCGCGTACGGGCCGGCGAGCGAGGCGCTGACCGGTCGCTTCGCCTGCATCTGTGACTCACTGGCCATCGCAACCTCCCACTAGTTTCACCAACAAGTCTTGGTCTTATTGCGGGAGGGCGTCAAGACGAGCAGCCCGAAAGGTCGGAAGAACACTTGTGCCCACAGGAATGGGAGTTACGGTGGTCCGGTGGCTTATGAACCGACAGTGCAGGCCGACGCGGCTGACAGCGCCATCGACTCCATCAGCGTCCTGAGCGAGGAGTCGCGGCGGCGCATGTTCACCTTCATCCGCCGCGCCGGCCATGCCGTCACCCGGGACGAGGCCGCCGCCAGTGTCGGCATCTCCCGCAAGCTCGCCGCCTTCCACCTCGACAAGCTCGTCGACGCCGGCCTGCTCCGCGCCCGCTACGAGACGCCCGGCGGGATCCGCAAGGTCGGCAGGCGGCCCAAGGTGTACGAGCCCACCGACGCTCAGATCACCGTGAGCATCCCCGACCGGCGCCATGAACTCCTCGCGGACCTGCTCCTGGACGCCGTCCTGACCGAGGGCGCCGACGAAAGCGCCGCACAGGCGGCCATGCGGACCGCGGAACAGCGCGGCCGGCAGCTGGGCGAGGCCGCCCGCGAGGAGACCCGCCCCGGCCGCCTGGGCCCCGAGCGCGGGCTGACCGCCTGCGAGCGCCTGCTCGATGAGTACGGCTACGAACCCGTGCGGGAGACCCCTACCCGGCTCCGGCTGCGCAACTGCCCCTTCCACCCGCTGGCCGCCAGGGCCCCGGAACTGGTGTGCGGAATGAACCAGGCCTTCCTCTCCGGCTACGTCGACGGCCTCGAGGTCAACGGCGTGAACGCGGTCCTGGCTCCCGAGCCCGGGGAGTGCTGCGTACGGCTGGGCACGAGCGACACCGATCGTGATGATCAGGTAACCAGATGACCATGGACCGCTAAGACGACGCCGGCCGCCTGCCCGCGCGGACCACCGTCCAGCACGGCGCTGCCCTGCGGAGGGTGCCGCTCCGCGACGCCGCGCGGGGCTCACATCACCGGTCACTCGGTTTCCGACATCTTTCACGGCGGCCCCAGGGCCGACCGGACGCCGGGAACGACTCACATTCCGGACGCCCGCAACGGCTCGCTCACCGATGCCTGGAAGACCGCGTGGCCCGGCCCTGGCCGCTGGTCAGGCCGACGCCGCGGCCGCCAACTGCACGGCGACGTTGCCGCTGAACCCGGCCGGGAACCATGACCAGGCGGTGCGGCTCCGCGATCCCGCGAAGGACCAGAACCACTTCAAGACGGTGGACGACACGATGGGCCACGCGGCCGGGGACGCCGTCCTGACCGCGACCACCGCCCGGCTCACCGCGTGGGCGGGCCCGCGCGCATCCGTCGGCCGACTCGCAGGTGATGAATTCGCCGTCGCCCTCCAGCTGCCCGCCGCGCACCTGGAGCAGCGCCTCGCGCAGCTGGTCCGCATGCCGCACATGCCCGTCGTCCTGGACGACGGGCGCACCGTCGACGTCGCCGCGTCGGTCGGCGCCACAACGCCGGACGTGATCGGTACCCGTATCGGCACCCGCGACCTGACCGACCCGTAGAGGCGCGCCGACGCCGCGCTGTATGACGGCAAGCACTCCGGTCGCCCCCACCTCGCCACCGCCGCGCCCACACCACGGTCCCGTCCATCGACGGCCGCCGGGCCGGACGGCCGGGCACGGTCGTGTGGGGGCGAGCCGCATGACCCTCACCCTGACCGTGGGCGACATGATCCGCGGCGCAGCGACCAGTTCCTCGTGGTCACCGACACCACCACCCAGTAACCCCACCCCTGGAGCGCCGCGCCCCGCCCTCCCCGGTCCGGCGCGTCGCTCCACGCGTTATCCCGTTCCCTCGCCACCAAGCAGGAAGACCCTTGCCCCCGATCCGCCTGATCTCCTTCAACTACCTGCATCTGCCCACCAGGCCGGACGGCTCCCCCGTCCCGCCCGCCGCCGACCGGTGAGAGGACGTCCGCGACCGGCTCCGCGACCCGGCCGCCGCCAGCGACATCCTCGACCTCCACGGCCTCAACCCGCGCGTCTAGGAAGACGTCCTGAACACCCCCGGCGCCCGCGAACTGCTCGCCAACCTCGTCGACTACGCTGACCTACCCTCCGGCCCCCGCCGCATCGCCATCGGCTGTGCGGGCGGCCGGCACCGAGGTGTTGACCGGACTGAGGGACGACGCGCAGAAGAGAAGCGCCTCAGCCACCTGGTCCGCGGTCATTGCCGGACTCTCGGTCCGCAGGCAGTCCGCCGCTCGTCCACCGACGGCGGGACAGCCCGGCCGCTGCTCAGGTCACCACACTCGCGGTCAAGCCCCGCCCCGGCCCGGGGTCGGCCTGTAGTGCGTAGGCACCAGGACCGGTGAGTGTCTGGTCCGGGTGCACCAGGCCAAGACGGCTGCGGAGGACGATGCCCGTCGGGGCGCCGCAGGGAAGTGTGGGAGGCGCGCGAGATCTCGCGCATCTCTCTTCTCCATTGGTGTCTGGAGTGATCAGCAGGTGACGACTTTCCTTTACCGGATCGGACGGTGGCCCTTCCGGAGGCGCCGGCTCGTGGGCGGTCTGTGGCTGGGTGCCCTGGTGCTGGCCGTTGCCGCCGCCATGGCGCCGGCCGGGGACGAAGAGGACCTCTCCATGTGCGGCGCCGAGTCGCAGAAGGCGTACGACCCGCGGGATGAGCGCCGGTGAAAAGGACGCCCATATCCGAAGCCGTCGTCTCCCCGGTCCGCCTCGGGTGGCTGTCGATCGGTGCCCTCGGCATCCTGGCACTCGCCCTCGGCACCCTTCAGTCAGTGGTGGAGCCCGCGCTCCCGCTGCTGCAACGTGAGTTGGGGGTCAGTCCTGCCGAAGGGGCTTTGATCGGCAACGTATTACTCATCACCGGCGCGGTCATCACCCCCGTCGCGGGCAAACTAGGCGACCGCTACGGCGGAAAGCGGGTGCTGGTCCGGCTGATGGCCGTGGTCTCGGTGGGTGGTCTGATGGCCGGCCTGGCGCCGAACCTGCCGGTGTTGTTGCTCGGCCAGGTATTGCAGGGCGTCATGGTGGGTGCGCTGCCCCTCTCGTTCATCCTGGTGCGCAAACACCTCGCGACAGGAGAGTCCCAGGCGGCGATCGGGCTGGTCGTCGCGCTGTTCACGGGCGGCAGCATGGTGGGAACGCTGTTTGCCGGGCCGGTCGCGGAAGGACTGTCCTGGCAGTGGATGTTCGCGCTGCCGACGATCGCGATCATCGTGACGACGTTGGTCGTGACTCGCCTGATGCCACCTGATCCGCCGATCCAGTCGGACAACGGGATCGACTGGCCTGGCACGGTTCTGCTGAGTGGCACGTTGCTCGCGTTCATGCTCGGGCTCGTGACGGTGACGAGGGACGGCGGCGTGCCGCCACTCGCGGTCGGCGCCATCGCCGTGGTCGTGGCCGCCCTCGCGACCGGGTGGGTCGTCGTCGAGCGCCGGGCAGCCTCGCCGATGGTCGATCTGCGCATGCTGGCAAAGCCCGCGATGTGGAACGCGTGTGTGCTCACCTTCGTCATCACCACCAGTTCGGGCATGGTGCTCTTTCTCCTCCCTCAGCTGTTCGCGGTATCGGCCGACGGCTACGGCTTCGGAGCCGGCACCACCGACATCGGGCTGTTCCTTCTGCCCGGCGCCATCGCCGGGGCGGTAAGCGATTCGGTCGGCGGGATCGCCGCACGCCGTTTCGGTCCGCGTGCCGTGGTCATCGTGGGCACCGTCGTCACGGCGGCCACGATGATCGCCCTGGCGTCGCTGCACACTGCGGAATGGCAGCTGATCCTCGCGAAGGTGCTGACCGCGTTCGCCGCGGGCGTCGGTACCACGGCGTTGCTTGCCGGGACCGCCACCGCCATCGACACCAAGGACATCGGCATCGCCACCAGCCTGCTCGTGGTCACTCGCGTGATCGGTGTCGCCCTGGGCGCCCAGGCCGCCGGCGCGATCCTCGACGCCGGGGCCGAGCCGATGACGGGTCAGCCGGCTGAATCGGCCTTCGTCACAGGGTTCGCCGTTGCCGGCCTCGTCGCCGCGTTGTCACTGCTCGTTGTCCGTGTCACGGGAAAAGGAGTCCAGGCATGACACCTACCGGTCTGTCGATGAAGGCACGTACCACCGCGAAGCGCAAAGTTCTCATCTCCGGGGCCAGTATCTCCGGACCCGCACTGGCGTACTGGCTGCACCGGTCCGGATGCGCGGTCACGGTGGTGGAGAAGGCGGGCGCACTGCGCGACGGTGGTTACCCGATCGACGTCCGCGGTACCGCGACAGAGGTGGTCCGGCGAATGGGAATACTGCCGCAACTGCGGGACGCGCACATCGACACGCGTCGCTGCACTTTCCTCAACGCCGATGGCAGCGAAGTCGCCTCGCTCACCCCGCGTGCCGTCGCGGGCGGCGTCGAGGGACAGGACCTCGAGGTGCGTCGGGGGGACCTGGCCGCGATCCTCTACGCGATGGTCCGCGACGACGTGGAATTCCGGTTCGACGACTCCATCGACACCCTCCACCAGTCCGCACAAGGGGTCGACGTCACTTTCCACAGTGGGCAACGGCGCACGTTCGACCTGGTGGTCGGCGCCGACGGTATGCACTCACATACCCGGGAGTCCCTGTTCGGCCCGGAAGAACAGTTCCACCGCTACCTCGGGTACTGCTTCGCCGTATTCACCATGCCGAACACCTTCGGACTCTCGCGCGAGGTCACGGTGTGGAACACCCCGGGGAGAGCCGCGGCTCTTTACGCCGTCGGGGACAATGACGAGCTGCACGCCTTCCTGGCCTTCCACCGACCGGGACCGCCGGTCGATGTCCTCCGGGACCCCGACGCACAGCGGGACCTGGTCGCCACGGTCTTCGCAGGCGCGGGATGGGAGGTCCCCGGCATGGTCGACGCCATGCGCGACGCGGACGACCTGTTCTTCGACACGGCCGGTCAGATCCGCATGCCCCACTGGTCCAGCGGCCGCGTCGCGCTCGTCGGTGACGCCGCGTACGCACCCTCGTTCCTCACCGGGCAAGGCTCAAGCCTTGCGCTGGTCGGTGCCTACATGCTCGCCGGCGCCCTGGCCACGAATCGGGACCACACTGCGGCCTTCGCCGCATACGAACGCGGCGTTCGCAAGTTCGTAACCATGAATCAGGCACTGGTCGACAACGGTGCGGCCACGCTCTTCCCCACCACAGCGCGGGCCCTGGAGCAACGCAACACCATGCTGCGTGACCTCGTCACCATGCCCTCCGCGACAGCACGACCGGCCCACTCAGCCCTTGCCCTGCCCGAATTCTCCCCGATGACGTGACCTCAGCGATGGCCCGCTGGCCGACGCCGAACGCAGGCCAGCTCCAGGATCGAGGTATCGGTCACCACCGAACACGATCACGCGGTCGCGCAGATCAACGACGGCCTCGGTATCCCGCCGACCAACGCCAAGCGCTCTTTCGCCGCTTCTACCGCTGCGCCGACCCGAGCGGCACCGACTCAGCTTGGCGATCGCCCGTCAGACCACCGAAGCCCACCATCGCTGTCCATGCGCCGACATCGATCGCCACCTTGGTCACGGGGTGCCTCATCGCCGCCACCGGGAAACACGCTCGGTGCGACGGCACGCCGCGACCGCCTCGGCCGCATGGATCGCCGAGTCACCACGCATGACCGGCAAGCCAAGCGCTGCCGGGTGGCCTCGCGGTGGGCCGGTCGCGCCGCAGCGGCGGGAGGTACCGAGCGCCTCGGCGACCAGGGCGTCGGCGCCGCGCGAAGTACCGGAGTACGACTACGACAGGCGGTCCGTGCCGCCGTCGGGGGCGGCGTGGGCCAGGCCCGTCCGGTAGGCGATGACGACGAGTTGCGCCCGGTCGCGGGCCCCCAGTTTCGTCATGGCGCGCTGTACGTGGGCGCGGACGGTGAAGGGGCTGAGGAACATTTGCTCGGCGATCTCCTGGTTGGACAGGCCGGTCGCGACAAGAGCCACCATCTCGCGTTCGCGCGGGGTGAGCGCGGCGAGCTGTTCGGTGTGCTGCGGCGGGACTGCCTCCGGTGTGGCCAGGAAACGGGCGACCAGGGAGCGGGTGGCGGCGGGGGACAGAAGGGTGTCGCCGTCGGCGATCGTACGCACGGCGTCCGCCAGGTCCGCGGCCCCGATGCCTTTGCCGATGAAGCCGCCGGCCCCCGCGCGCAGCGCCTGAGCGACGTACTCGTCGGTCTCGTACGTGGTGAGGATCAGGATGCGGGTGGCCCGCAGTTCGGGGTCCGCGCAGATCTCCGACGTGGCGGTGAGCCCGTCCACCTCGGGCATGCGGATGTCCATGACCACCACGTCCGGACGCAGCTCCCTGGTGAGTCTCACCGCCTCCCTGCCGTCGGCGGCCTCGCCGACCACGGTGATGTCGTCGGCGCTGTCGAGAAGCATGCGGAAGGCACCGCGCAGCAGGGCCTGATCGTCCGCGAGCAGCACCCTGAGCGTCACGGCGCGTCCCCGGCCTTTCCGTGGCCTGTCCGTTCGTCGCCTGTCAGCGCGTCTGGTATTCGTCCCTCGACGGCGGTTGCTCCGTCAGGCCTCCGCGTCGTGTCCTTGGCGGGTGGCAGGGGCAGCTGCGTGGAGACGAGGAAACCGCCCTCCGGGCGCCTGCCCGCGGAGAGGTGTCCCCCGACCGCGGTGGCACGTTCACGCATCCCGATCAGACCGTAACCGGACGGACGGTCCGGCACTGTCGACGCACCCGGTCCCGGGGAGGCGGTCGGCGCCGTACGAGAGCCCTTCCCGTCGTCGGTGACGGTGATGGTCACGCGATCGCGGTTCCAGGCGAGGCGCACCTGAGCGTTACCGGTGCCGGCGTGTTTGGTCACGTTGGTCAAGGCCTCCTGGACGATGCGGTAGGCGGTGAGGTCCACTCCCGGCGGCAGCGGCCTCGCCGTGCCCTCCTGGTGTACCGACACCTCCAGACCCGCGCGGCGGAAGGACTCGAGGAGCGCGGGAAGCCGGGCCAGCCCGGGCGCCGGTTCGGCGGGCGTAGCGGCGTCTCCGGACTGACGCAGCAGACCGACCGTGGCCCGTAGTTCGTCGAGCGCGTCGGCGGTGGTTTCGACCAGCTCCTCGAGGCTCTTGCGGGTCTGCTCCGGGCGGGCGTCGAAGAGGTGGGCGGCGACCGTGGCCTGTGCGTTGGCCAGGGTGATCTGATGGGCCACCAGGTCGTGCAGTTCCCGGGCGATGCGCACTCGTTCCTCGGACACTCTCCGGCGCGCCTCGCTGTCCCGGCTCTCCTCGGCCCGCCGGGCCCGCTCCTCCACGGCTGCCAGGTAGGCCCGTCGGTTGCGCACCGAGTGACCGAGTACGCCGGCCACCAGCGGGAACACCGCCACCACTCCCATCCTGCTCGCGTCCTTCCACGAGAAGTCCCCGAACAAAGGGATTGAGGCGACCAGCGCCGCGGAAGTGAGCAGCACCGCGCTCGCCGCGTGCCGTTCGGTGCGCGCGGCGAGCGCGTAGGAGTAGGCGGTGATCACGGCGGGGGCCACGATGAGCGGGGTGAGGAGGAGGCCCAGGGGCGGCACCAGCACTCCGACCGCGGTCGTGGCCGCCAGGGCGGCCAGGGGCGCCCGGTGCCGCGTGGGCAACACGGCACAGGACACCACGGCGATGATGTAGGCGGCGACAGGCGGCGCCGACAGCGTGTCGTCGACCTGCATCACCCCGCCGAGCAGACAGAATGCGAACGCCGTCGCAGTGATCGCCACCTCCCGCCACCACGCGCCGCGTGGTCGCGGGCCACGGACTCCTGTGTGCGTCATGGCCGACTCAGTCCCGGCCGACGGTGAGCCGCCGCACCGCTGCGTCGGGCCCGGTCGCGGAGGCCGGGACACGCCTGCTCAGTGCCTCACCCTCGATATCGACATTCGGCAGCACACGATTCAGGATACGAGGCAGCCACCAGGACCGGTGGCCGAAGAGCGCCAGGACTGCGGGTGCGCTCGCCATCCGGAGGCGTCTAGCGCGACGGCGGCGGTCAGGCCGACGCCCATCGTCCGGATGGTCGGGCTGCTCACCCCGATGAATCCGGCGAACACGCTGATCATGATGATCGCCGCCGCGGCCACCACACGTCCGCTGTGCCGGAAACCGTTGACGACTGCTTCGCCGGGCGACGCGCCGCCCGATGATCCGCCGTTAGGACCCCCACCGCGCCACGTGGTCGGACACTCCGGCTGTCCTTCCCCGACGCCGGTCGAGCGCAAACGTGTGCCGCATCGGAGTGGACATATCCCTGACTGCTGATCGTTCAGGTTCTGGCCCGTGCATGTTGCCGACGCTTGCCTCGCGATGTCTCGGTAATCCGCCAGGCTCGGTCGCGAATCCCGAGGCCAGGAGAGGCCGGAGGCGATTCGTGCGGCGTCGCCTGCGGGCACCCGTCGAAGCAGGCGGGGGCCATCAGTCGAGATCAGCACTCAGCAATGAGTACATGTACATGTCCCGGCGTTCGGTCCCCACCTGCTGCCAACTCCGCAGCAGCCCTTCACGATTGAACCCGACGTGCTCCGCGGTCCGCAGGGAAGCCGTGTTCCACGGCTCGATGTGCAATTCCAGACGAGGAATGAGCAAATCACGAAGAGCCCACGTCGCGACCGCCCGCAAAGCGGCGGAGGCAGCTCCCTGGCCACGTGCCGACCGCACGATCCAGTAGCCCAGTGACGCGCGGCCCTGGCCGCGGTCACGCAGCCAAAGACCGATGGTGCCCATCCGCTTGCCGTCTTCGCTGCGGACGATGACAAAGGGGTAACCGCTGCCGCTCACGGCGCGATCCCACTGCCGATGGACGAACGCCATGCCCTCCGCGTCGCTGTACGAAGACGGCACGGTCGTGATCAGCGGGATGTACGCGTCGTCGGAGGCCTCGCGGACCAGGTCGAGATCATCGATCTGCCACGGACGAAGTGCGAAGGAGTGACCGGCGGCCAGGTGCGGAACTGCGAGTGATTGACCCATGGATTCGATCTTCTCATCCCACTGCCAGGGGTGGCGATGAGGACGCGGTGACATCAGCCGTCCCCGCAGAACCTCGCGAAGACGAGTTGACTGACCTTCCGAAGAGGGGCGTTATGTTGGAAGAAACCAGATATGTGGACACCATGAGCCCCCTGGTCCGTGAGATCCAAGAGATCAGTCGGGGGGGGCGGAACGCCGCAGCGCCAGTGCCGGAGGGCGGCCGGCGACCGACGATGCATCGGCGCGCGGCTCGGCACCCTGGGGCCTGCTCGACGCACCGTCATTCATGGCAGGACTGGACGTGGCCGAACTCCACTCCTCCGTCATGGACCCGGCGCTGACCTCCATGACGCTGCTCAACGACATCGCCGGCCGTTACCCGGATGCCATCTGCTTCACGGCCGGGCAACCATACGAAGGCTTCTACGACGTCGAGCAACTAGCTGCGCGCCCTGCGCCGTGACTCACGTGATGTGGTGCTGACAGCCGTGCCGACGTATGTCGGGTTTCTCGGTGCGGCAAGCTGGTCGACATGGGCGTACGACCGGTTCGGGAGTGACCGGGCGGCATCGACCTGACTGGGCGTCTGAGTCGGCGACTGAGCGCTTCAGGTGGAGGCCGCTGCCTTCAGGCAGCGGCCTCGACACCATACGATGCGCGTACACCTTCGCGTGGGCTTGCTGGACCTAGCTGGTTGATCCGGGCGGTAGGGGACACAAGGACTGTGCGTCCATGCCGGGCCGGGCGTGGGCTAACTCGTCCAGCTGTGGGCCACGTCGACCACGACCCGGTCGTCCAACTGGATCACACGGAACGGCAGTCGGGCGCGTACACCGAGACCGACCTGCGTCTGCCCCTCGAACGTGCCACCGAACCGGGTGTCCCGGAAGGTGCTGTACCCGCTGATGTTCACGCCGGGCAGGGCCTCGCCCACCTCGCCCGGGTAGGTCGGCACGCCGGCCTCCAGGTCGTAGCTCCACGCGCCGACGCGGATGTCGAGGATCGCCCCGCCGGCAACGGGTATGTACTCGCCCGTGGGGTCCGCGTAGAACCGGTCCACGTACTGGACGTGGTAGCCGATCTGGTCGCCCCCGGGCACGTCGAACACGATGCGGTCGTAGCACTCGTGCTGTCCGGTCCTGATGTCCTCCAGGTGCTCGGCCCCCGTTGCGGCACCACCCTTGGCTCCGCTGCCCCAGCCCGTCGGGCAGACCGCCGCCGCGCGCGGTCCCTCCGCCGGGGCCGCGCCCGCGGTGCCCGCCGCCGTCCACAGCGTGGCGCCCGCGAGCACGAGCACCGCCACTGCCGCTTTGACACGTCGCATCCTGTCCCCCTTGGTCGAGCTTGTTCGCGTGACTCTGATGCCGGTGAGACGGCCCGCCGCACCGGAAGGTTGTACGCCAGATGGGGGCAAATAGGGAATCGTGCCGTCCGCGAGTTTCCCTCGAACAAGCCCGGTTCTTCGGGGCTGCCCCCCTTGGGCCGGGCCTTCTCCTCTTCGGCGGCGGCCTTCTCCGGGGCTGTGACCTTGTGGCCCAGGCGCATCCCGGCGGCGTCGTGGTGGGCGCGTGCGGTGGTGGAGTCGATGCTGACCAGGGACAGGTCCACCTCGCCCCGCTTCGCCGCCTCCGCGATCAGGTCCTCCAGCAGGGCATCGGACACGCAGGCGCCACGCCACTGGCGGAAGCGGTTGGAGACGGTTGGCCAGGCACCGAACTCGCTCGGCATCTCCCGCCACTGTCCGCCGGTCCGGAACCGCCAGATCACGCCCTCGAACTGCTGCCGCAGGGTCTTGGGGTCGGGCCGTACTCGCCGATCGGCACGTGCGGCCCGATGAACTCCCACTCCTCGTCCATCAGTTCTGCGCCCGTCACGCACGACGGTCTGCCGGGCCAGGGCCTGGAACGGGGCGAGACCCCCGGTTTGATCACGACCCGATCCGCGCCCTAGGCGGGGTGCGGGGCGGGTGTTGCCGGAGCGATCGCGACCTTGCGGGTCTCGCGCATTATCAGCAGGCCGTTGACCACCATCAGTGTCGCGGTCAGGCAGTGGACGCCGAGCGCGGTGGCCAGGGAGCCGTGGTGGGCCAGCACGGTGGCCATGTCGCCGTACGCGGCGAGGGCCTCCACCAGCAGCACCCAGCCCAGCGCCCGGCGGTGGCCCGACACCAGCAGGATGCCCAGGACCAGGGCCCACACGACGTCGCGGATTCCCTTGATGATCAGGAAGCCGTCGCCGCCGCCGGACGGCCAGCTCGGCAGGCGGAAGCCCGGCGCCGTCGTCTCCGGGCTCAGGATGAACTCCACCCCGAACCAGGGGATGAAGAGGATGAAGGCGGCGGCCAGTACGGTGTTGATCTTCTTCAGCGGCATTGTTCTTCTCCTCGCGAATCTTCGCCGGCTTGGTGAGCTGGTGAGCTTCGTGGAGCGTGCTGAGTCGTACGGGGCCTGATCAGGCCGCGTGGACGCGGCTGATCGAGGGGCGTAGCTTGCCGGGATCGCAGTTGTGGGATACGAGCGGCAGCCGCATCTCCGAAGGTCGGGATTTCGGTGGTCAGCCGCCCCGAGGAGTGGGGGTTGTGTGCCACCGGCGCGGCGTCGGCCCGCGCGGTCAGAAATCCGAAGCCCTCTCGGGCTCATCCCGACGGGGCGAAAGCCGTCGATATGCAGGGGCGAACCAGCGCATGTCGGGGCAGCGGTGGTATCAGACCAGGGCGGAGACGAGCAGGGCGAAGGCGGCGATGATGACGGCGACGCGGATGTAGTGCCAGCGCTCCCAGCGGTTCAGCTGCTCCTTCCAGTCCGCGGGCCGGTTCTCGGGGGTCCAGGTCTTGTTTCGGTTGTTGATCGGGACGAGCAGCAGCATCGACATGACCACGCTGACGATCAGCAGTCCGGCGGCGGTGACGACGAGTCCGGCGCCGTGGTGGTGCCATCCGGCGACGGCCCAGAGCGCGCTGAGGACGAGCGAGCCGATATACCAGAACGGCATCAGGGCGCCGAGCATCCGGCCGCCGTGGGCGTGGCCGAGCTGGCCGCTGTCCTCGGGGAGCGCGTCCAGGATCCGGTTCATGATGAAGGCGACGGAGAACTCCACCCCCACCATCACGCCGACGACGACGGTGGTGACGACCTCGAGTGCGTTGAGCATGACGATCCCTCCGTGAACTAGCGTTGCTAGCTGATGAGGCAACGCTAGTGCTGCTGCCGCTCGGTTGTCTAGCGATGCTAGGATCGATTCATGTCGGTACAGGAACGCAAGCAGCGCGAACGGGCGGAGCGCGAGCGCCTCATCGTCGCGACAGCCCGCGAACTCGCCGAGCAGCAGGGCTGGGACGCAGTCACCACCCGCCGGCTCGCCGAGCGCATCGAATACAGTCAGCCCGTCCTCTACAGCCACTTCCGCGGCAAGCGCGAGATCATCGGCGCCGTCGCCCTTCAGGGGGCCGCCGAACTGGCCACGGCGGTGCGATCCGCGACCTCCGCCGCGGACGGCCCGCGCGCCAGGGTCGCCGCCCTGGCCCGCGCCTACCTCGACTTCGCCGCACGCAACCCGGCCGTCTACGACGCCTTGTTCCAGCTCGACGGCGGCCTGGCGTACGCGCAGGAGGACACCCCCGAGCCTCTGAAGGACGCCTTCGCCGCCCTGCTGGAGACTCTCGGCGAGGTCACCGGCGACGGCGTCCACCCGGGGCTGTTCACCGAGGTGTTCTGGGCGGCCCTGCACGGCCTTGCGACCCTGACCCGCGCGGGCCGCCTGCTGCCCGAGGACGCCGAGCCGAGGGTGGAGCTGCTGGTGGACCGGCTCGCCATGGTCTGACACACCGTCCCGGCGGGCACGCAGCCGGGGCCCTCGGGTCCCGCCGCTGCCTGCCCGCGGCAACGCTTCCGGTCATTCGCGTCCACACGGCGCAGCCGCAGATCGCCGGGCCCCGCAGCCCAGACGGGGCACCCGCCCCGGAGGCTGCGATGCTCATTGATCACGACCCGATACGCGCCCCAGGTGCCCGGTCCGCTTCGGTCCCTCCGGCCGCCGGTCACCGACGCCCTGCCGGACGCGCGGCGCACATCCAGGCGCAGCCCGGGCCAGCCGCGCGCGAGCCGGCCAGCGGCTGCGGCCGCCAGCGCACCCAGCGCGGCGGGCACCTCGCGCTCGGTCGCGGCCGGCACGGTGGTGCCTACCTGGAGCCGGACGTCACGCGTAACCGTGATCCAGGCAGGTGGCGGCGTTCTGCCGGCCGCGCCCGGTTGACACCGTCGCTGTACTGGGCGGCCAGGAACGCCCGGCTGCGCCGAGAGCGAGGACAGCGGCCGTGCCTTCCGGAGGATCGGTTTCCTGAAGACCGTCCGGTATGCCTTGCCGCCCGCGCCACCCGGCACCGTCGCCGGCCGCTCCGCCCCGCCCCCGCGCCCGGCCGGCGACGGTGTGCCGCCCGAACTGCTGGCGCTGGTCACCTACCGCTGCGGCCACATCAACGCCTACCTCGCCCGCGTCCAGCACGTGCAGGCCCTGCCACAGCGACAGCATGACGCAGTGCCAGGCCCAGGCGCGTTGAGACAGACGTTCGGGCGGTTCGGTGAAGGACTACTCACCGAACGTCTCCGCCAGGGAGCGCGGCAGGTCGCTGGCTCCGCCCACGGCCGGCATCAGGTCGCACGTGGCGCTGCGGAGCCCGGCCGGCGATGCCGGGCCCCTGGCGGCCACGCGTGCCGCCCGCCCACGGTCCTGCCCCCTTACGCACCGAGCCGGTTCCACCGGATCGGACTGGCCGAGGGCTCAGTCGGCCTCCTCGTGATCCAGCTTCAGCCGAGGAGGGTTTCGCCGATGCCGGAGCCGGAGGAGACGCCGTATTCCTTGGGACCGTAGACGCTGACGCCGCTGGTGCTCAGGCCGCCGCTGGTGCCGCGCAGTTGCCAGACGGCACCGGTGTCCTCGTTTTCGCCGGGGGCGGAGACGGCGAGGTCTGCCTTACCATCGCGGTTGTAGTCGGCGAGGCGGACCTGGGAGCCGAAGACGTCGTTGAACTCGGCGCTGCCGGGGATGCCGGTGGTGTCCTGTGAGTAGCGTGCCGCGCCGGTGGTGGTGAGCCCGCCGGCGCTTCCGCGCAGCACGAGTACGTCGCCTCCCCTGGAGGCTCGCCCGAGGGCCTCGTAGGGGATGCCGATGGCGAGGTCCGCGCGGTGGTCGCCGTTGATGTCGGCGATGGACATCGCCGCACCGAACTCGTCCTCCTTCTCGTTGGCGCCGGGGATGCCGGCGGTGTTCTGGTGGTAGACGCGGCCCGAGGGGGCGAGACCGCCGTTGATGTGGGCATCGCCGTAGCGGACGGTGACGTAGCCGGAGCCGTTGCTGGGATCGGCCAGTCCGTTGGGGTTGAGGCGGGGGTTGGACAGGGCGATGGCGAGGTCGTCGCGGCCGTCGCCGTTGAGGTCTCCGGCCTCCACGCGGTCTCCGCCGGCGAGCCGGGCCTGGGCGGTGAAGGAGTCGGCGTCGGTGGTGCCGGGGTCCTGGCCGTAGACGAGGGTGGTCTTCTGCTGGACGACGGCCAGTTCGTCCTTGCCGTCGCCGGTGAAGTCACCGGCCGCGAGGTGGCCGCCGCTGGTGGAATCGGGGCCGTAGACGTCGTAGCCGGCGGGGGCTTTGCTGCGGGTGAACGTGCCGGAGTACAGCCGCAGGGACGTCTGCCCGCTGACGGCGATGTCCGGGCGGGAGTCGCCGGTGAAGTCGCCCACGGCGATGTCGGAGCCGAACAGGCGCCCGGGGTACGTCGGTCCCGAGGGCAGCGCGAGGGCACTGCTGAACGGTGCGGTGCCGCCCCACAGCACGGTCACCGAGCCGTTCCCCGACGCGTCTCCTTCGCTGCCGACCAGCAGGTCGGCGTACCCGTCGCTGTTCATGTCGCCGCTGGCGAGGCTGCTGCCGAAGTAGTCCTGGTACCCGGGCGTGCCGGGGACGTTGGCGGAGTTCTGCGTGATGTAGACGTGCTTGCCGGTCAGGCCGTGGGCGGAGCCGAAGGTGAGGAGAACGGCACCGGCGTTCTGCTTCCCGCTGATCGTCTTGCTCGGCATGCCGATGGCCAGATCGCTGTATCCGTCGCCGTTGAAGTCATCGGCCAGCTTGGACCCGGCGGCGACAGCCTGGCCGGCCGAGACGGCCACCAAACTGCCGGTGAGACAAGCCGCCAGGGCCGCTGCCACGGCAAGACGGACTGAGTGACGCACGAAAACCTCCTGTTTCACCGCAGACACCGACAGCGTCCGCGAACCGGAATGGTGGCCCGCACCCCCGTGATCCAGCGGGCTCCCGCTCGATCACACGATGCGTAACGAAGAACAGACGCCCCACCGCCACCGATGGTTGTACCGGGGTCGGGGACGGCGGCGTGGAGGCAGCGTTCCGGGCCGGGGGCCCAGGACTTGGGCAGGTGGAGCGCTCGGTCCGGGAAGCGTAGGGGAGGTAGGCGGCGACCTGCGAGTTCTCGATCCGGCCGGCGGTTCCGGTGTACTGGCGCTGCTGGCCCACCGTGTGCGTGCCCTTCTTCAGGTCGTCGGTCTTGTCCACCGGTCCGAGCACCAACTGCCATGCCCGATACCGGGGTTCGACCCGGTCGGAATCGCTGCCGCGACCCGGCCCATCAGGCCCTCGGACATCACCTGCGATCGGGCGGGTAGCCACGGCAAGATCGTCGGTCTACCGCTCTGTTCGCTCATCACCTCGACGCGAACGGCAGCAGTGCGGCGAGCTCGTCACGACGACGAACGCGGGCTTGCCGACCTCGCAGGCTCCGTAGCCGACCGTGTCGTCCTAGCACGTCAAGGTGACCGTCCCGAGGGCCGCCGCACCCGCTACAACTCGCCGACCCCGGCGCGGTCACGCGCCGGGTGACCTCCGCACCGCCGTCGTCGTCGAGACCGGCAAGACCTGCCAGGGCTCCCGGGAGGGCGGCGATGAGGGGAATCCCGTAGGGAGGGCCGGCTCAGGCAGACGGCGTGGCGGGCGGTGCGAGCCGGTCGGCAGACGCGCACGCTCCCGTCAGGCAAGGTTCGCCTGGCCCGTTGCCGGACGAGCCCGCAGGGTCGCTCAGGGCCTGCGGCCATGAAAGGTGCGGCGCAGGTCGCTCACCCAGGCCTCGGGATTCTCCCAGGGGATGAAGTGGCCGCCGTGGTCGTGGGCGTTGACATTGGCGTGGTGGAACCAATCGGCCTGCGGTCCGGTCTTGAACGCCCGGACACGCTCGTCCGCGGTGTGGATGCCGGGCGGGTTCTCGTACGTCATGAGGGTGAGGCCGACCGGGGCCTGCACGACCGGGGTGCGGTCGTGGGCGGGGGCCCAGGGATAGCGGTTGGCGTTGGCGTAGTAACGCATCGACGTGGCGATGGAGTTGTTCGCCCAGTAGATCGTGGCGTGGGTGAGCAGGTCGTCCTTGGTGAAGACGGATTCGAGGTCGCCGCCGTTGTCGCTCCAGGCGTTCCAGCGTTCCAGCAGCCAGGCGAGCAGTCCGGCGGGTGAGTCGCTCAGCCCGTGGGCCAGGGTGGCGCCGTCGAGCATGTGCACCGCGAGGTGGGACGCGAAGTGGTGGTCCAGCTCGATGATGCGGGCCCGGACGTCGGCGGGCTGGTCGTCGGTGAGGGGCCGGTTCCGGGCGAAGTCCCAGGCGCGGGGGCCGGTGAAGAAGTCGAGCGGCAGCCCGGAGCCGATGTGGATGCCGTACAGCTCGTCGGCGTACTTGTGGCCGAGCTGGCTGGAGACGATCCCGCCGATGTCGCAGCCCCCGGCGGCGTACTTCTCGTATCCCAGGGTCTCGGTCATCAGGGTGTGCCAGAGGTCGGCGACCTTCCAGAAGTTGACGTCCGGAAAGCCGGTGAGCGGGCCGGGGAAACCGAAGCCGGGCAGGGACGGCACGATGACGTCGAACGCGTCGGCGGGGGCACCGCCGAAAGCGGCCGGGTCGGCGAGCGGGTCGATCACCTTCGACCAGTGCCAGAACGTCCACGGCCAGCCGTGGGTGAGGATCAACGGGATCGGTCGGGGGCCGCGGCCGGGCTTACGCATGAAGTGCACCGGGACACCGGCGACGCTCACCTGGTAGTGCTCGTAGACGTTGATGGCGGCCTCGGCCTTGCGCCAGTCGTAGCCGTCCCGCCAGTAGGCGACCAGCTCACGGAGATAGCTGTCCGGGACGCCGTACGACCAGTCCCCATTCCCCTCGTCCAACGGCGGACGGGTCAGCGTGAGACGGGCGCGCAGGTCGTCGAGAACCTCGTCGGGCACATGGATCGAGGTGGGCTCCAGGGGGAAGGCGTGCGGGATGGTCATGCCGTGATTCCTTACCGGATAAGGGGGAGCGGTGTCGTCCGCCTTGTGGGGTGGTGGGGTGTCCGAGCCTGGTCATTTCAAGGAGCGTGGGCAGCGATGCGGCGAGTGCCCGCCGATGGTGCGAGTCGAGCCGGCCGGCCAAGGCGGCCAGGCGACCGATGCGCTCCGTTCGCCGCGGCTCGACCACCTTGGCGCCGGCGCGGACACTCAACGGCTCTGACGATAGAACGTTTCCCATCCGCCTCGGGGCGGTGTTGCATCGCTGCTGCTGATGCAGCTCTTCGACCGCACGGCCAGAGCCGTCCGAAGTGCTGGACAGCGTCGGCCTCGACCACTCCACCGTGCACGGCAAGCTGCTGAACATGTCCCGGATTACGGGCTGTTCCTGTTTGCCATGCTGTTCGACTGCGTGGTCCATCCCTCGCTGGGAGATGCGCCGCTGGACTTTCCTGCCGTACGCGGCGTCCGGCAAGCCCCCAGCCGGGTGCGCTCCGTCTCGGGCCGACGCCGGGCCTGGCGAAGCTGGAGGGTGTTCAGTCGACACTGTGGTCGTTTCCGCACTTCAACGCCCGTGATTCCGAAGGCGAGGACGTCCGATCCGCTTCGGTCGGACAGCTCATCGCCGTCTACTGGATCAACCACCCGGCCGGACGCCCGTACGTCATGGACATCATCTGCATCGGCTCCTGGCAGACCTGACCGGCACCCCGGGCGCCGGACGACCTGGGGACCGCGGCATCCCGGGCCAATACGGGCGGTGCGGGTGATTTGGCGAGAGTGTGCTTCCCGAATGGCCTCCTGCCCGCGATGTTGCATGCCATGCGCGGGAGGAGACGGCCATCGCCGTGGTTCGGCGTGACGGTTTCTCGCGCCATTCAAGGCCGATTGCAGTAGGCGTCGATCCCGATGGCGGCCGCCATGGAACGGCGGCCGGCGGTTGGGCGCGCGCCAGGCGGAGCGTCCCGGTCAGCCCGCGGCCGGAGAGCCCGATCATGCGGCTAATGCCCCAGATATGACATATATGGTATGTGTGAGAAAATAGTGCAGATGGCATTAGGGGCTGGCGGGTTTCATCGGAACCCTCGGCTGGAAGGGCTCAGACAGGCGAGAGGAGCTCATCATGATCGCCAAGCTGCTCGGCAAGCTGTCCTTCACCCGCCACTACGGCGCGTACGGGGCCCACGAATGGGACGCGTACGCCGGCGACTGAGTCTGGTGGCACTCCCAGCGGGCGCCCCCGGGCGCCCGTCGGCTCCCAGCCGCGCTGCCGACGACATCGGCCTGGACAGGTACGAAGGCCGGGGACGATCTCATGGGCCGGATGAATGAGCCGCCGCAGTTGCCCGGAGGCAGCTTCGGGGCCTGGAGCCGTGACCGGCTGGAGGTGGCACGCCGTGGCGCTGAGGAGTGCGGGGACGTCTGGCAGCTGGAGCCGGGTGTCTACGTAGCTGCCACGGCCGGACCGTGCGAAGCAGTGCTGCGCCGCGCGCAGGACTTCCCCAAGGCACCCTCGCCTCTCTTCCCGCCGTTGAAGGGGTCCCACGGAGCACCCACGGCTGAGGAGCGTGCGCACGCTCACACCGCCCGCATGCGCGGACTGCGCGCGCAGGCGGTCGCAGCCCGGGTCGGTGAGATCGCGTCCGGAGCGGCTCTCTTCGCTGACCAGTGGCCCACGGGCCAGGACGTCGAGGTCCTGCCCGCGGCCCGGCACGCCCTGGCAGAGATCGGTGTCCGCTACCTCTTCTCCGAGGACGCTCCGGCCCTGCTGCCCTTCGCCTCACAGCTCTTTCTCGCCCGGGAAGTGCTCGTACGCCCCTCGCGCTGGGAATGGCCGCGGTGGATCCCCACGCCGGCACGGCGGTTCCGCACACGGCAGCAGGCCGCCTTCACCGAGGCTTTGAGGCCCATCGTCCGCCGGCGCCGTTCATCGGGCCGGCTCGGCGACGACGTGCTCGGGCAGATGCTCCAGCCTTCCTCCCGCTACGGCCCACTGCCGGAAGAGGCCGTTCTCGACACCCTCCCCGGAATCACCGTTGCCACCTTCGAGGCACCTACCCGGGCGGCCGGATGGATCCTGCTCCACCTGGCCCGGCATCCCCAGGCAGCAGACCGCGTCGCGGCCGAAGCCGCCTCGCTGCCCGCGGACCCGGCCGCGACGACCAGCGCCCACCTCGACACCCTGCGATACACCCAGGCACTGGTACGCGAGGTGCTCCGGCTGTACCCCCCGAGCTGGCTACTGACCCGGCGGACCAGGCGGCAGACTCAGCTCGCCGACTACAGCATCGACGCCGGGTCCACCGTTCTCGTCTGCCCCTACACCGCACACCGAGACGCACGCGAATACTCCGAGCCGGACCAGTTCCGGCCCGAGCGCTGGCTCGACGGTTCGGGCTCGGCGGTGAACCCCGGGGCCTTCCTCTCCTTCGGCACCGGACCGCATGGCTGCGAGGGAGCCGCCCTGGCCATGGCGATGCTGACGCTCCTGACCGCGCACACGGCCCGCTGTCACCGCTTGAGCGAGCCACCCGGACCGGAACCCGGCTACCAGGTCACCACCTTCGAAGGTCTCGCGACCGCGGGCTTGCGCCTGCGTGCCACCTCGCGCGGCCCAGGCCGGTCTCACTTCCAGTGACTCGCTCGCTCATCATGGTTCGCTCATCATGGCTCGCTCATCGTCTGTCGCTGGTCGAACTCGTCGGCGAGCAGGCCCATCATGACCAGGTCGTGGTGCCGGCCGGCGAAGAAGACGTGTTCTCGCAAGCGCCCCTCCTCGGTGAAGCCGAGCCGACGTGTGAGTGCCAGCGATGCCTGGTTGTGGGCGAAGATCACTCCCAGGCACTTGTGATAGCGCCGCTCGGCGAACATGAAGCGCAGCAGCAGCACCAAGGCTTCCGTCGCATACCCCCTGCGCCGGTGCTCGGCGCCGATCGTGACATCGAATTCGAACCAGCCCGAACGAGGGCCGGTGTGATGCGAACCGACCGTGCCGACCAGCTCTTTCCCGGCTGTCGTCTCGACTGCCAACCGGAAGCGGTCGCCATCGCACTGGGCGACAGATTGCTCCCTCGCCCAAGCGCGGTAGCTCTCGGCGGACCGAGGTAGGTCCAGCGGGCTCCCTCGCCGCCCGTCGTCGGCGAAGCGCGCGAATGCTGACCAGTCGTCGGGCTCGACAGCCCGCAGGCGTACCCGTTCACCAGTCCAGGACGATGCCATGCCCGATTGGAACACGCCGCAGTGCGCGCGGCGCCGAGAGGCACGCCGAGACAGGCGCCGCCCACTCTTCCCGGTCTCACAGCTGACCGAAGCCGACGAGCCACGCGGGGGACCGACGCGGAACCAGAGCAAGCCGGGCCCTCGGGCCGAGCCCCCTCGAACTGCGGCGGCACCGAGGTGTCCGTGTCGGCAGCATGCGAGCAGGAGGGGTGTCCGAGCAGGGCCTGTCTTCTCATGCAAGCGAGAAAAGCTGAACTGTACGCACTTGACCTGACGCAAGCACGCTGGGTCAAGGGCAGCAAGACCGCCTATCAGGTACGTGCGTCGAGGGTGCGGACGTTGGTGGTGGGGCTGTGGCCGTCCGCGACTCGAAATGCCGAGGTCTGCCACCTCTGCGGTTCACCGCAGAAGAATGGGCGACCTTCCGAAGTGGCGTGCGCGAGGGCGAGTTTGACTAGAACATCGCGCGTTCACCAATGCGTAGCCGGGCCCGGCATCACACGCCGACTGTTAGCGATTCTCAGTGAGTATGTGTTCGCACGCGGACATCAGGGGCTACGCCGGCGGTCAAAGGACACTGGCGCACCCTGACCCGGCTCGCCGCCGCCCACCGGGCCACCGCCCGTGAGGCGCTCAAGGCCGCCGACGCCGCCTTCCCCACCTGCCCGAACCCGTCACCACCCGCGCCGCCCACACCCACCCCGCCTGGCACGAGCGGGCGATGGGCGTCCTGACCCGCGGCGAGTTCGCCGCCCAACTGGCCATGGTGCGCACCCAGATCCGCCACGCGCAGGCGAACCACACCCCGCTGGCCGACACGGCCCGGCACGTGAGGGCAGGATCGCCCGCACCGGTGCTGACCTCACGGGCATCGCGGTCCAGGAGGTCACCCATGGCCGGGCCGAGACGCTGCGTCGCTGGCTCCAGCTGGATGACGGCGCTGACCGTGCACGGCCGCCGGCTGCACCAGGTCGGGCTGCCGTACCACTGACACCTGGCCGTCGTCACCGCCCCGCCCGGTGGCCTGCGCGAGCACACTCCCGGCGAACTGGCCGCCGATGTGCTGCACGATCCGGCCATCGACGGGGCCCGGCTCGCCGACATGCCAGCCGGCTGGCTCTACCAGCGCAACGCGTGTGGGGCCTGGCGAGCGCGGCTTGGAGGGGCTGAACGCCCGACTCGGAGGCCATCTGGCAGTCACCGGGAATCCGATCGCCCCGGCCACGAGGCCGGCCAGTGGCACGCTCGCGGCTGGACCGGCGCCCCAGGGGAAGGCGGCCCAGCCGTGCGGCTTGCGGGGGTCAGCGGAAGGCGGCCCACCGTGCGGCTCGCGGGGGTCAGCGGGAGGCGGGGAAGCCCAGGTCCGGACCGGTCGCTGTCTCAGCCGGGTCCGGCCAGCGGTTCGTGATGACCTTGCCGCGCGTGTAGAAGTGCACGGCTTCGCTGCCGTACATGCGGTGGTCGCCGAAGGCCGAGTCCTTCCAGCCGCCGAAGGAGTGGTAGCCCACCGGCACCGGCATCGGCACGTTCACACCGACCATGCCGACCTCGACCTCCAGCTGGAACCGTCGGGCCGCGCCGCCGTCGCGGGTGAAGATCGCGCCGGCGTTGCCGTACGGGGAGCCGTTGATGATGTCCATGGCGTCCTCGTAGGTCTCCGCGCGCACCACGCACAGGACGGGACCGAAGATCTCGTTCTGGTAGGCGTCCGAGTCCGTGCTGACCTTGTCCAGGAGCGAGATGCCCATCCAGTGACCGTTCTCCAGGCCCTCGACAGTGAGGCCCCTGCCGTCGAGCACCACATCGGCTCCCTGGGCGGCCGCGCCCGCGACATAGTCCGCGACCGTGTCGCGGTGCTCCTTGGTGACGAGCGGACCCATCTCGGACGCCGGGTCGTTGCCCGGTCCTATCTTGACCTTCGCGGCGCGCTCGGCGATCCGGGACACCAGCGCGTCGCCCGCCGAGCCGACCGCGACCACCACGGAGACCGCCATGCAGCGCTGGCCGGCGGAGCCGTAGGCGGCGGACACGGCGGCGTCGGCGGCCGCGTCGAGGTCGGCGTCGGGCAGGACCAGCATGTGGTTCTTAGCGCCGCCGAGGGCCTGGACGCGCTTGCCGCGGGCGGAAGCCCTGCTGTAGACGTGGCGGGCGACCGGAGTGGAGCCCACGAACGACACGGCCGCCACGTCCGGGTGGTCGAGCAGTGCGTCCACCGCGACCTCGTCGCCGTGCAGGATGTTGAGCACACCGTCGGGCACGCCCGCCTCGGCCGCGAGTTCCGCGAGGAGTATGGACGCGGACGGGGCCTTGCTGCTCGGCTTGTGGACGAACGTGTTACCGCAGGCGATCGCCATGGGGAACATCCACATGCTGATCATCGCGGGGAAGTTGAACGGTGAGATGCCGACGACCACACCGAGTGGCTGGCGGATCGACGCCACGTCGACGCGGCTCGACACCTCCGTGGAGGTGTCGCCCTTGAGCGCCATGCCGAGCCCGCAGGCCAGTTCGACGATCTCCAGGCCCCGGGCCACCTCGGCCAGCGCATCCGCGTGGACCTTTCCCTGCTCAGCGGTGATCAGTGTGGCGATGTCGTCGCGGCGCGCGTCCAGCAGGGCGCGGTAGCGGAAGAGGATAGCGATCCGCTGAGCGAGCGGGGACGTGCGCCAGGTGGCGTATGCCTTCTTCGCGGCGGCGACCGCGGCGTCGGCCTCGTCGGCGCCGGCCAGCGCCACCCGGGCGGTGACCTCTCCGGTCGCGGGGTCGGTCACGGGGCCCCAGGTGCCGGAGGCGCCTGCGACGTCTCCGAAGGGTTTGCCATCGATCCAGTGGGTGACGGTCTTCATCGCAAGACTCCTTCGAAGATGACGGCGGCGGGCTGCGAAGTTCCCGTCGTTACGCCTCATGGGCGTCGACTGCGGCCGGACGGGGCCGTGTCCGCAGCCATGGGCACGTGCCACCACGCCTGCACGGGTGGCCTGCTGACGTCGAACGTACTGCTCCGCCTTCCGCACAGAGGCAGATGGCGGGCTCGGGGCCCGTAGTGCCTCCAGCAGGTCCCGTACTGTGGTGGCGCGGGTCACTCGCCTCCCGGGCACCGCCGCGCTTCCCGCGGGATCGACGGTGGCGGCTCCTCGGCACAGGATCCCGCCGGCGGCCCGGAAGCGGCGGGCGGTCCCGCAGCCTTCGGCGCCGGCCGGCGACGGACGTGATCGTCAGCCCGCGTGGCAGGTCCCCCCCGGACGCCGGCAGGTTGAGGATGCCATCCGGCGAAGACAGCGATGCCCTCGGCCGCGTCCTCCGGCTGTGCGATGGCGCGGGCCGCCGCCCGGGGGTCTACGACGGCGTCTTGAACCGGTCGGCGGCGAGCGGGTCGCGGTGACCGAGGTGCCGGAGACCTACCGTGCCTGGTACGCGCCCCCGCCGCGATGTCCGCCCTGCTTGTCCAGTGCCGCGACAGGCAACGTCTGCCTGTGAAGGAGCGGCGTCCGGTGCGTGCTCTGGACGTAGCCCCTGCTCCAAGAGCTTGGGGGAGTGCCGGCCGGAAGTCCTTGTGCTGGACCTACGTGGGCTTTCGGTCGGTGCGGCGAGGGGGTCTCTTCTGCTCGACGAGCTTGGGGGAGCGTGCCGGGCGTCGTGGCGGGGCGAACGTGGCCTGTCGGGGCGCTAGGGTGCGGTGATGGCGGTGCGGTAGAACTCGGCCGCGGTGACGTTGACGGGGACGCCGAGTTCGGCGGCGACCGCGGTGATCGCGCTGTCGCCGATGGCGAGGTCGGCTTGGCCGTCGGTGGTGAAGTGCGGTGCGATGAACGTCTTGTAGTGGGCCCGGGCTTCGTCCGCGGTGTGTCCGCCGAGGAACGTCTGGATGTACCGCACCGTGGTGTCGGGGTCGTTGCGGATCACGTGCAGGGCGCGCCGGTGCGCTCGTACGACGGCCTGGACGGCGGGGTCGTCCGGGTCGGTGTAGGTGGGGTCGACGGCCAGGCCCACGGTGGGGATCTGGAAGTGGTCGCCGATCCAGGCCAGCACCTGCCAGCCGTGCTCGGCGGCGACCGCCTCCGGCGCCATGGTGCTGCCGACCAGGGCGGCGTCGATCTCGCCGTCGCGCAGCCGGCGCAGGTCCATGCCGTAGTCGCCGGGCGGGCGGACGATGGTCTGGATGTCGCGGTCCGGGTCGAGGCCGGCCCGGCGCAGCACGATCCGGGTGAAGCATCCGGGTGCGGTGTGGGGGGCGTGCACCGCCAGCCGTCGGCCGGCCAGGTCGGCCAGGGAGGTCAGGCCGGGGCGGGCGAGGAACCAGAACAGCGGGCGGTGGGTGTTGACATTGAGCCCGACCCAGGGAGTGCCGTCGGCCAGTCGGGACAGCAGTGCCCGGCCGAGCCCGATGGTGGCGCCGCGGCGCAGCCGCTCCTCGTCCCAGGTGCAGCCGTCGCGCAGCGCGACGTGGACACCCTCGTCGGCGTAGTAGTCCTCTTGGTCGGCGACGTAGGCGGCCAGTTCCTCGTGCAGGCCCCGCCCGACGTAGGCAAGATCGATCGTGTACATGGATACTTCCTTGATCGTGTCACCGTCATGCGTGCGTGCCTGTCACAGGCGCTGCGGCGCGTGGTGCTTGAGGCGACGGTGTGCCGGATGCGGATCGGTTGTCGGCCGGACCGGGACGGTCGGGCCCCGTGTGCGGGGGACGGCGAGGCGTCAGTACATGGTCATTCCGCCGTTGACCGCGGCCGTGGTGCCGGTCATGAAGGCGTTGTCCTCGCTGGCGTAGAAGGCGACCGCTTGAGCCACGTCGGCCGGGTGTGCGAGGCGGCCCAGGGGGGTGGCGGCCACCTGCCGCTGCTTTTTGGCACCGTCGAGCACGTCATTGGCGATGCGGGACTCCACCGGGCCGGGCGCGACGATGTTGACGGTGATGCCCTGCGGGCCCAGTTCCTGGGCGAGGTACCGGGCGAACTGCTCCAGTGCGGCCTTGGACGTGCCCAGTGCGATCATGCCCTCCCGGGGCAGGCGGCTGAGGCCGGTACCGAGATAGATGATGCGTCCCCAGCCCTGTTCGGTCATGGCGGGCAGGACGGCTTTGGTGACCGCGAACGCCGCGTGCATCTCGGCGTCGATCTTGCCGCCCAGTTCTTCCCACGTGATGTCCTGGAAGGACTTGACCGCATACGGGATGAGCGCGTTGTGCACGAGCACGTCGATGCCGCCCCATGCCGCCCGGACCTGCTCGACCAGGCTCTCGATGGCGGCCACGTCGCGCACGTCGGCCTGTACGGCCATGGCCTGGCCGCCGGCGGCCTCGATGTCGGCCACGACTTCCTCGGCTGCCTTGCTGCTGCTGAGGTAGTTGACCACCACGCGCATCCCTCGCGCGGCCAGAAGACGCGCGGTGGCCGCACCGATTCCGCTGCTGGCCCCTGTCACCAGTGCCACTCTGCCGGTTGTCCCGGTCATGGGCTCACCTCC
Organism: Streptomyces sp. NPDC029138; assembly: GCF_055564375.1. Classification (NCBI taxonomy): domain Bacteria; kingdom Bacillati; phylum Actinomycetota; class Actinomycetes; order Kitasatosporales; family Streptomycetaceae; genus Streptomyces; species Streptomyces sp. NPDC029138. The sequence continues at coordinate 69,319 of NZ_JBVHWM010000029.1, forward strand.
TCTTCGTCATCGTGGGCCATCGGAATGACCGCCCCGGGTTGTGCACCGTCGATGCCGGGGCGTGCCGAGCGGATCGCCCCGTAGAGCACGGTGTCGACGGTCGCCCGCAGCAGATCCGCCGCGGTCCAGTCGAGTTCGTGCGGCAACTGCGAGACGAACAGCCGCTCCAACGCGCCGCGGGTGATCTCACTGAGCAACTCGGGCGGTGCCGGCAGCAGTCCCCGCCGGTGCCCGTCCCGGAACACCTCGTCGACGCGCCGGTAGATCACCTCCTCCACACGCTGTTCCACGTACCGGCGCAGCATCGCGTCGCCGCCGCGCCCCGTGGCGAGCTGAGCCGCGCCCATCCGCCCGAGCTCCGTGCCTGCCGCGATCAGGAACCGCTGGACCCGCACATCGAACGGCTGCCCTTCCGCGTCCTCGGCCGCCGCCACCAGCGTGCGTTCCACCGCCGCGAACTGCCGGTCCAGGACCGCGGTCAGCAGGCTGCGCTTGTCCGGGAAGTGACGGTAGATCGTCTTCTTGCTCATCCCCAGCTCACGAGCGAGATCGTCCATGCTCACCCGCGCGAAGCCCGGCGCGAAGAACAACCGGCCGGCTGCCTCCGCGATCACATCGGCACGCTGCCTGTCACGCTTGGAAACTTCTGAAACTGATTTAGTTTCCACCATTTCCTCATCGTGGGCGCCCACCTCCGTGGTGTCAAGACATGCGCCGTCCGGGCGTGCCGAGCTGCATGGCCACATGCCGCGACTTGGACCGGCGGTGAGGAGCACCTGCACGCCAGGGACACGTGGTTCCTCCACGCGTGCGCGGTGACCGCCGGCAGGGCCTGACCGAGGGGCGCGCCAGGCACGCGACTCGTCAGCCCGTCGGCCGGTGCTGTGGAACCCCCGGGTGCCCTACGCGGCGGTGGCGGGCCCGAGGAGCAGCGAGACGATGTCGTCTGCCCGGGGGGCGGTTTGCCGTGCAGGGTCGATCAGGCTTGGAGCTGGTCCATGGGCCGGGACCGGGCCCGGGCGATCTGGGCGGCGAGCCCGGTCATGGCGTCGTCCAGGTGGACCCCGTGAGTCTCGACGAGTCCGTCGGTTTACGGCACGATCGCCTGCCGCAGCCGCGCCACCGTCTGGGGCACCACAGCCGTCAACCCGGACGCCACCGCCCACACCCCGCTGCGCCACCCGGGCCAGTACGTCGACCCCGAGACCGGCCTGTTCTACAACTTCTTCCGCACTACGACCCCGAGACCGCCCGGTACGTCAGCCCCGATCCACTGGGCCTGCTGTCCGCGCCGAACCCGGTCGCCTACGTCGACAACCCGCTGGACCTGTACGACGCGATCGGCCTGGGCCCGTGCCGCAAGGAGCACTACTCCTGGACTGACGGCGCGGGCGGACGCGGCGGCAGCATCCGCTACAAGCCGCACGACCACCTCGGCCGCCCGACCGGCGTCTCTCCTGCATCCGCCCCGAGATGCTGGACACGGGTGCCGAGGCGGGCGGCACCCGGCCGCCCGGCTGGCGCGGCAACGGCAACGCGTTCAACGAGGCCCGCGGCCACCTCCTCGCCAACCGCCTCGGCGGCGCGGGCACCCACCACAACGCCCGGCACAACCTGGTGACGCAGACCAACAACCCCACCAACTCGCCCTACCCGCGCGACCTGGCCGAGGCGCCGATCTACGAGGCGGTGAAGCTGGGCGAGATCGTCCAGTACGACATCACCCCGATCTACGAGGAGATCAACCCGATCCCCATCCGCCTCGAGTACGCCGCGTACGGCAACCGCGGATTCGAACTGACCGGCTGGCTCGACAACCCCGCCGCCGGGGTACGCACCGCCATACCAGGATGGAGACCCTGACCGGGGGCCCGGGGACACGTCGGCTCGCTAGAGTCCCTGCGGCTCCGGCCCTGACGCGCCCTGACCCGCTCGACCTCCTTCAGGAAGCCCCGGCTGATGCCCCGTTCCACCCCGCCCCGCCCCGTCGACGTGGAAGCAGCCGTCCCCGAACTGACCGCACTGCGCCGCACCGCGTTCCGGAATGGGGTGTGCATGCCGCATGGACTTGATGGACTGGGGCGATGAAGATCCTGTCGCCTCGTGTCCTGCGGGCTCTTGAACGGTTCAACGCCAATTATCCCTGGGATCACAACGCCCACTACCATCGCTGGGTCCTGCGGCAGTTGCCGAGGCGCTTCCACCGCGCCCTGGACGTCGGTTCCGGCAGCGGTGATCTTGCGAGGCTCTTGGTCGAACGAGCCGACGCTGTGAAGGCCGTCGATTCCGATCCGGTGATTACCGCCCAGGCCCAGAAGCTGACTCCCACTACGCTCCCCGTCACCTTCACCGTCGCGGATGCAGTAGCCGAATTTCCTGCCGGCCTCTACGACGTCATCACGTGCGTCGCCACGATCCACCACCTGCCGTTCGCCCAAGCTCTCACCCGTTTCCGCAGCCATCTGGCGCCAGGAGGGACCCTGGTGATCGTCCGCCTGTCCCGCGCCCAGACCCCGGTAGACCACCTGCTCGGTGCCGTTGCCATCCCAGCCAACGCCGCCATGGGCTGGCTGAAGAACAAGGGGCGCTCCCTGCCGCGGCCCGTTTCCATGACGGCCCCTACTCGCTCAGCGGACATGACCTTTAGCGACATCGTCCGTGAAGCCAGAGGCGTCCTGCCCGGCGCGCGGCTCCGGCGGCGGTTGTTCTGGCGCTATACACTTGTATGGAATCGGCCCTGAGTGGCCCGTGACTTCTTCGACCAAGTGTCGGTGCGGGGGCTCTTGCGAGTCAGGCGCCGGGTCATCTTGGTGATGAGTGCCCAGTTCAGGTGGGCTTCGGAGTGCTGGGGCAGTCGCTCGTAGTCGCGTGCGTTGCGGCGGGCGTTCATGCACCAGCCGATCGTGCGCTCGACCTTCCAACGGCGGGGCAAGACGACGAAGCCCTTGGTGCCCTTGGTGCCCTTGCGCCGGGAGACGACGCGCAGGGTGAGCCAGACGTTCGCGGACCCAGTCCACGAGGTCGCCGGCGTAGCCGCGGTCGGCCCAGACCTGGGTGATCTACGGCTGGGTGAGGCGCAGGCGCCAGAACACGTCGCGGGCGGCGTCGCGGTCCTGGATGTCGGCGGGCGTCACCGTGATCATCACCGGCAGGCCCAACGTGTCCACCGTGACATGTCGTTTTCGGCCGTTGATTTTCTTCGCGGCGTCGTAGCCCCGGCTGTTGCGGCCGACGGTGGAGGCTTCCATGACCGACTGTGAGCCCACGATCAGCGTCACCGGGTGCGGGCGGCCCTTGCCGGTGCGGATCCGACGGCGAAGCTGGTCGCGGATGTAGGTGATGACCCCGGCCCGGTTCCACCTCCAGAAAAACCCGTAACCCGTCTCCCACTGGGGGAAATCCGCAGGCAGAGCCCGCCACTTCGCGCCGTTGTCGACGATGTAGCGGATGCCGTCGATGATTCCGCCGTGGCCGCTTCTCCGGATGTCCGCCGGTCTTGGTCTGGCAGGCCGGGACCGGCACACGGTCGGCGCATAGGCGTTTGAAGGTATGCCCACTGCATCCACGGTCCGGCACCACCTCACCTCAGTGTGTCAGCGCCTGTTAGCTCGTGTGTCATCGAGCGCACGGGACCGACGGCCTGTGCATGGTCGGAATACCCGTGCGGACTGGCGCCGTTGATCGTCTGGGATCGGTCTCGTGACGGAGCCGAAGAGTCGCATCGAGAGAACGGAGCATCCGACGTGGACGTCTTCATCATCGGAATCACCGGCGGCGTCGGTGATTTGCTGGCGCGGAAACTGCGCTCTCGGGGAGACACCGTCCACGGGCTCGTTCGCCGGGACGACCAGCAGGCCGGCCTCGCCGCACAAGGCGTGCGGGCAACCGTCGGCGACCTTGCCGGCATGACCGTGGAGGAACTGGCGGCAGCATTCGGCGACGTTGACGTGATCGTCTTCAGCGCCGGCTCGAATGGCGGCAGCAAGGAGGTCACGAAGGCCATCGACGGCGACGGGGTCGTCAAGGCGATCCACGCGGCACGCCACGCCGGCGTGGAGCGCTTCGTGCTGGTGTCGGTGCTTCCGGAATCATGGCGGGAACGCAACCTCGGCGACGAGGTCGAGTACTACTTCGCCGTGAAGAAGGGCGCAGATGTCGCTCTCAGCCGCAGCGACCTGAACTGGCTGATCCTCCGTCCGTCCCTCCTTGTCGACGACCCGGGAATCGGCACCGTATCCCTCGGGCCGGCGGAGTTCCACGGCCAGATCGCTCGCGAGGACGTGGCCGCCACACTCGCTGAACTGCTTCACGAGCCCCGGATCGGCCGGCAGATCCTCGAACTCAACACGGGATCGACACCCATCGAAGAGGCCGTCCGGGTGAACGTCCGCTCCTGACCACCCGGTTGGCTCGCCCAGGCCATGGGATGAGGCCGCAAGCCGCGGACATGCCCTCCTTCACCGCAGAACCAGCGGACACCACGGCCGGGCGCGACGGGCGTGTCCCCCTGGGGGCCGGGATGCGGTGGCCCGGTTCAGACGATCTTGAGAGTGGTGCCGCTGTTCTCGAGAGCGGTGGCCTCGTCGGCGGGCGCGGTGGTGTCGGTGACGAGGATGTCGACCAAGGTGGAGGGTCCGACGTAGGCGTGTGTGGTGCGGCCGAGTTTGCTGCCGTCGGCGGCGGCGATGATGCGACGTGCCGATGTGATGACCGCCTTCTTCACCGCTGCTTCATCGAGGTCGTAGGCGGTCATGCCGTCACCGGCGGTCAGGCCGCAGCAGCCCAGGACGGCGGTGTCGAACCGCAACGCCGATAGGGAGGCGAGGGTAAGGGGCCCGATGAGGGCTCCTTCCCCGGCGCGGGGCCGGCCCCCGGGCACGAGGAGTGCAGTCGGTTCGGGGGCGCCACTGAGGACATCGATCGCCTGCAGCGACAGGGGCATCACGGTGATCTGCCGTCCGCGCAGCAGGCGCGCGACTTCCAGACAGGTCGTGCCGCTGTCCAGCAGGACGGTCTCGCCGTCGGTGATGAGCGAGGCCACCTCTGCCGCGATCCGACGTTTGGCGTCGACGGCTTCATGGGTGCGCAGCGCGAAAGGCGGTTCGTCCCCTCGCAGGAGGAGGGTGCGAGCCCCGCCGCGGAACCGTTCCAGGACACCTTGCGCGGCCAAGTGGTCCAGGTCGCGACGGACGGTCATTTCCGAGGCGCCCGTCAGGTCCGCCAGTTCGGCGACCGTGGCCGTTCCCGCTTCCTGGACGGCTTGGGCGATCAGTCGGTGACGTTCCACGGTGCTCATACCGTGATTCAACACCACCCCCTGCCGAACATGTTGGGTGTTCGAATGCCGCTGTTCCAAACAGCCATCATGTTCGTTAGGGTGTCCATATGAAAAGTTCGCTGCGCGTCTCTCGCGTCGTGACGTTTGTCTATTTCGTCCTCAATGGCATGTTGCTGGGCATGTGGGTGGTGCAGATCCCGGCCGTCGAGGAACGCGTGGGCATCAGTCACGCGGCTCTGGGCGGGTTCCTTGTGTTGCTGGGTGCCGGGGCCTTTGTCGGCATGCAGGTCGGCGGGCGCCTGTCCGACCGGCTCGGCACGCGCACCGTCGTTCCGGCGGCCGGAGTGCTGTGCAGCGTGACCCTGGTGCTGCCCGGTCTCGCCCAGGAGCCGTGGGCCCTCGGAGCAGCCCTGCTGGTCTTCGGTTTCGGGAACGGCACCCTCGATGTGAGCATGAACGCGCACGCCGTGCAGGTGGAGAAGGCGTACGAGCGGCCCGTCATGTCGGCCTTCCACGCCACGTTCTCCGTCGGCGGCGTCCTGGCCGCGCTCGCCGGTGCCGTGGCCATCGACATCGGATGGAACCCGACCACGACGCTGGGCGTCGCCGCAGGCATCGGCGTCATCATCGCCCTGGTATCGGCTCGTGGTCTACTGCCCGCCGAGGCAACCGCCCCCGTGACTGATACGGAGGGGGAGCCCGAGGGGAGGAGCCGCTCTGTTCCTGCCCGGATCTGGCTCCTGGCCGTTCTGGCTCTGCTGATCATGCTGTGTGAGGGAGCCGCCAACGACTGGAGCGTCCTGCATCTCAAGACTGTTCTGGGCGCGCCGGAGAGTACCGCTGCCTTCGCTTATGGGACGTACGCGGCGACGATGACCATCGGCAGGCTCCTGGCAGACCGGATATCCGCGCGGTTCGGGCCGGTCGCCGTCCTGCGGTACGGCTCGGCCCTGGCCGCCGTCGGCATCACGGGCGTGGCCCTCTCGCCATGGGTCTGGGCGGCACTGACCGGCTGGGCGCTGTTCGGCCTGGGCCTGTCCGGCTGTATCCCACAACTGTTCAGCGCCGCGGGACATGCGGACCCCGCGGCTGCCGGCACCAACGTGTCCAGGGTCGCCGGACTCGGCTACATCGGCATGCTCGCCGGCCCCGCTGTCATCGGCTGGATGACCCATCTCATGGCCCTCAACCACACCTTCCTGCTCCTCGCCCTGTTCTGCGCGACGGCTGCCGCAGCGGCCGGCGTCCTGCGCCCCTCGCCCGAGCGGTCGCGGGTAGTCGAGCTGACATCCTGACCGCCTGCGCGGCGCGGCCTGACCACGCGCCGCGCAGGCTTCATCCCTCCGGGTGCACAGTCGCCTTCCCGACGCCTTCTCCACCAGGAAAGCGAGATGCCGAGAACACGCGCTCGGCACAGATCAGCGGTCCTGGCCGCACGGGCGGCCGATCAATCAATCGGCCATCTCGCCCGGTGGTGCCCGTCGGCGGTGGAGCGTGTCCATGTTCCCGGCGCGGCGAGATATGTGCGTAGCACGCCTGTGCACGCGGGCCTGTTGTCGGTGAGCGCGCCGGCAGGGGCCAGCTGAACTTGATTGGGCGAGCGGGTCGCTGACGGTCTGGGGCAACGTCGCGGATCCTGGTGGGTGGTGGCGCGGGCGATGTGCGCCGCTGCCGAAGCCGGAGCCGAGATCGCGCCGCCCACGAAGAACCCGGTGGCGGAGAGTGCGCCGCCGGTGCCCGCAGCGATGCGCACCCACGAAGAGGGCACCGGCGCCGAGCAGCATGACGTTGCGGGTCGCGGTCCCGCAGCACCACGACGGCCAGGCCCGCGAAGGCGTCGAGCACGAACAGCGGCAACCCGCCCCACATGACGGAGGTCGAGTGCACCAGGGCGCGAGTGAGAGCCGAGGCCAGCGCGCGTAGAGGCCGGTGATCCAGTTGGCCCGCGCGGCCGGAGTCCCGGTGATCGCTACGGCATCCGCACCGGCACCACGACAGCCTGAGGGAGCTCGATGTCCTCCCCGTCGACTACCGGGCCGCAGACGTCCCCGCCCGGGTCCGGGAACTGGCGCCGGGAGGCGTTGACGCCGTCTTCGACACGAGGCGGTCCCGGCGTGGTCGACTCCTGGCGCCTCCTCGCTCCCGGCGGGACGCTCGTCGCGTACGGCAGCGCCTCGACCTGCGATTACACCGGATCCAAGGCAGCTGTCCATGCTGAAGATCCTGGCCCGCACCTTACTGTGGAACACCCTGCCCAGCGGCCGCCGCGCCTTCTTCCACGACATCTGGGCCGGTCGTGCGCTGAGCAAGGGCCGCTTCGGGGCCCGGCCGCGCTGCGACCTCTCCGAGGTCTTCGCCGTCGTCGAACGGGGCGCCGCCGTCGAACGGGGCGACATCGTCGCCCGCGTCGCCGCGGAGTACCCACTCGCCCGGGCCGCCCAGGTGCTACGTCTGGCGGAGTCCGGGGACCGTCACCGGTAAGGTCGTCCTGACGGCGGCTGACCGGGGCCTGGTGCCACGGTCGTTTGTCGACAAGGCACGTCGAAGCTGCCGCACTTGACGGCGTCAGGGACGCCGCCCGCCGGCGTACCGGTCCTGATCGACTCCCGCCTACGCCCTGAGGGTTCACCTCTCAAACCGGAAGCCCCCTTGGCCGTGATGTCATGTCACCGTCATTCTGTACCCGCGCGCGGAGCGCGCCGACGCCTGGCGGACCGCTGACTGCGTGCGGTCGGTATCGGGGATGCCCACCTTGGGCGGCTCTATCTGGTGAGCGCGAGGGTGTGCAGGGGGGCGATGCCAAGCATGGCGTGGTGGATGCCGTCGCCTTTCAGCCGACAGTCGCGGAGGATCTTCCAGCTCTTCATGCGGGCGAAGGTGTGCTCGGCGCGGGCACGGACCTTGCGGTGTGAGCGGTTGTGCTCCTCTTTCCAGGCCGGGAGTTCGCCCTGGCCTGGTTCACCGCGATGCGGGATCACTAGGCCAGCGCCGGGGTAGCCGCCGTCAGCGATCACCGTGGTACTGCCGACGGCTGCCTTCGCTCCGGACAACTCCCACGCCTTGCAGTCGTTGCGGTTGCCGGGCAAAGGCCGGCCGGTTGCGACGACCAGCCCTGTGCCGGCGCCGATGACGACCTGGTGATTGGCGGAGTACCGGTAGTTCTTCGACGGCTCTGCCACCGCGTGGTCACGTCTGGGGACCAGGGTGCCGTCCACGATGAGCACGGTCTCCTTGCGAAACCGTCGGCGCGGCCGCAGCGCGAGCAGTGCCGCGAGGCGGTTGATGACGCGGCCGGCTGCGGACTTCCAGATTCCGAACAGGGGCGCGAGCTGCCGCAGCGTCAAGTCGGTGCGCCAGTAGCTGCAACCAGCAGGACGCGATCCTCCAGGGGGCAGGCTCCACGGCCGGTCTCGGCGGACCATGTCCGCCCCCTCGCGGCGCAGGGTGGTCACCAGCTTGCCGAAGCAGCGCGGGCTCAGCCCGGTGAACGGGCCTATCCAGGACGGCTGTGACGCCGTGATCACACCAGCCACGAGAAGATCATCCCACCGCGCTGCGAACTGCCCGAGACGGAGGCGCACATGGAGACAGACTTGGTCAGTCGTCTGGAGGAGGCGGCAGATCGCTTCGTGATCCCCCTGCGCATGAACGAGGGGTTCGATGAGCAGGCAATCCTTCAGCTGCAGGAGGAGATCGACCGGTGCGCGACGGCGTGGAGGGGAGCAACCCACGTACCGAAGCGCGCCGCGTTGATCCTCGCAGAACTCTCCCCAGCGATCGAGGCTTGCGCCTGGCTGTACGAAGGGGACATGCGTCAGCGGATCCAGGAGGCCGGGCTGATGGTGTCGCAGACAGTGATCGCTGCTCTGGACTGAGTGCCTCCCATACCGCCGTGCCACGTACCTTCCTGTAGGCGCCAGGTCGAAGCACGTGGTGGCAAGATCGGGATCGACCTCTTCATCGCTCGTCATGTCGATGGCGGTGATCAAGTAAGCCATGGCGGTGGCGAGGGTGTTCAACAGCCTGCCAGTCACGGCTCATGTCTCCAAGGGGCTCATCAGGCCCGCAGCGTACGAAATGCGTGGGATGCCGGCGAGGGCGCTCTCAGCTTGAGAAGCTAGGGGCGTTCAGGGGGAAATGTCGGGCTGACCTGCGGCGAGGCAGTGTCGGATCGTGGATGTTCTTCGCCGTGATCCCCAGTGTTCTCCGTGGCGCCCCGCATGACCTGGCACGGGTCTGGCACGGCCTCTTCGTCGAGTAGGACGGCAAGTTCCCTCAGATCGTTCGCGACCATGACCTGAGCGAGGCGCCCGGCGACAGCAACGACTTTGGGCCAGACAGATGCCTGAAGATACTCCGCGGTGGTGCCGTCGGGCGCCTCGGCCGCCGCTACGTTAAGTACGACACCGAGCTCTCTCATCAGGGTGACCTCTTCGGCACTTCGGAGGCTGACGCCGAGGTACCGCTCTGGCTCGTCGGCGTCGCAGAAGTCGTCGAAGAGTGTGTGGAAGACATAGTCCAGGTCTTCGAACGCCGACGGGTCAAGCCACACGTCCCGCTGCCACGGTGGATTGGCCAGAGCCAACACAACGGGTACGACGTGGACTCGGTGGTTCGCAACGAGTCGGGCGGCTTCGCTCACAAGTCCGAGCGTAGCGACCGCAGCTGGTGGAGGTGTCGGCGTTCTCGGAGCACCCCTTTAGGAGTTCGATCCGCGGATGCTCTGACCCACTTCCGCCTGGGCTGCCCAGTGTACGCCTGCCCGCTGGACTCCAGGGCTGTTCGCCGACGTTGATGTCAGCGATGGATGTCAGCAGGCCGCGCTGCATCAGGGCTGGGATCCGGCTCTTCCGCGAGTGCGGTTGCCGCTGGTGATTAGGCGTGCACCTGCCACTCCTCCTGGGGGATGTGGCCCTCCGACGTGTCTCCAACGCGCTCAGCCCATGCGCGAGCGACGAAGACCGGGCGCGAGAGGAGGATGTCTCCGGCGCGCTGTGCACGTAGCTGAAGGCCGAGTTCCTCGGCTCCGGGGTCGCCTTCCTGGGAGAAGTAGATGTTGTTCCGCAGGCCCTGTGACAGCACGTAGTCGCGGAACTGGTCCGCCAACTCGGACGGCACACGGCCAACCAGCCGGAGTTCGCCAATTGCGACCTGTGGCCCGTGGAGGGCGTCGATCGCGACTCCGTGCAGTCGGCCGGCGTCTGCGTAGTAGGTCGTCAGTGCCTGTCCGCCGGAGTTCGGCAGATGGAACTCTGCCAAGTGCCCCGGAACCAGCCCGCTGGCGTACTCCACGCCCAACGCAGCAACGACCTCGTCATGGCTCATCCCGAACCGCAGCGGCCCAACGCTTACGAACGGCATGAAGTCCCACTGCAAGCGTTCCGCGTCGTCCAGTACTACACCTGCATGTCGCATCGCCCGCCCCTTCATGCCTTGCTGATCCGATCGAAGGCGGATGCTATCGGGCTGGACACGGGGAAGGCTTCGTCCCGAGGCAGCTTGGGTGGGTGCGTGGCCATGGGCTGATCTGGCCCTCACCTGGTACAACGGTCCACACGCGTCCACGGTCGTCCGCCGCTGTTCGTCTGTGTCGTCACGCAGTTGGACACTCACTCGGGACGCGGACTACCCGGAAGGCGTTGCGCGGCCTCGACGGGAGGCTTGCTGCTTGCGTCAGATCGCTGTGCCATCAGGGCGCGGCAAATCATGCTGCCTACGGGCGGCCGTGCGCGTACCGTCGGTCTGAACCATGGGGGGTGGAAGTCTGTGTTGTACGCACACGAGGTCATCCTGAACGAACTCGCACAGGGGCTCAGACCTGTGGACGAGGGCGTCGAGTGGTTCGGAAGTCTCTCAGAGGGCGACCAACGCAAAGTCCTGCACGCACTGGTGCTGTTCTGCGGGCAGGCCCGCGCCCGCGAAGAGGATGTGCCGGAGAGCATCGCGCGTTCCGGCATCCGCCCTACTCACACGCCGGCGGTGATGCTCACGAAGTGGCGCTTCGGAATGGAAGCACTTCCGGTCTACGAACTGACCAAGTCCTTCCGCCTGCTCGTCGCCCTCTTCAGCATTGCCGACACCCGCAGGCGGACGCTGCACTGTGCGGCGGATGTGGTCACGCGTGGCACAACCTGCCGGATCCGCCACGCGACGCAACCTGAGATGTCTTCTTGCCCTGGGTTGCCGTGGCCGGGGCAGCATGCCTTGCTGATCGTTTCAGAATGAGACGTGCACGCCGGGCGGCTGTCAGTCGTCGAGGCGTTGAAGGATCTGTGTGAACTCGCCGTTCTTGATCAGACCGGTGAGGACCTTGGTCATGTTGCTGATGCCGGCATCGCGGACGATGAGCCCGTCCGAGCACCAGAAGTAGCGGCCTGCGAGGGCTTCCCCGGTGGCGGCCCATCGCTTCATGAGGATCTCGACCTGGGCGAGGGTGATGATGGTCGCGCTCCACCGGGAGCCGTCCTTGAGGTCCACGAAGACATCGACGCTGTCGACGGACTCCAAGTCCTCGCCGGCATTCGGCAGGAACGCGGCCTCGAACTGCTCTGTGTGGACGCGGTACCAGGGTCCGTCCCAGCTCCCCGGCGTTGTGCTGTGGCTCATCGGGCGAGTGTGCCGGGCCGATTCGGCCTCCTCAACCGCCACGGTCGTTCTTCCGGAGAGGAGTCGGGTCTGGTCGCCGGCACGCTATCGGCAGGCTCAGACACCGGGCTCTGGTCGGAGTCCGATCCACTGCCGACAGTCCGTCCGCTCGTCCAGGAGGCGCTCAACGCCGGGTCGATTCACGTCAACCGGGCCTGACTGCAAGCGATTTCGGCAAGTCGGACGTGCTCCTGCGTTACCTTGGACCTGGTGCACGGACGTGACAACGGGGGATGTGATGAACGGGCGACCGGAAACGCCTGCGGGCACACCGGTGCGAGACGTCGTCCGGGACGTCGTCGGCGAGCTGGCGCCGCATGAGCTGATCCTGCTCGACGCCCTGCTCCTGGTGGACGACGACACCGCGTTGCGGCGGCTCGCGCGGGATCGGCACCGAGACCCGCTGGGATTCGGGCTGGGCGAGGCCGCGACCCTACTGACTCCCGTGGTGTGGATGGCGCTGGACGAAGCGGCACGGCAGGTGGTGTCCGCCACCGTCGCCTCCGCCGGCCGGCGGGCACGTCCGTGGCTGCGCCGGATCAGGCGCCGCCCGGCACACCCTGCACAGTCCCGCCTGCGCCCGCCACTGACACCCGAGCAACTGGAAGTCGTACGGTCGCGGGTGGCCCAGCTCGCCGTGGAGAGCGGGCTGGAGCGCGAGGCGGCCGAGGCACTCGCCGAACGGGTCGTGGCCCGGCTCGTACTACCCGCCGAGCCTCGGCCGGACGACGGCACCGAATCGGAACCGGACGACGAAGCCGAGCCGGAACCCGACGACGGCGCCGAGCCGCAACCGGACGACGACGTCGAGCCGGAACTGAACGACGACACCGAACCGGAACCCGACGACGGCGCCGAGCCGGCACCGGACTATGGCGCCCCACACCGGGCCACCCCCGCGAACGACGGTCCCTCGGCCGGCCGCGCAAGGGGCCGGGCTGATCGGGGCGGCCGCGCATGAGCCCCGACCCCGACACGGAGAAGGACACGGACACGGCACCGTCACCCCTTCCCGGGCGCATGGACGAACGCCTCCTCGGCGCCGGTACCGGACCGCGGTTCCTCCTGCTCATCTCCCTCTTCGTGACGAGCAGCGCCACCGTGGCGTCGGCCGTCTTCCATTCGCTGACCGATCCCCGCAACATGGCCGCGGGCTGCGCCCTGGCCTCCGGATCCGATCCGCGGGCCGATTTCCTGGGTGCGAGCCTGGCCACGCTGCGGTCCGACAAGGCGTTCCGCGCATGTGTGGACCGCTTCGTCCCGCACGCCTCCCCCTGGCCGGTGCCGGCCGCCGTCATGGCACTCGTGCTGGCCGCCGGCGTCCTCTACTGGACGCTGCCCAGGTGGAAGCAGCGCAGCCGCAGGCTCGTGCCGGTCGAAGTGATCGACCCGCACGGCGAGTTGGGCGCCGTTCTCGACGAATTCGTCGGCGTCGCCGGCCTCTCGCGGCGGCCGCGCTTCGTCGTGTCGCCCGCGGCACGTACGGCGAGCGCCGTGGTCTTCGGACGGTGGCGCCGCCACGTCGTCTGCCTGCACGGCGGCCTCGTCGCCATCCGTGACAGCGACGCGCGGCGGTTCCGCGCCGTGGTCCTGCACGAGCTGGCGCACATCCACAACCGGGACGTCGACATCACCTACGCGACGGTAGCCCTGTGGCGTGTCTTCCTGCTCGCCGTCCTCCCGGGTTACCTGGTCTGGGCGGTGCTGGCCCTGCGCGACGCCCTGTCCTCGGCGGTCTTCGGTCCTCCGTCGCTGGTGGCCACCTCGCGCGACGTGGTGTCCACGGCGGTGCTCATCGCCCTCGTCTTCCTGACGCGCGCCGACATCCTGCGCACCCGCGAGCTGTACGCCGACGCCGACGCCATCAGGTGGGGGGCCGACCCGGCGGGCTGGGGCGGCGTGACCGAGTCCGCGGTCCCGGACCGTGGCAGGCTCGGCCGTGCCGCGCGGGCTCTGGCCGTCGCGTGGCGGAGTCATCCCGGCTGGGATCGGCGCAGACGGGCGCTCGCCGACGCGGAGGAACTGTTCCACTCCTCCGCGCTCACCCTGTTCCTCACGGGCGCGACCGCTTCGATCTGCGCCGGACAGCTCTACGGCTTCGGAGCCGGGTGGGTGGTGCGTCTGGCGGCTGCCACGGTCGCCGGTCTGATCGCGACGACGGTCGCCGTGAACCTGTGGCGTGCGGCGGCCCGGGCCGTGCTGACGGGCGTTCGAGCGCCCTCGGGACTGCGCGCCGGGTGGTGGCTGGGGGCGGGACTCGTCCTCGGGGAGGTGCTGACCGGCGGTGTCTCCGGGTGGCGGGTGCTGCCCAGACACCCGGAGGTGTTCGCACTGCTCGTCGTGATCAGCGTCGTCGTCACCTGCTGGACGGCGCAGTTCGCCGACCTCGCACTGCGCTGCTGGCGGGGAAGCCGCCTGCGGCCGGCGTTCGCGGCGGGTCTCACGGCCACCCTGGTCGCCTTCGCCCTGACCTACGACTGGTGGCAGAGCAGCGGCAGGCTCTTCGCGGCCGGCTGGCCGTTCTCGGAGTCCGCGGTCCGCGCGGCACTCCAGCACGACCTGCCCGGCCCCGCGCTCGGCGCGAGCACGCTCACGGTGATCGCGGTGGTGCTGTCGATGGTCCTGCCGTGGAAGCAGGACCCCTTGCTGTGGGCGGTGACGGCCCTGTGGGTGCTGCCCCTGCTGGCGTGGGGGAGCGGGGCGGCGAACAACGCACCGGCGTGGGCGGTCCGTGCGCTGCCGCCGGTGGAGGGCGACGTCTGGCGGGCCGGGCGGCTGCCGTCGTTCCGGCGCCTCGCCGTGGCCGCGGTCCTCGGGGCCGGCGGCGCCTGGCTGGGGGTCGTGGTGGTGCTGGCCCGGATCCACGCCGTGCGGCCACCGGCCGGGCAGCCGCTGGGACAGCAGGCCCTGCTGGTGGTGGCCTGGCTGTTCGTGGTGCTTGCCGGAGTGGTTGTGGCCACGGCGGCGGTGACCGGCTCAGTGACACCCCGGCTCCCGGTGCCGGCCGCGGCCGTCGCCGCCGGGACGGCGGGACTCGCCGGTGTCACCGCCGCCTTCCTGCTGCTGTCGGCCGACGGCTGCGTGAGCGCCCTGGCCACACTGGGCACCACCTGCGCCTGGTTGCCGGGCGGCGCCTGGCCGTTGACCGAGCTGCTGCTGCCGCTCGTGCTGGGACTGGCGCTGTTCGTTTCCGTCTTCACGGCCGTGGTCGCCACGGCGGTACGGCGGTTACCGCGCGGGCCGCGCCCGGACGCCGGTGACCGCGGCCGGCGCACGCGCCTTCGTCCCGCGCGGGCCGGAGGCCGCACCCGCCCCCTGGCCCGCAAGGCGGCTGTGGCGGCCGTCTGCCTGACGGCGCTCACCCTGATCACCGCGGCGAGCCTCCCCGTGGGCACCGGCGGACACTCCGGCGCGCGTACTTCACTGACCCGCCAGAACCTGGTCCCGGCACAGAACACCAGGCCCTCCGAGGAGGTGCTCGCCCTCCAGACGGACGCCTGGATGCGTCTCGGGGGGAGAGAGCTGCTGGTCAAGATGACCGGTGAAGTCCTGCACATCATGACGGCCCTCCAGGACGACAGGGCCTTCACCGACCGCGGCTATGCGGCCCGCGTCATACGCCCGCACTGCCTGGGCCTGCGGACGGCCGCCCAGCGGCTCGGTGCGTACTTCCCCGTGCCCGATCCTGACGTGGCCCGGCAGCGGCCGACGCTGCCGGCACAGGGCCGGCTGATCGGCACGAACTGCCGACAGGCCATCGACGAGGGCAAGCGTGACCTCTTCATCAGCAGCATGAACGACGTCCTCACTCTCTCCGAGCGGCTGAGCGGCTTCCTTCGCGAAGTGACCGCGGAGGCCGACCGCCATCCGGGCCGGTGACCGGCCCCGGCGGCCGTCGAGGCGGTCGCAGGCGGCACCGGACGCCGACCTCGCGCAGTTCCACCCCGCGCCGCCCAGGCCACGCGCCTCCGCTTCCCCGTCCACCAACCGGACACTCCGACGACAAGGTGGCGGATGCATCTAACGTCTGAGACCCCGGCCGGGACGAGGGACCGGTGCGCGTCGAAGGGAGTCCGGGACATGGCCGAGAGGACGACGGAACGGGAGCCCGAGCAGCTCGGGGCCGTCGTGGCACTCCAGGACGTGAGCGTACGCCGGTTCACCACCGACCAGGTGATCCTCGACGGCGTCGACTGGACGGTCCGGCCCGGCGAGCACTGGGCGCTCCTCGGCGCCAACGGCGCGGGCAAGACCACCCTGCTGCGGCTGCTCGGCGCGCTCATGCACCCGACCACCGGCACCGTGGAGGTGCTGGGCGGCCGGCTCGGCCGGATCGACGTGCGCGAGCTGCGCGCCCGTATCGGGCACGTCACGTCGGCCCAGCGAGTCCCGCAGGACCTGACCGCGCACACGGTGGTGCTCACCGGCCACACGGGCACGGTGCAGCCGCTGTGGAAGACGTACGACGACGAGGTGCGGCAGCGGGCCCACGAACTCCTGGCCGAACTGGACATCAAGGAACTGGCGGACCGGCCGTACGGGGTCTGCTCGGGCGGACAGCGGGCGCGCATCCTGATCGCCCGGGCGCTGATGGCCGAGCCGGCCCTGCTGCTGCTCGACGAGCCGTTCAACGCGCTGGACCTGCCCTCCCGCGAGGATCTCGTCGAGACGATGCACGGGCTGGCCGAGGGGCGGCCGCGGCTGGCGACCGTCACGGTCACCCATCATCTGGAGGAGCTGTTCCCCGCCGTCAGCCACGCCCTGCTGCTGCACGAGGGGCGGATCCTGGCCCGGGGGCCGGTGACGGAGGTGCTGACCGGGCCCCGGCTGACCGCCTGCTTCGGACGGCCCATCGCGGTGAACCACCACGAGGGCCGCTGGTGGGCCTACTCCGCACCACGGGGCTGAGCGGCCTCGCGTACGACCGGACCGTGGCCAAGGGTGCTCTCCTGTGCAGCGGGCCGGTAGGTCCCCCCGATGCACGGTGCCCGCCCGCACACCGGTTCGAGGTCCAGCAGCGTGACGGACGCCGGCGGGAGGACGGCCGCCAGCCCCGTCCACCCCCGCCTGCTTCTGCGATGGGAGTGGGGGCGGTCGGGGAGCCAGAACGTGCGGGCTTCTGCTCGTGTTCGGTCCGTTCCCGGGTCAGCTCGTCTCGGAAGCGTCGCCCGTGCGGAACCCGCGCCGCTGGCCTGCGCGCGGATTTCACGCACGTATCGCAAACAGAGTTCCGGTTCTGAGCCG
Organism: Streptomyces sp. NPDC029138; assembly: GCF_055564375.1. Taxonomy (NCBI): domain Bacteria; kingdom Bacillati; phylum Actinomycetota; class Actinomycetes; order Kitasatosporales; family Streptomycetaceae; genus Streptomyces; species Streptomyces sp. NPDC029138. Next base: position 86,486 of record NZ_JBVHWM010000029.1, read on the forward strand.
GTCGAATTCCAGAGCTGCTCGAAACGTATCCGGCGGGCCGCCGTACAGCGCTCTGGCGGCGGCCCGCTCCCAAATCCGCGATGACGTACGCCGCGGCCAAGGCCCGGTGCAGATCTGTTTCACGATTGGCCCAGTCAGACACGCTTCAGATGGACCATATGTCCGGGCTGCTCGCTGCATAGGCTCGACACCAATGCGGCTGAGACCACGAGCGACCTCTGGCAGGGGTCCCGAGGTCAACACTGGTGCCTGCTTTGGGTTTCCGGCCCTTACCTCCCGGTCGGCCGGACTGAGTGAGAGGACAAAGATCTGCTGTGAAGGCGTGCGGAGTGTCCGGGGCCGAGAAGGAAGTCGCCCTGCTGGAGGTGCCCGAACCGCCATCTCCCGGGCCCGGTCAGATCCTGGTGGCGGTTGAGGCGGCCGGGGTCGGCCCGTGGGACGAACTGCTCAACGGCGCTGGCTGGGACGTGGGGCTGCGCCCCCCGGCGGCGCTGGGAGTGGAGGGCGCGGGCAAGGTGCTGGCCGTCGGCGCGGGTGTTACCGGGTTTGCCGTAGGCGACCGGGTGGTCGCACACGAGGCCCCGCTGCCCGGGGGAAGCGGCTTCTGGGCCGAACGCGTTCTGATCAACGCGGATCACACGGCAGCCTGCCCACCCGGGCTGGACGCCGTGCACGCGGCGGCGCTGCCGGTCAACGGGCTCACCGCGTTGCAGGCCCTGGAGAAGCTGGACCTCAGCCGAGGACAGCGGCTCCTGATCACCAACGGAGGCGGGGCCACCGGAGCCCTGGCCATCCAGCTCGCCGCGGCCAAGGGCATCGAGGTGACTGCGACCGCGTCTGCTGCCGCCGCAGAGCGCCTGCTCGGTCTGGGAGCGATGGAGGTCGTCGACTACCACGACCCGAACTGGTCGGCCAAGGTACGCGGTGGGTTCGACGCCGCTCTCACCATCGCCACCGGCACGGCGGACGCCGCCCTGCCTTTGGTGCGGGATGGCGGCCGACTGTGCTCCCTGACCTCGGACGCGCCTCCGGAGGAGCGAGGCATCACGAGTTGGGATCTGTATGTCGAACCCAACGCCGCGCAGCTTGTCCAGCTGGCGGAGCAGGCCGCCGCGGGAGCCTTGAAACTCGCACCACAACCCCTGCCGCTGAGCGAGGGACCGGCTGCGTTCGCCCGGGTGGTTACCGGACGGGCCGGTGGTAAGAAGATCGTGCTCACCCGAGCATGACCCGACCGGGCACCGCCCGATCCCGATGCTGGCCACGGTGCCCCCCAGGCGCGATTGAGAAGGCCTCGGCGGGGGTCCTGGATCGGGAGGTGCGTCCCGCACCGAGGTCGCCGAGTAATGCACCGGCCAGGGCCTGGCGCCCCGGCTGGTGCACGACGTCCTGACCGACGCACGGGCGGCGGGCAAGCGCGTCGTCGCCACCTCGAGCGTGACGACGTAAGTGTCCTGATCGGGACCAGCCGCCGCGTTACAGGGGAACTCACCTAAGGCCTGGCGCCGACCGCCGCGATCGACGATCTTGACCCGCTTGTACGAGAAGGGGGACCCTCCATGGGATCCGGGCCCAGCTCCAGGTCCGCGATCTCGGCGACGCGCTGAACAATGCGTGGCCTTCACCACAATTTGCCCATTTTTGAACAAAGGGATGCCTATAAATGGTGCCATGGCTGGTTGCACTCCTTCGGTGATCAGCGTAGGGATGCAAAGACCAGTGACATGGAGAAGCGCTTGATCACGCTGTTCACAAGTCGCACCGGGCTGTTGGCTACGACCGGCGTACTCGGCGGCGTACTCGCAGTCACGGCCCTCGGCGGTACAAGCAACGCTGCCCCCAGCGGCAACGACGCCGGGAACCACCCGAAACCGCAGGCGCGGGCAAATCAGGCAGGTACCCAGGAAGCTTCCGACGCCCGAATAGAGATCACGGACGGGCAGGGCGCCTACAACGTCGGGATCAACGGCCCGATCAGTGTGATCGTCAGCAAGGGCAAGCTCACCAAGGTGACCATGACCGCCGTCGCGACCGGTGCCGAGGTCCCGGGCACTCTGTCCGCGGACGGCACTTCCTGGAAGCCGGACGGCCGGCTGGAGCGTGCCACCAAGTATCAGATCGCGGCAGAGGCCGAGGACGCCAAGGGCCGCTCCGCCACCGGTAACGCCACGATCACCACGGTCTCCCCGGCCAATGACTTCATCGGGCACGTCTCCCCCGAGGACGGCTCGACCGTCGGCGTGGGCATGCCAGTGGCGGTCAACTTCGACAAGGCGATCAGCGACAAGGCCGCCGTGGAGTCGCAGATCCAGGTCAGCTCCAGCAGTGGCCAGCAGGTCGTCGGCCACTGGCTCAACGCCCACCGCTTGGACTTCCGCCCCGAGCACTACTGGAAGCCCGGCTCCACCGTCGCCGTCGCGCTCAACCGCCACGGCATCCGGAAGACGGTCACGTTCAAGATCGGCCGGAGCCAGATCAGTACCGTCGATGCCAAGACCAGGCAGATGACCGTCGTACGGGATGGCAAGATCATCAAGACCATCCCGATCTCGTCCGGCAGCCACGAGCACCCGACGTACAACGGTCAGATGGTGATCTCCGAGAAGTTCGGGCATGTTCATATGAACGGTGCGAGCGTCGGCCTCACAGAGAAGGACGGCAAGCCCTCGTACGACATCAAGGCCGTACCGCACGCCATGCGCCTGACCGACTCGGGCACGTTCATCCACGGCAACTACTGGGCTGCCGACTCGGTCTTCGGCAAGGTGAACACCAGCCACGGTTGCGTGGGCCTGGAGGACGGCAGGGGCAGCGGCGACGGCAGACAGCCCGCCGCGTGGTTCTTCGACCAGTCGATGATCGGCGACGTCGTGGTCGTCAAGAACTCCGAGGACAAGACCAGGTTGGCCCCGGACAACGGCCTCAGTGACTGGAACATGCCGTGGAGGGAGTGGGTCGCGGGCAGCCCGACCACCTGACACTACGCCACTCTCCAGTCAGCCGAACCGCATCCCTTCCGCCAGGCGGTGGCCGGGCACCATATCGGCCACCGCCTGCGGCGTCAGGACGCTCGAACAGCCCTCGGCCGGGGACCCGCACCTGGTGTGCGGAGACGGGTACGCCGGGTTCGGTGAGCGGCATGGAGCAACGGACCGGCTGATCAGATCGGCTGAAATCGTGGAGTGGCGGTGCCGCTACAGTGCCGCGAGCGCGGCGAGCGCGGCGTGCGGGAGCCTGGTGCGTAGATGGACCAGGGTGACGAGCAGGCGGTCGCTGAAGACCAGGTCGTGCTTCGGGCCGGCACCGGCCTTCCGCTGCTGCTCGGCACCACGCCGCTCACGAAGCTCCGAGTCGCGCTGGGCGGGCCGTAGAACGACCAACTCTTCGACCAAGTGGCCGAGTTGTGCATGCGATGCGCGGCAGAAGGCAGGATGGGCCAAGGCCGGGCTGGGAACTTCCCTGCAGAAGAGCAAACGGGGCCAGCCACGCGCCGGCCAGAGCGTCAGGGCCTCAGCAGTCCGCCCACCCACCAGTCGTGCGGCTCCAGGCGGCGACGGGGGTGGGTGCAGAGGCCGAGAGGCGTACGACGTCGTCGAGCCCCGCCCCGGCCCTCCGCGGCTCCTGATCACTCACGTCACTCGCTGCGCCATGCGGCACCACGGACGCGCAGCACGCTGTGCGTCGGCAGGGCCTCGGCCCGGAGGAACCTGTCAGCGTGACAGCCGTGCCGGTATTCGGGGTTCCCGGCGCGTCGATCCTCGCCCATGACGGTCTACCGGGCCGGCCGGCGCCGTGGCTGCGTCCGCCGCCCGACCCGGAGTCTCAGACGCCCGCAGCGAATTCCGCGGGCTAGTCCTCGCAGGTGTCGTCGATGCCGTAGTCCAAGGCGGGGAACGGGGTGACGGGCGGCAGAGGCTCGCCGTCGGCCATGACGCAGTCGGTCAGTGCCGCGTGGAGGAGTTCCGAGTGCAGGTGTGTGCCGACGAAGACCAGTTCCTGACCGTCGGGATTATCGGTGTCGTGGGCGCCGGAAGCCTCGAAGCGTGCGACCGATCCGGCCTGCGACCACAGGCCGTCACCCGCGGGCGGCTGGCGAGGGTGAAGAACCCCTTGGAGCACAGGATCTGCCCGTACGCGCCGCTGTCGAGTTCCTCGGTCACAAACGTCCACAGCCGGCCGGGATGGAAGGGCACCTCGGAGCGGAGGACGGTCGAGGAGATCCCGTACTCCTCCTCGCGCTCGGGCATGAGGTCGGCGACGGCCGTGCGAACGGCACAGCGGTGGCCGTACTGGCCGGCCAGGGCGCCGCCGGAGTTCAGCGGCGGCGAGGGCCTGCACCAGGAACTGCGCGACGGACAGCAGCTCTCCGGTGCGCGGCTGGCGGGTGGTGAGTTCCCTCGCGCAGACGCGCCGTCGTGGATGCGCAGGGCGAGGCGGTTGCGGTGCAGGGGCGTCGAGCACGTCAAGAATGCGCCCGGTGCGGCGTACGAGGCGGAACGTCTCGAAGATGTGCACCAAGTCGTCGGGCCGCGCCTGCGACGGCGGTTCGCCGCACTTCGGACCACCTCTGACCGCCACAACGCCTACATACTGGACACCTGCTGGGGCGCCGCCCTCGCCGTACGTCGAAATACTGGCGGTCCTGCGCCCTGCCCACCAACCCCCTGGCCTACATGAAGTGCGCTGGACTGCCTCGAGCAGTCCAGCGCACTTGGTTGGTTGACCGGTTCAACGGGGCCTGCCGCGGTGCCCGGTCACGTCGATTTCGTCAGGAGCACCAGAACAGGTTCCCCTTGCTGTAGGTGTGCCCCATGTTCCCGTACCGTCCGTTCTTCTCCACGACGAGGTAGATGGACGACCGGTAGTACCACCGGGTGGAATTGTCGTGGTGGCAGTTCCGGTAGACCGCCTGGACGGGCTTACCGATCTTGCAGCGTTTCCAGGACCCTCCGTTGTGGGCCACGACGCGCCAACGGTGGGTACGCCCGTTGTACTGTTCCAGGTCCACTCCCAGGTGACAGCTGTCCGGTGATCCGAAGCAGGAGGTCAGCTTGCCCTCCGCGTAGATGTTCCTGCTGCTATGGGTCACGGTGAACGGCTTGGTGGCGTGGGCGTAGCACCCGACGTAGTAGCGCGCGGAGGTTGCGCCGGCCTTCGCTGTGGCCGATGCCTGCTCGTGCGTGATGGCGTCCGATGCCAAGCGTCCTGCGAGGGTGGGCCGCGTCGCGGAGCCGCCCGCAGTGAGTGCCTGGGCGCCCGTCGGCACCGAGAGGAACGTCAGGATCGCGGTGACGAGCGAGAGCAAGACCAACAACGGCCTTGTGCTCAAGTGTGGTTGCTGCTTTCTCATTGTCTTCTGGCCTTTCTTCGATCTGGAGAACAATCACGGACAGATGAAGGGCTTCATCCCCACCACGGGTTGCGGTGGGAGACCCTTCAGGCGGATGGGCACGCCCCCGCGGTGCAGGCAGATGCGTGCGGAGACCTTGTCCGAAGTGCGTGTGTTCGACGTCGACGTGTCCGCTCGCGCAGACGCCGACCTGTGCAGCCGAGTCCGGTGAAGGACTGAGGACGCTGCTGACTCGACGCCGGCCTGAGACGGGATGCCGGCGGTATGACCTGCGCCGTGGACAGTGCGGCGCCGGCAAGCCCGATCCGCTTGTACACGTTCTTCTCCCGATTCCCTTCCACTCTGTCGGCCGGACAGCCCGTCCGTGCCGTGTGACCTCGACGTTTCCGCCCATGGGATTGATTGGGCAGCCGGTCACGCCGGTCTGATCAATGGCCGCTGCGCGCTCTGGGCAGGGAGCGGGGCGCTGACCGAAGACGGTGTCTGTGGTTTGCCCTTGTGCCGGAGGTGCGCGTAGCTTCTCGGGCCACAGCGCCGCGTCCACGGGGGAGGCGGGACCGGGGGAGGGGAGCTGTCGATGGCGGGGCGTCGGGAGAACCCGGTCGACCCGACCGCGGGGCCGGTGGCGCGATTCGCCGCCGAGTTGCGCAAGTTGCGGTCGGAGGCCGGAAGTCCCACCTACCGTGTGATGGCGCAGCGCACGGAGCAGGGGGCGAGCACCCTGTCGCAGGCGGCTGCGGGGGACCGGCTGCCGACGCTGCCCGTGGTGCTGGCCTATGTCCGAGCGTGCGGCGGTGATCCGGAGCAGTGGGAGACGCGGTGGCGTGATACGGCCGCCGAAGCCGCTGCCGAGCCGCGCGCCGATGAGGACACCGAGGCGCCCTACCGGGGACTGGCCCGCTTCGAACCCGGCGACGCCGACTTGTTCTTCGGCCGTGACCAGCTCACAGACCGCCTGCTCGAACTCGCCGCCGCCCGCCGGTTCACCGCGGTGTTCGGGCCGTCGGGAAGCGGTAAGTCCTCCCTGCTGCGGGCCGGCCTCATTCCCCGCCTGCGAACCCCGGGACCAGCCCGTGCGTTACCGGCGGCGCTGCGGGTCCTCACTCCCGGCGAGCACCCGCTGCGCAGCCACGCGCAGCGTCTGACACCCGCGGACGGCGACGGGGACACGTGGCTGATCGTCGACCAGTTCGAAGAGCTCTACACCCTTTGCCGTGACCCTGTGGAACGCGATCAGTTCGTCGGCCGCCTGCTTGCCGCTGCTGATCCCGCCAGCCGGCTGCGTGTCGTCATCGCCGTGCGTGCCGACTTCCTGGGCCGCTGCGCCGAACACGCCGAGCTGACCGCCATGCTGCAGGACGGCAGCGTCCTGGTGGGCCCCATGAGCCGCGACGAGCTGCGTGAGGCAGTAATCAGACCTGCCCAGGCCGGTGGGCTGATCGTGGAGCGGTCTCTGACCGCCCGGATTCTCGATGAGGTCGAGGGGGAGCCCGGCGCCCTGCCGCTGATGTCGCACGCCCTCCTGGAGACCTGGCACCGCCGTAAGGGCCGCGCGCTCACGGAGGCCGCGTACGAGGCAGCCGGCGGCCTGCGGGGTGCGATCGCCCGTACGGCCGAGGGCGTCTACGCCGGCATGAGCCCTGCCCAGGCCGAACTCACCCGGGCCGTGCTGCTTCGCCTGGTCACACCCGGTGACGGGACGCCGGACACTCGCCGCCCCGTTCGTCGCGAGGAGCTGGACTTCACCTCTGCGGCAGAGATGGCCGCCGTTCTCGACAGCCTGACCCGCGCGCGTCTGCTGACTCTGGACGATGACACCGTCGACCTCGCTCATGAGGCGCTCATCACGGCCTGGCCGAGGCTGCACGCCTGGATCGACAGCGAACGGTCCAGGCTCCGCCTGCACCGCCGCCTGACCGAAGACGCACAGGTATGGAACGACCTGGGCCGCGACCCGGGAGCGTTGTACCGGGGTACGCGACTGGCCGCCGCGGAGGAAGCCTTCGCCGAGCCCGGCGGACGAGCCGACTTCACCGCCTTGGAGAGGTCCTTTCTGGCCGCCGGGCTGGAAGCCCGCGAACGTGAGCAGCGTGCCACGCTCCGTTCGGCTCGGCGGCTGCGCTGGCTGCTGGCTTCCGTCTCGGTCCTGGCCGTCCTGGCCGTGCTGGCCGGGCTGCTCGGCTGGCAGCAGAGCAGGGCGGCAGACGCCGAACGGGTACGGACCGAAGCTCGGCGTCTTGCCGCGGTGGCCGACACGTTGCGGCTGTCCGACCCGGCCACGGCGATGAAACTCAGTGTGGCCGCCTGGAAGATCGCGGATCTCCCGGAGACCCGCTCGGCATTGCTGGCAGCCGCAGCCCAGCTTCCGCGGGACGCCTTCCGCGTTCCCGACTCCGCCTCGGCACTAGCCGACCTCAGCGAGGACGGGCGCACGCTGGTGACGCTGCGGGACGGTCGGGCCGAACGGTGGGATGTGCGCAGCCACCACCGGCTGAGCCGGTTCACGGTCCGTGCCCAGGACAATCCGGCGTTCGCCCTGTCGCCGGACGGAAAAAGGCTGGCAGTATCGACCAAATCGGGCATCCAGCTGTACAGCACCGCGACGGGACTGCCGGACAGCCCGGTGCTGCGCACACCTGGACCGCCGCAGGAGGTCGCCTTCGGTGAGAGCGGCAGGACGCTGTTGGCGACCGCCAGGTCGGAGTGCAAGGAGACCGGTTCACTGGAATTCGGTCACACGCCGCTCCGCCCGGCTCAACTGTGGGACACGCACCGACGGACGGTGCTCTTCGACACGTGCCCGGGCGCCGCATGGACCGACGACCCGGGTCTCGCGGAAGTCTTCCAAGGGACCGGTGACTCGCACGCCTTCGTCAAGGTCAACTCCCGCAGCATCCTCGCGATCAGCCCCGACGACCGCTTGGTGGCGGTGTGCCGCCCGGACGGCGGAGTTCAGGTGTGGCAGGTCGCCGGTCGGCGACGGCGGCTGCCCGGACGATGGGAGACGACGTCCTCGGACCATGGGTGTCCCACAGCCGCCTTCGCCCCGGGCGGCCGTGCCCTGCTGCTCACCACCGATGACGGACTGGCGATGTGGAACGTAGCCTCCGGCCGGGCAATGGGCACCTTCGCCCACGAGGGGGTGCGGGAGATCGACTTCAGCACCGACGGCCGGCTCTTCGCCACCACCGACGACCGTGATGTCCTGCTGTGGCGGGCGGATCACCCCACGGCGCCAGTGCTGGGTTCCACGCTGCCGCACCAGTCGTCACCGGGTATGGTGCGGTTCGACCGGGCCGACGGAGTCCTTCGCTACACCAGCGGTTCCTCCGACACCACGGTCTGGTCGGTGTCCCTGGGCCACGCCGACGACAGAAGCTGGCACGCCGACTCCACAACGGCCGCTGCCTTCAGCCCTGACGGCACACGGCTGGCCACAGCGCGACAGGCCGGCGGCACGCACCGCCTGACACTGCTGGACGTACCCACGGGCCACAGCACGGCCGTCCCACTGTCGACCGCCCCCTGCCTCCTGGACCCCGATTTCTCCCAGGTCAACGACAGCGGGGCAAACTGCGGGGACGTTCTCGCCTTCGGTCCGGACAACCGGACTTTCGCGTATTCGGGCGGAGGTGGGGACGAGGAGGCGGCCACGACGCTAGCCGTACTGGACAGCCGCGACATGACCCGGCACCCAGTACTCCGCCTCCCTGGCACCGGCGAGGACGCGGACACAGTCGACGGCCTCGCGGTAACACCGGACGGGCACACAGTGTTCGCCTCCCTGTCCTACGATCACACGGAGTTGTGGGATTGGCGCCGCGCGGCCAGGATCGCCAGGCTTCCAGGCGTCGCGGGAAGCCTGTCCCTCAGTCCCGACGGCCGACTGCTGGCCACCTCCGAGGGCAATGTGGTGCGCTTGCCGTCCAAACGCCGTACCAACCACACGCTCACGTCGGATCGAACCACCGTCGTGGCCCAGGATCCGACCGGGGGCCACCTCGCGGCCGGTGACGAGGCGGGAGGAGTCACGCTGTGGGACGGAACCGCGGCCCACCGCCTGGGTGACCTCACCGCCGCCCCCGATCCGACCGAGCCCGCCGACGCGAACGGAAATGGATCGACAGCGGGGGTGTCCGCTCTCGTCTTCTCACACGACGGTACGGTCCTGGCCGTGGGCGCGGAGGACGGAACCGTCCGGCTATGGGACGTGACCTCCCGCAAACCCGTCGGGGGAACCCTGCACGTGAACGCTGGGGCCATCAAGGCCCTCACCTTCTCCGCGGACGGTGGGAACCTGCACGCGGCGAGTGAACACGTCCCCTTGCTGGCCTACGAGCTGACACCCGGTCGAACGGTCACCCATCTGTGCGGGCAGGTGGGAGCCGGACTGACCCGAGCGGAGTGGGCGGCCTACGTCAACGGCGTCGCATACCAGCACAGCTGCTGAGCACAGCAGGAAGCGTGGACGTTCGGAGTGGGGCTTGTTGGTGGAAGGGGCGGCCGCTGGACTGGTGCATTGTTGCTTCGCCGACAGGCCGGGTGAGTGTCTCGGCTGAGCCGCTCCACCGGCCGAGCGGCCAGGCCACTGACGCGCGGGTCGATCACGTGCAGCCACGATCAGCTCGCGCTGGAGCTCGGCGAGTACGGACAGCATCCCGAACATTGCCCTCCCCTCCATGGTGGCGGTGTCGATGCCCTGCTCGATGACGTGCAGCCCGATGCTGCGCTCGCGCAGCTCGGCGCCGAGGGTCACCAGGTGCAGCACGGAGCGTTAGAGCCGGTCGAGCCGGGTGACCTTCAGCGTGTCGCCCTCGCGTAGCGGCTGCATGACGAGGTCGAGCTTTGGGCGGGAGGCCTTCGCGCCGCTCGCGGTGTCGACGTGGATGTGGTCGCGGTCGACGCCGGCTCGCAGCAGTGCGTCGACCTGGTGGTCGGGGTTCTGGTCGGCGGTCGAGACCCGCGCGTAGCCGATGAGCAGGTGTCGGAATCGTGATCACGGGGTCGAGTGTCGGCATACGGTCGTTTGCCGACACTCAGGAGGTGGCTCTCGGCCTACGTCACGGCGCTCCGGATGCCGAGGGTGATGAGGACCGCTGACGTGGCCTTGGCGGCAGTTTGCTTGAAGCGGGGTTTGTGAAGGGCGTGTGAGGCACGCAGGATGAGGAAGGTCCAGGCGGCGAGCCAGAGTGCGATCAGCAGCGCGTGGGCGGTGGCCAAGGTGAGGATCTGGCCGCCGAAGGGCTGGTGGGGTGCGATGAACTGGGGGACCAGAGTCAAGTAGATAGCTGCCGCCTTCGGGTTGAGGACGTTGGCGAGCAACGCTTGGGCGTAGACAGAGTCCGACCCCTTCGGCAGGCGTTGGCGGTAGGGGACGGGTGCCGCGTTCGGTGCGGCGGAACGCCATGTCCATATGCCTAGGCCGATGAGGTAGACGGCACCGATGAGCTTGACGGCGGTAAAGGCCAGGCTGGAGTGCATGACCAGGGCTGACAGGCCGGCTATGGCGAGGGTGGCGTGGGTGTACAGGCCGGTGACTGTGCCGAGGATGACAGGAAGAGCCTGACGCCGGCCGCTGTCGGTGACGTGTTGGATCAGCAGGGCCAGGCTGGCTCCGGGGGTGGCGATCAGGGGAAGGACCGCCACCAGGAACCCCGCGACAGCGTAGGGATGGACCACGATGCCTCCGGATCGTGCGAGCGGGGGATCAGAGCACGACGCGGTAGTGGGTGGTCAGGCGCCGGTCGTCGGACAGGATGTGGAACGCAAGGCCGGGCGGCTGGTCGCGGTCTGCGGCCGTGGCACCCTCCCAGGGCATGCGCAGGGTCCAGGTGATGGCCGGTCCGACGATCAGCGGACGCCCGGCGAAGGTCGAGGCGGCCGCGGTGTGGGCGTGGCCCGTGAGGACGGCGGCGACCTGCGGGTGCGCGTCGAGCAAGTCGGCCAGCTGTCCGGGCTCTTCCAGCATGCCGGAGTCGGGCAGGGGGTGATGGAGTTCGACCGGCGGCTGGTGGAAGGCGATCAGTGCCGCGGTGTCCTGCGGCAGCGCGGTGAGGGTGGTGTCGATCCAGGCGAGTGTTTGGGCGTCGAGGCGTCCCTCGTCGCGGCCCGGGATGGTGGAGTCGCACATCAGGATGGTGGTGCCGGCGATGTGGTGGGCCTGATTGATGGGGCCGTGGTCGGGTGCCTCTCCGAGCAGGGCCTTGCGGTAGGCCGGTCGCGCGTCGTGGTTTCCGGGGCAAGTGAGCACGGGGAAAGGGGCGGTCAGGATCTGAGCTGCTTCCTCGTACTCGGCCTCCTCGCCGTGATCGGCGATGTCCCCGGTGACCAGGAGCGCGTCAACCGGGTGAGGCAGGGCTCGCAAGTAGTCCATGACGCGGGTGGCGCGTCGGGTTGCCCTCTCGCTGCCGTCCAGGTGCAGGTCGCTGATTTGTGCAAGCAGCGTCATTCCGCAGCCGCCTCCAATGGCGGGCTCAGCCGCCGTCCTGTGCCAGGGCAGGTGTCTCCACCCGCTCCAGTCTCTAACGGAAGTTCTCTGTTTTCCGTTAGAGACCTTAGGGTGTGCGTAGGGACGTGATCAAGTGGCTGACGACCGGGCACCGAGATGGAAGGGGATGCCTTGTGGAGCGCTGGCTGGCATTGGAACTGGCGAGCACGATTCGCCACGACGGAGATGGCGGCGTCGCCGATGACCTCGCCACGGTCCAGGGAACAACGCACTGGATCCAAGAGCAGGGGGATCTGCTGGCCGACCACATTCCGGCTGGAGAACTCGCGGCGGATGAAAACCTCAGGCTCGCGATCGTCGAGCTTCGGCAGGCAGTCCGGGCCTTGTTCGCCCGAGTGGTCAGTCCCGCTCCCCCCAGTCCGGCGGACGCCCATCGCCTGATGACTGCCGACCAGGCAATGGCCCACCTCAACACGGCTGCCGCGCGGGAACTGGTCGCCCCGCAGATCGACTGGCCCGTCGAAGGAGTCCCTACCGCCCGACTGCTGTCTGCGGAAAGCGATCCGGACGTTCGGCTTGTCGCGGCCCTGGCCCGAGCCGCCATCGACTTTCTCAGCGGCCCGCAGTGCACGCGGTTGCGATCCTGCACCGCGCCCCGGTGCGTGCGCTACTTCGTCAAGAGCCACGGGCGGCAGGAGTGGTGCAAGCCGTCATGCGGAAACCGCGCCCGGGCAGCTCGCCACTACAGGCGTCAGCGCACAGCAGTTGATGGCGGTTCTGCCCCGCCCTGATCGCTGGGGGGAAACCCCAGGGCCGTGCCGACGCGGCCGCGCCATGGATCCCTCCCGCCGTGGGGGACAAGGCGTTCCCCACGGCCGTCGACCGCATCCGCGCCGAGTTCGCCGCTGTCCTGTCCGTCAGCCACCCAGTCAACGACATCTCACGGCCCGGCCCTCAGCCACTGACCTGGCGACGCCATGACCGGGGAACGTTGCTCCGCGGTACTGACCCATTCAGTTTCGAGGTGCTGTGAAGGATCCGGCAGAACGGGGGCGAGGGACTGCGGTCGTCAGTCCAAGGTCGAGGCGCTTGTCCATCTCCAGACTGAACGTTCCGTACGGGTTGATGTTCGACCAGAACAAGGCGGTCAGCCCGCGCCGGTCCTCATCCGAGAGCTTCTTCGTCCAGGCCGGTTCGGTGAGGACCTGCTGAAGCAGCAGGGTGTTGATGTGGACGAGACTCGACTGGAGCAGGTGCAGGGCGAGCATCGAGGTCTCGGCGTGCTCCTTGTCCGAGCCGGTCGGCGCGCCGTCGTTACCGTAGTGCAGCACGGTGTTGGCGCTGTTCCAGTTCTCCACGACCTGGAGCCCGCCGTGGATCTCGCGGCGCAGGTCCGGGCTGGCGAGGTAGTCACACGCGAAGATCGTGCGTACGGCGCGGCCGAGTTCTTCGAGCGCGGCGTAGGTGGGGTGCTTGGGGCCACCGCGGGTGAAGCGCCGTAGTACCTGCTCGGCCTCCGCGGTGCCCAGGCGCAGGGCGGTGGCGTACTCGAGCATCTGGTCGTACTGCTGCTCGATCAGATCCCACTTGATGGCCCGGGTCAGGGAGGCGCCGAGCGCCGGCCAGCCGGGCGGGTCGTCGTCCGGGCGGTACAGGAGGATGCTGCCGATGTTCTTCAACCGGGGCAGCAGGCGGAAGTTGAGCAGCTCGGCGAAGGCGAACCCGACCACGCTCGCGCCGTATGTGTCGACGTAGTTCGACTCGATCTCGCGTCCGTGCAATGCCGCAGCAGTCCCTCGATCATCGCCGCGACCTCGGACGACGAACAGGACTTCAGTTGCGAGTAGATGCAGACGTTCTTCCGCTCCACGTGCCAGTGGATCACCACGCCGCTGCCGCCGTAGCGTGCGTGGTACTCGGTCATGAAGTTGCTGGACCAGGACCCGAACTTCTTCGAGTCCGAGGCACACGCGTTGCCCCGGCCCCACCACGCGGTGTCGCGGGCGGAGAAGGTTGCGTTGACCAGTCGGGTGACGGCGGCGCGGAGGTTGTCGACGGTGATGAAGTGCTGCCGGATATGGCGCAGAGCGGCTCCACTCTCGCCATGCTCGCCGGTCGCGACGATCGAGCGGATGCCCATGTTGGTGCCCAGGGCGAACAGCGCGAGCAGCAGGCGGCGCTGGAGTGTGGCCCGGTCGATGCGCTCGTACGGGGCGACGGAGAAGCCGGAGAGGAAGTCGGCGTCCTCTTCAGCGCGTCCAGCAGGTCGAGGACTCCCCATCGCGTCGGCCGAGTGGTCCCGCACCGCGTGTCTGCTCGCGCACGAGACGAACGCCGGCGTGATCCACGTGGAATGGAACTACGGCCGCGACTCCAGCATCTGCGTCCGGACCAAGGCGCGCAGTCGGCACACCTGATCCAGCCAGTGCGCTCCCAGTTCAGTTGCTGGATCTGATCGGCTTCGGCGCGCAGGCTGCGGCGGGAGGAGTTGGGCTGCGCATTCTTCATCTCGGCCGCCACATCAGCCATGGACTGCGCGGTGATGTTGATGGCGCTGACAATCGAACCTTATGATATCAGTTCACGTGATTGTTGGTGCCCTCCTAGAGCGTGTGTCGGAAGTGCTCTAGGTTGGCTCACGTGAGTGCGCGGGGGCGGAGTTACCGATATGGCGGACCGGTCGAGCTGAAGACTGCGGTCCGGCCTGGCAGCGGCGGGTGCCGGATCAGCTCGGCAGCTGAGTTCGGCGACTGGATCGCTGAGCGATCGGCGGCGGAACTGGCCGAACCGTTCACCTTCGTGGTCGGTACGGACGGTGCGCTTCGGCTGGCGCCGCGGCGAAGCGAGCACGTGGTCTGTGCCGGCGGAGCCATGGTTCTGAGTGCCGGCGAGATCGGCTTCGTGCGTGAGGCGGACCGGTGGGCGGTGAGCGAGGTCAGCAACCAGTCCACCGGGTACTGCCCGGACGTCACCTCCTGGTCGGCAGTCGCTCGTGCTCTGGACCATGTAGGGCTCGGGCGGCCCTCCGGCTTCACCCACGAGGTGGTGTTCCGGCGGTGCCCCGACTGCCAGGAGCACAACATCGTGCGCGAGGACGACTTCGTCTGCGTCTTCTGCGGCAGTGATCTGCCGGAGACGTGGAACGTGGATCGCACCGCCGAGGGTCACAGCCACTCGTTGATGGCAGCGACGAGGACGGTCGCCTCGTAGCGGACCGCGAGCTTGTCGTATCGCGAGGCGACGGCGCGGTGCCTCTTGAGGCGGTTGATCCCGCACTCGACCGCGTGGCGCTCGCGGTAGTCGACAGGGCCGAAATGTGGCGGCCGGCCGCCGCGGGAGCCGAGCTTCTGGCGGTTGCGCGCCTGGTCAGCCTTGTCCGGGATGGTGCAGCGGATTCTGCGGTGGCGCAGGTAGGCGCGGTTCTTGCGGGAGGCGTACGCCTTGTCCGCGCGGACCCGATCGGGGCGGACGCGTGGCCGGCCCGGTCCGGTGCGAGGCACGCGGACTTTCTCCAGTACCGGTTCGAACTGCGGCGAGTCCCCGCGCTGCCCGGCCGTGATCACGATCGACATGGGCTTCTGGCCTTGCTCCACGGCCAGGTGCAGCTTGGTGGTGAACCCGCCGCGCGAGCGTCCCAGTCCGTGATCTCCGGGCTCGGTGAAGACACCGCCCGGTGGTTCCTTCTGCCGGTCACCCTGCTTGCGGGCACCGGCCGCATGCTGATGGGCGCGGCACACGGTGGAGTCGACGCTAAGGTCCCACGTGATCGCACCCTCCGCGTCGGCCAGGGACTGGAGCCTGGTAAGGATCCGCTGCCAGCTGCCGTCCCGCTGCCATCGGCGGAACAGGTCGTAGATCCGGCCCCACGGCCCGTACTCGACGGGCACGTCCGGCCACGGCACACCGGTCCGGATCCGAAATCGTATGCCGTCGATCAGCTGCCGCCGGGACCAGACGGGCGGCCGCCCCGCCTTCGCTCCCTTTGGCAACAAGGGCTCCAACACCGCCCACTGTTCATCCGTGAGATCTCCCCGACCCATGAACCGTGATCATTCACGGCTCAAGATCCACTTTCGATACACGGCCTAGGTGTGCTGTCTCGGGACGTTGGTGACACACGCGCTGGGTGCTTGAACGGGTGAGGGCCTTCCGGGTTCGGTGTGGATTGCGAAGTCTGCA